>NZ_SMLC01000163.1 GCF_004349245.1 Actinomadura sp. 6K520 | reverse complement strand
ACCGTGCCGAGGCCGGCCGGGGAAGGGGGGCGCGAACTGCGAATCACACTTGAAGGTGGGGTTACGGAAGTCGCACCGGAGTCCCGCGGCCGGCCTCGGCACGGTAGCACCGAGCCGGCCCCGCGGGCTTCCCCTTTCCCGCCGCCGAGATCAGCGTGTGCGCTCGCCGGGGCTCAGTGCCGGTCCGTGGTCGAAGGTGTGGCGCGGTCCGGGAAGGCCGCTGGGCACGGGCGGGGAACTCTGCGTCACGCGCCGCGCGCCGAGGCTACCGGCGACCTCGTTGCGCAGCTGCGGCAGCCGCGCGTAGAGGACGTCGCCGGGGCAGGCGGTGGCGTTGTAGTCGCGGTGCCCGACGATCGCCGCGTGCGGGTCGAGGCCGTACACGTCGCACAGCCACGCGCAGGTCACGACGAGCGCGCCCCAGAGCGAGCCGGTCGGCGCCGCGGTCATGTAGTTGCCCTCGTTCTCGATGCCGATCGTGTGGCTGTTGTGGCCGCCGGTCTGCGCGCCGACCACGTGGTCGCCGGCGTTGATGGCGCTGAGGCTGCGGTTGCGTCCCTCCATCAGGTGGCCGCCGCGGCTGATGGTGAGCTGCTGGCCGGTGTCCGCCCAGCCGTTGCTGTCCATGTGGTAGTTCTGGATCGACCGGGACAGGGCGAAGGCGTGCGCCAGCGAGTAGTCGGTGGAATTCGGCGTGGCGGTGTGGTGCACGACGATGTGGTCGGGGGCCCGGTCGAGCACCGTGGCCGCCGACGTGGGCGGCCGCGCCAGCCACTCGGACCGGGTGTACACGCGGGGCGCGGCCTGCGCCGAGGCGGCGGGCGGCGCACCGGCCACCGGGCCGAGCAGCGCGCCCCCGAGCACCGCGCCGGTGCCTCCGAGCAGGCCCCTTCGGGTGAGGTGGATTTCCGCGGCCATGGAGAACTCCCTCCGGAGAAGATGATCAACCGGAGCCATGGTCGCGAAAATCGACAACTGAGACAATAGGGCTGTATAGCCCTATTTTGGATTGGCGTAGATCGTGTGATCGTGTGCCAAATGCCGGGCCGCGCGGCTGTGGGTTTCTCGGTCCACGCGAGGTCGGCGGCGGCGCGGCCGGCCGGCGCCCGCCGCACGGCCCTCATCCGCCCCGGGCCGGTGACCCGGCGGCGCGTCCGGGCGGTCAGGCGCGGTCAGGGGCGGTAGGTGCCGAAGTACCACTGGTTGCCGTCCAGGTCACGGGCCGCGTAGTCGCGGGAGCCGTACTCCTTGTCGGACAGCTCGGCGGTGATCTCGGCGCCCGCGGCCTTGGCGCGGTCGTGGTGGGCGTCGGGGTCGTCCACGGCGACGTAGAGGGCCGTCTTGCCGGGTTCGCCGTTGCCGAACATGAGGATGCCGGTGTCGAAGGTCATTTCGGCGTGCACGACGTTGCCCGCGTCGTCCCGGTGGACCTCGCGCGGCTTGAAGCCGAACGCCTTCTCCAGCCATTCCATCGACTTGGCCGTGTCGGCGCAGTTGACGATGGGGTAGAAGGTCCGGCGGATCTCACTGGTCATGTCGTCCTCCCTTGTCGTGACCGGCATGCCCAGTCTGGGAGGCGGGGACCGGGGTGTCTTGGACGAATGTGACCTCACCGGCGGGCGGCGTCTCGTTCGGCGGCGAGGCGCCGGGTCTCGGGTGAGACCGGGGCGCCGAGGATCGCGGCGACGACGTCGATCAGGTAGCTGGTGAACAGGCGGTCGTCGGTGCGGGGGCCGGAGCGGGCCCGGCGGGCGAGCTCGATCGAGGCGTACAGGATGGCGGTGAAACGGCGGTGCAGGCGGGCCGCGTCCTCCTCCAGGAGGGGTTCGACGAGGGTGCGCCAGCGGCACAGGCTGTCCTTGGGGTCGTCGAGGACGGCTACGGGGACGAGGGGGGCCGGGCGGTTGACCACGTCCGCCCAGACCTGGAGGTAGGCGCGGCCCGACTCGTCGGCCAGGCGGGCCGCCAGGGGGCGGACGAGCGCGCCGGCCAGCGGGCGCACGCCCTGCTCGCCGTCCTCGTAGGCGTCGAGCAGGGCGTGCCGCCGGGCCTCCACTTCGGGGGCGTGCCGCGCCAGGAGCGCGCGGACGATCCCGGCGCGGTCCCCGAAGTGGTACTGGACGGCCGTCGCGTTGCGGGCGCCGGCCTCCTGGAGGATCTCCCGGAGGCTGACCGCGTCCACGCCGCGTGCGGCGTAGAGCCTCTCGGCGGCGTCCAGCAGGCGTTCGCGGGTGTCACTCATTGCCGATCGCGTGCTCCAGCGCGTCGGCGAAGCGCTCGCGGGCCGCCTCCCGGCGGGTGGGCAGGTGGCCGGACGGCCACAGGCCCTCGACGGGCTCGACGTCGCGCAGCAGCTGCCGGGCGAGGGTGATCTTGTGGACCTCGGTGGGGCCGTCGGCGATCGCCATCGCCTGCGCCCCCAGCATCATGGCGGCGAACGGCATCTCGTTCGACACCCCGAGGGCGCCGTGCAGGTGCATCGCGCGCTGGACGACGTCGTGGTAGACCTTCGGCATCGCGGCCTTGACGGCGGCGATGTCCTTGCGGACCCTCTTGTAGTCCCCGTGCTTGTCGATCAGCCAGGCGGTGCGCAGGACGAGCAGCCGGAACTGCTCGATCTCGATCCAGCTGTCGGCGATCTTCTCCCGGGTCATCTGCATCTTGGCGAGCGCGCCGAACCGCGTCTGCCGGGAGACCGCGCGTTCCAGCATCATGTCGAACGCCTTGCGGACCTGCGCGATCGTGCGCATGGCGTGGTGGATGCGGCCGCCGCCGAGGCGGGTCTGCGCGATGACGAACGCGCCGCCCTCGTCGCCGAGGAGGTTCTCGGCGGGGACGCGGACGTTCTCGTAGCGCAGGTACCCGTGGGAGCCTTCGCGCTCGCCGCCCACGCCCACGTTGCGGACGGTGATCAGGCCGGGCGCGTCGGCCGGGACGATGAACATCGACATGCCCTCGTAGGCGGACACGTCGGGGTTCGTCACCGCCATCACGATCAGGAACGTGGCGTGCCGGGCGTTGGAGGAGAACCACTTCTCCCCGTTGATCACCCAGCCGTCCCCGTCGCGGACGGCCCGCGTGGTGAACAGGGTCGGGTCGGCGCCGCCGTGCGGCTCGGTCATCGAGTACGACGAGGAGATCTCGCCGTCGAGGAGGGGACGCAGGTAGCGCTCCTTCTGCGAGGGCGTCCCGAAGTGCGCGATGATCTCCGCGTTGCCCGAGTCGGGCGCCTGGCAGCCGAAGACCGAGGGCGCCCAGCGGGAGCGCCCCAGGATCTCGTTGAGCAGCGCCAGCTTCACCTGGCCGTAGCCCTGGCCGCCGAGTTCCGGGCCGAGGTGGCAGGCCCACAGGCCCTTCTCGCGGACGCGGTCCTGGAGGGGCCGCACCAGTTCCTTGTAGCGGGGGTCGGTCTTGTCGTACGGGTCGCCGAGGACGAGGTCGAGCGGCTCGACCTCGTCCCGCACGAAGGCGTCCGCCCAGTCGAGCAGTTCCTGGTAGGCGGGGTCGGTCTCGAAGTCCCATGCCATGGCGAACCTCCTGCGTCGTTTCCTCGATAATCCACCTACCTCAAGGAGTAATGCAAGTGCATGACTGTTACTCTCCGGTGTCTCCTGTCGGCAGGTGATCCGTGTCCGGAAAGGGATCCGCCCGTGCAGCCTGAGCAGATCGACCGCGCGCTCGTCGACTTCGCTGTCCTGGCCGCCTGGATGGACGCCCAGGGCCTGCCCGGCGGTCCGTTCGAGGACGTCGAGCCGCTGGCCGGGGGCACGCAGAACACCCTGGTCCGGTTCGGCAGGGGCGGCCGCGAATACGTGCTCCGGCGCGGGCCGAGCCATCTGCGCGCGAGGACGAACGACGTCCTGCGCCGGGAGGCTCGCATGCTGGCGGCCCTGGACGGCACGGACGTCCCGGCGCCTCGCCTCATCGCCGCCTGCACCGACGAAACCGTCATGGGCGGGGCGGTCTTCTACCTGATGACGCCGGTGGAGGGCTTCAACGCCTCGGTGACGCTGCCCGAACTGCACGCCGGAGACAAGACCGTCCGGCGCGAGATGGGCTTGAACGCGGCACGCGCGCTGGCGGCCCTGGGCGCGGTGGACTACGAGGCCGTCGGACTCCACGGTTTCGGCAAACCGGAGGGCTTCCTTGAGCGCCAGGTAGGCCGCTGGTTGTCCGAGCTCGACTCCTACAGCGCGCTGGACGGTTACCCAGGACCGGACATCCCCGGCCTGGACGACGTCGCCCGCTGGCTGGGCGAGCACCATCCGGCGGCATGGCGGCCGGGCATCCTGCACGGTGACTACCACCTGGCCAACCTGATGTACTCGTTCGACGGCCCCGAGGTCGCGGCGATCGTCGACTGGGAGATGTGCACGATCGGCGATCCCCTGCTCGACCTCGGCTGGCTGCTGGCCACCTGGCCCGACCGCGCCGACCAGAGCGCGGCGCTGGCCGGCCCGCTCGGCGCCGCCGGCGGCCTGCCCGCGGCGGACGACCTCGTCACCACCTACGCCGAGCGCGCGGACGCCGTCGCCGGGCGTGACCTGTCGTCCATCACCTGGTACGCGGTGCTCGCGTGCTTCAAGCTCGGCATCGTCCTGGAGGGTACGAACGCCCGCGCGTTCGCCGGCAAGGCGCCCCGGGAGACGGGCGACATGCTCCACTCGATCACCCTCGGCCTGTTCCGCCGCGCCCAGGAGTTCATCGACGGCTGACCGCCGCCCGGTCCCCCTCGCGCAGCTGATCGAGAACCTGCCAGGATCGTCCGCGAGGAGGTGGGCCGATGAAGATCCGCGAGGGCGGCGCCGCGGACGCGCCGATCATGCTGGCGATGCTGGACGGCGCCGTGGAATGGCTCGTCGCGCACGGCCGGTCGGGTCAGTGGGGCACCGAGCCGTGGTCGGCCGACCCGCGCCGGGTGGAGCGCATCAACGGGATCGCCCGCGATGACGAGATCTGGGTGGCGGAGGTGCGGGGCGTTCCGGCGGGGGTCATGGCGGTATCGCCGGGACCGCCGCACTACGTGGACGCGATAGACGAACCCGAGCTCTACATCACGCTGCTGGTGACCGACCGCACGTTCGCGGGCGCGGGGGTGGGCGGCGCACTGATCGCCAAGGCCAGGGAGGAGGCCCGGGCCAAGGGCGCGGGACTGCTCCGCGTCGACTGCTACGGCGGCGGAGACGGCCGGCTCGTGGAGTACTACCGGCGCCACGGGTTCGAACCCGTGGCGGAGTTCACCGTCGGTGAATGGCCCGGCCGCCTCCTGACCCAGCGCATCGGCTGACCGGCGCCCCGCGGGGCCGCGGGTTGCAAAACCGGCGATCGCGACGCAGCCTGGATGGTGACCGGTGGGAACGGGGCAGTCGGTGACGCCCTTGCGCCGCACGGACGGCGAATCGAGCCACTCGCCCCGTTCCGCCGGTCGGCGCGGGCGGCGGCGCCGCACCGCCGACCCCCGTGTCGGATTCCTGCCAGCGCACCGGCCCCGCTCGCGGCCATGCTCGCGGCATGGACAGAAACTTCCGCTTCGGGGTCGTGGGCGAGTCGATCCGCTCCGGCACCGGCCTGACCCGCACGGCGCGGCGTGCCGAGGACCTCGGCTACGACGTGCTGGTGCTGCGGGACCACTTCGTCACCGAGCCCTTCGGCGACCAGCTCGCGCCGATGGTGGCGCTCGCGTCCGCCGCGGCGGCGACGAGCACGCTGCGGCTGGGCACGATGGTCCTGGCCAACGACTACCGGCACCCGGTGATGCTCGCCAAGGAGGCCGCCACCCTCGACCACCTGTCGGGCGGGCGGTTCGAGCTCGGTGTCGGCGCGGGCTGGCTGCGCGACGAGTACGAGGCCGCCGGGATGCCGTTCGACGCGGCCGGTGCGAGGGTGGGGCGGCTGGCGGAGTCCCTGGAGATCCTGCGGAGCCTCCTCGACGGCCGGAAGACCACGTTCGCGGGCGACCACTACAGGATCGACGGCCTGACCACCTTCCCGCCGCCCGCGGCCCGGCCGCCGCTCGTCGTCGGTGCCGGCAGCGGGCGCATGCTCGGCATCGCCGGCCGGCACGCCGACACCGTCGGCATCCTTCCCCGCGCCCTCCCCGAGGGGACGATCTCCGAGGAGGTCACCGAGCGGCTCCCGGACACCATCGCCCGCAAGGTCGACCTGGTGCGTGCGGCCGCGGGAGACCGGGACGTCGAGCTGAGCATGATGGTGACGCCCACGTTCGGCCCCGACCCCCGCCGCGCCGCCGCACGCGTCGCCGTCCTCCGCGGCTGGGGGACGTCGGCGACCGACCTCGTCCTCGACATGCCGTCGCAGTTCCTGGGTCCGCCGGAGCACATCGCCGAGCAGATGCTCGCCCGCCGCGACCGCTACGGCTTCACCTACTACCAGGTCTCGGACGAGGTCATGGACGAGTTCGCCGCCGTCATCCCCCTCCTCACCGGCTGACGTCCGAGGACAGGAAAACGGGGACTCCCCGGTGATCTCGCGATACCGGGGAATCCCCGTCTTCCATGCACCGGCAGCCCTGTGCCGGGTCTGGGAGAGACCGACGACCGTGGTGAGATACCTCACCGCCAGGTCGTGAGCGGCCTCACGTCAGGAGCCGAAAGGCCGGGGCTTGCCCTTCTGGCCGGCGCCCTTGCCCCACTCCAGGACCTCCCACTTGAGGCCCTTCAGGTGCCCCTCGCCGGTTCCGGCGTTGTACTTGTCGCTCGGCTTGCCGCCGTCCAGCAGGTACCGGAAGGTGTAGGTGTCGAGGTCGAGCATGATGCCCCGGTGCGACGGCTCGCCGGGACCGCGGTCGCCGACGAAGCCGGTCACGGTGCGGCCCTTGTAGGAGACCTTCACCTTGGTGAGCATCGGCCAGCTCGGGCTGGCGAACATGCCCTTCTGCATCGGCTTCCCGCTCGCGGGAGCGCCGGTGTCGCCGCGGACGCCGGAGCCGTCGTCCCAGAAGTAGGACGCGGTGGTCGTGCCGCTGAGCAGGGCCTTCGGGCCCTTCTTCGCGGGCGTGCTCTCGGACTTCGCGGCCTCGCTCTTCTTCTCGTTCTCGGCGTTGCCGGCGGGGGTCTTGTTCTCGGCCTTGTTCTCGGCCTCGTGCCGGGCCTTGTTCTGGGCCTGGTCCTGGCGCGCGTCGTGCTGCTGCGCGGCCACGGCCTCCTGCGTAAGGAACTGCTTCTCGCCGGGAGCGGAGTCATCGCTGGCGGCGGCGACGCCGGCCACGAGCATGCCCGCGAGGGCGGTGCCGGTGACGCCGGTCAGGACGGCATTGATCGCTCGCTGCTGCATTGGTTTCCTTCGGTCGGGGTACAGGGCCGCCGTTCCGCACCGGTCGGCGAACGCCGGAATCCGGGCAGGAGGGAACGGCTCCGAGACTCGGGACTCGGGAGCAGCCGTCGCGTGAAAGGCCCGCTTGGAACGGCCCGCGGGCATGGCGGACCGCGCTCGCGCTCAATGGCGCACGACCGTCTTGGGACGCGCGTGAGACGCGGGCTTCGATATAGCGGGAATGGACGCCGACCGGGGGCTCATTGGCTCCGCGCGGTGCACGGCCGGTGCATGGGACGGCCGTGGTTCGGCGTAGAGGACCCGCCTGGCGGGCGGGCGGCGACGACTATGCGTTAGGCCAGGTCAAACGGTTCTTTGACCCTGGCCTGGGTGTGACTATATACGGCATTACCGTGGTTTCGCCAAACGGGCGATTTCTTTACCTTTGGCCAGGTAGATCTTTTATGCTGATCCGGCGCCGGAGGGTTCGAGACCCCTTGGTACCGGCCTACCGGGCCGCGCGGGCAAAAAGATCTTTATGCTCGCATGGCTCCCACCTGGGATGACCGTACATGGTTCAGCGTTTGCACTCCCGAGAATGTTCCCGGCCCCGGCGGAGCCCCGTGAGCAAGCGCCCCGACACCACTCCCCCATGGCGATCCCCCCGCGAGGCCATGAAGCGGGCGGGCGCAGAACTGGACGGCCGTCGTGCGCGAGAGGCCCGTCCCAGCAAGGAACAGAGCACTCAGTGCCCAGGAGGAGTCAACACCCGAGAACACCGCGAGGAGGAGGCACGTGAACGGGAGACCCGAGTGGATTGAGCGAGCCTGCTGGGGGTTGCCGCGTGGTGGGGGGAGCGCTGGTCAGTGGGTCGGGTAGACCGACGGGACCAGCGGGGTCGGCCCGGTTCCGCCGGTGAAGACCGGGGGGCCCGGGTGCGGCGGGACGAACGACGGGTCCGGGTAAGGGGGCTGCTGCCCGAAGGCCGCGACTGCTCCCTGGGCCGCCGGGACCGCCTGGGCCGCGGGCGGGATGTGAGATCCGTCGCCTCGGCGTGGCTCCGCCGACCCCTGCTCCAGGCGGCGCTCGGCCAGCAGGCCCATGAGCGCGCGGGCGGTCTCGGCGTCCATGCGCAGCAGGACGCTGGGCATCCCGGCCTGGTCGACGAACGGGGAGACAGAGGGGGCGGACGGCAGGTGCGGCAGCGCCGCCCGCATCTCCTCGCGGAGATCCTGGGCAAGACGCAGCGCCTGCCGGTCACTGTCGCTCAAGTGTGCGTTCATCGCGATCTCCGGGGAGTTCACGTGCGGGGGTCCGGGATCATCCTGCTAGGGATGGCGTGCAGGTGCAAGAGCTGATGCACGTGCATTTTGGGATTTTTTCACCCCGTAACCGTTGCGTCCCTCGCTCGTTCCCGATCACCCCGCCCGCCGCGGTGGCGGGCACTCGGACGCGCTGACCTGCGGTGATCCGCGGGTTCGGCCGGGGCGGAGGGGCGTTCGCCACGGCCCGGGGCAAGGGCGTGCATTCTGGACGGATGACGGAAACGCTGAGCGTCCGAGCCCTGAACCGCGCCACGCTGGCACGGCAGCTCCTCCTGGCGCGGGAGCCCGTCCCCGTGACGGAGGCGGTGGGACGGCTCCTCGGCATGCAAGCACAGGAGCCCAAACCGCCGTTCCTGGGGCTGTGGACCCGGCTGGACGGCTTCCAGGCGTCCGACCTGAAGAAGGCCCTGCAGAACCGGTCCCTCGTGCGGGCCACGATGATGCGCGCCACCCTGCACCTGATGACCGGTGCCGACTACACGGCCTTCCGCACGACGATGCAGCCCATGCTGGACGGCGCACTGAGAGTGCTGGGCGACCGGGCCGAAGGCATGGACCTCAAGAAGGTCGTCCCGTCGGCGCGAGCGCTGCTCGGACAGGGGCCCCGCACTTTCAACGAGGTCCGTGCGCTACTGCAGGAGCAGTTCCCGGACGTCAACGACAGGGCGCTCGGCTATGCCGTACGGCTTTGCGTTCCACTGGCCATGGTCCCGACCCAGGACAGGTGGGGGTTCCCCCGTACGTCGCAGTTCACGCTGGCCGATGACTGGCTGGGCGCCGCACCCTCGGACGAGCCGGCGCTCGACGAGTTGATGCTCCGATACCTGGCGGCTTACGGGCCGGCCTCCGGCGTCGACGCCCAGACGTGGTCGGGGCTTCCCGAGAGCGGCGCGGCACTGGAGCGCCTGCGGCCGGGCCTGCGGGTCTTCAACGACGACCGTGGCAGGGAGCTGTTCGACCTGCCCGACGCTCCACGGCCCGGCGAGGACGTTGCGGCGCCGCTGCGGTTCCTGCCCGAGTTCGACAGCCTAGTCCTGGCGCACGCAGACCGCAGACGCGTCATCGCCGACGCACATCGGCCGTTGCTCACCACGAAGAACCTTCGTGTCCGGGCCGTGTTCCTCTGGGACGGCTTCGCACAGGGCATCTGGGAGACGGAGTACAAGCGCAAGGTCGCCACGCTGCGGTTGCGTCCCTTCGACCCACTCCCCAAGGCAGCCCTCGACGAGCTGACCCGCGAAGGTGAGTCGCTCCTGCGGTTCCTCGAACCCGACGCAAAGGAGACGATCGTCACCCTCGCCGACGACTGATGCCCCAGAGAGAGCGGGTGTAGGCGCGGCCCGCCCAACCTTGGGGCAGCGGTCCGTCAGCCGATGGTGCGGCCCATGCCTTCCCAGTACGGGGCGCGCAGGTCCTTCTTGAGGATCTTGCCGCTGGGGTTGCGGGGCAGGGCGTCCACGAAGTCGGCCGAACGGGGACGCTTGAAGCCGGCCAGCCGCTCGCGGGCGTACTCGATCACCTCGTCCTCCGTGAGCGTCGCGCCAGGGGCGGGCACGATGACGGCCTTGACGGTCTCTCCCCACCGCTCGTCCGGCACCCCGATGACCGCGACGTCGGCGATTCCCGGATGCGCGGCGAGGACCTCCTCGACCTCGATGGGGTACACGTTCTCGGCACCCGTGACGATCATGTCCTTGATCCGGTCGGTGAGGAACAGGTAGCCCTCGGCGTCGACGTAGCCGGCGTCACCCGTGCGGAGCCAGCCGTCCCCGGCCAGGAGCCGCGCGGTCTCCTCGGGACGGTTCCAGTAGCCGGGCGTGTTCTGGCTGGACCTGGTCAGCACCTCGCCGACCTCGCCCACCGGCCGCTCGGCGTCCCCGCCCGGCTCGACGATCCGCACCTCGACCCAGTCGTACGGGCGCCCGGCCGAGCGCATCAGATGGGCGCGCGGCCCGCCGGGGTCGTGGTCCTCGGGTTCGAGCTGGACAATCGCGCCGGTCGTCTCGGTCATCCCGTACAGCTGGAAGAGCGGGGCCCGGAAGGTGTCGAGCGCGCGGCGCAGCACCTCCGAGGTGATGGGGGACGCGCCGTAGGTGATCGCCCGCAGCGCGGAGTGGTCGCGCTCGGCTGCGCCCGGGACCTCGCACATGAGCTGCAGCACGGCCGGGACGATGAACGCGTTGGTGATCCGCTCGCGCTCGAAGGTGTCGACCAGCGCGGCCGGGTCGATGTCGCGGACCAGCACCTGCCGGCACCCCGCGTAGAGCCCGGCCAGAGCCCAGCCGGTGCCGCCGATGTGGAAGAGCGGCATCGGCACGAGGCTCACCGCCGAGGCGTCCAGGCGCCAGCGGCGGGCCATCCGCTCCCCCACCTCGAAGTTGGCGTTGCTCAGCTGCACACCCTTCGGCAGCCCGGTCGTGCCGGACGTGTAGAGCTGCACGACGATGTCGCCGGGCTCCCCGGCATGGCCGGGGTCTTCGGCCGGATGCGCGGCGAGCCAGCTCTCGTGGTCCTCGCCGGTGAGGACGGTCCGTCCGGGCAGGCCGGCCGCGAGATCCGCGAACTCGGCGTCCACCACCGTCACCGGCGCCCCCGCGTCGGTGACGATCGCGGCGATCTCGGCCGGGGTCAGCCGCCAGTTGACCGGGGCCGTCACCGCGCCGATCTTCGCGGCGCCGAACAGGAGGTCGAAGTACTCGGGGGCGTTCTTGCCCAGGTACGCGACCCGGGAGCCGCTCCCGAGCCCTGCGGCGAGGAGGGCCTGCGCGACCCGGCTGGAGCGCTCGTGGAGCTCGGCGTAGCTCACGGTGCGCCCGTCCCCGGTGACGGCGGGCGCCGTCCCGCGGTCGCGGGCGTTGTCTCGGACTATGGACACGACCCGGTAGTCCACTCCGACTTCCTCCCGAATCTCGTTCGGTTGCGAACGTCGACCCTATCGGGACCGGGGTGTACCACAAAAGCTCCCATATGCCACCAGATGCGGACAAGGCGCCCTGAGCGGGCAGAACTCCGAATAGTGATCAATCCGATACCTGCATTGATTGAAAGATCCACCAAATGGGTTCAAGCTGTCTGCGACATCTGGAACGCCCCGCTCCGTTCGTTCGACCGACCGACCGCTGACAGGACACGACCGATGTTCGAGATCTGGGAGACGAGTGAGCCGGCCCGGCTCATCAGCGACGCGGGCAGCCTGAAGGTCGCGCTGGAGAAGGTCGACACAATGTGCCGGCTCCGGCACGACCAGGCCGCGGCGCAGGTGGGCGAGGCGAGAGACGGCTACCACTTCGAGATCAGGGACGCCGAGGGCAAGGCGCTCGCACGGCTCAGCTACGTCCCCGACACCTCCCGCGCCTACCAGAGCGTGGTCATCGAGGAGATGCGCGGCGGGGGAATCGGCGACCACGACGTCTAGGGCGGACCGCACGTCCGCCGGCGGCCTCCGACCGAACGGTCGGGGGCTTTTGCGCTGCCCCGATCGGACGAGTCCCGCCGGGCGAGGCGAACCGTCCGTCCCGGGATGGCAGGATGCGTCGTGCTCGAATGACCCGGGCGACGGGGGTGGTGGACCGGATGGTGGGGCGACGTGCACGGCCTGGAGAGGGGACGACCTCGGCCTCCCGCACGGAGGCCGCCGACGTACTGATCGCCGAGGCCGTGCGGGCGCTCTCCCTGGGAGACCACGCCGGATTCCGTCGGCTCGTGGTGGCGGTGGCCGAGCAGGCCACCGTCCCCGGCTGGACGGCCACCGTCCGCCGAAGCCTTGCCGCCCGGCTTCGGCGGGGGGTCACGAGCGCCTGGGAGCGGGGTTGGCAACCGGCCGATGTGGTCAGGTTCACGTCCCGCCGCCGCACGTCCAGGCACGCACGGCTCGCGACCGACGTGATCGCGGGCGAGATGCGGGCCTACTCCGGCGCCACCGTGGACGCCCGGTGGCGCGAGCAACTCGCCGTCCTCGAAGCCGACGTGTGGTGGGAGGACGATGAGGGCCACCCGGACGCCTGGTGCGAACGCGAAGGCGTGGCACACGCGACCTACATCACGTGCGCGATCGAACTCATCCAGTTGCTTGAGGGCCTGCCAAGGCTGCCGAGCCTCGGCCCACTTCCCGGTGCGTCCGCCGCAGGCGGGGATGGGTCAGCCGCCTCCCACGAGCGGGTGCAGGACGTCGATCAGCGGACGCTCGGCAAGGTCAGGGCGCTCCTGGCCAAGGCCGAGTCGACGGAGTTCCCCGAAGAGGCGGAGGCGCTGAGCGCGCGCGCTCAGGAACTGATGGCACGGCACAGCATCGACCATGCGCTGCTGGCCGCGGAGACAGGCGACAACAGCGGGCCCGCCGGACGGCGCATCGCGGTGGACAACCCCTATGACTCGCCCAAGGCGGTCCTGCTGACGGTGGTGGCCGATGCCAACCGCTGCAGGGCGGTATGGCATCGGGAGCTGGGGTTCTCCACGGTCATGGGCTATCCGGCCGATCTGGCCGCGGTGGAGATGCTGTTCACGTCGCTGCTCGTCCAGGCGACGGCCGCCATGGTGCACGCGGGTCCCAGGCGCGACGCGCGGGGGCGTTCAAGGACGCGTTCGTTCCGCCACGCTTTCCTCAACGCCTACGCCGCCCGCATCGGGGAGCGGCTGCTGGAGGCCGCCGGGCGGGCGGCCGAGAGCGCCGGAGGGAACGATCTGGTCCCCGTCCTGGCAGCGCGCGATCAGGCCGTCGAACAGGCCGTCGGCGCGATGTTCCCGAATCTCGCCAAGGGTCGGGCGGGTTCGGTGTCCAACTACGAAGGCTGGGTCGCCGGCCGTGCGGCCGCGGACCTCGCCAGCCTGAACGGTCGCCACGAGGTCACCGGGGCGGACCGCCGTCACTAGCGCGCGGGGTCCCCCCGGGGGGCGAGGGGGACGTCCGATCATGTGCGCGTTTTCCTTCTGATCGTGGGAGCGGGTCAGGACTTCTTGCGCCGGGTGTTGCCACCCCGGCCCCGGAGCGGGACGCCCGCCTCCTTGAGGACGTTGTAGATGAACCCGTAGGACCGGCCGGTCTCGGCCGCCAGGTCGCGGATGCTCTCGCCGGCCGCGTAGCGCGGGGCGAGCTCGGCGGCGAGTTGGGTGCGTTCGGCACCGGTCACACGGGTGCCTCTCGACAGTGTTCGGGCCACGGGGACCTCCTGGTTTCCAAGGCTGCGCCACGGGGCCCGTCCCCGCAGCTCACAGCAGTGTTGATCTCCCCAACGTACACATTCCCCCTGATTACGCCGTCGATGCCGCGCGAATCACCGCGAATTCGGCCGAAGCTGGTCTTTTCCGTGGTGAACGGCGTGTCGGAGCTGGACACCGGCCTCGGATACGGAACCCGGCCGCGGCGCGGCGGAAGCCACGCGTCAGGGGACGGCGCCGCCGCAGGAAGCCGAACCGCCTTCGGTGGCCGCGAGGACGGGGGCCGGGCCGGCCACGGCTTCGGGTCCGGGCGCCGGAACGCCCGTCCCGGAGGCGGTCGGCGCGCCGGCGGGCGCCTGGGACGCGGCTTCACGGAGCGAGAGGTCCGCGCGGCGCAGCGGACGGCTCAGGGGCCCGAACGGGAACAGCGAGATCTCGGTGAGACCCTCCACGATCAGCAGCTCACCGGGCTGGAGGAGGCGCCAGCCTCGCCGGTCGTCCATGGGCTCGCTGGCGATGACGACGGCGGGCACCGGCCCGTCCGTACCCGGATCGCCCGTACCGTCCATACCGCCCGCATCGCCCACATCGGGCGACAGGACCCAGAGCTCGTTGCTCTCCGGGTAGCGCAGCGCCCATATCCGCCCCGGCTCGGCGAGGAGCATGTTCAGGGAGAAGACCGGGAGCTCGGCGGCGATGCGCCGTACCGCCTCGACGATCCCCGTCGTCGTGTCACCGTGGCGGCGGATCTCAGCGGTCACGTACGCGAACACGAGTTCCGAGTCGGTTTCACCGGATACCTGCGCACTCTCCACCTCGGTCAGCCACGCCCGGAGCGTCTCGAGCCCCTTCACCACACCGTTGTGCGCGAAAAGCCGGTCATTCATCACGAACGGGTGGCAGTTGCGCACGGTCAGGCCGCCGACGGACGCGTCCCTGACATGCGACACGAACGTGTGGGACGGAACGTTCCGGGCGTGCAGGTCGAAGTCGGCGTTCTCGAAGGCGGCGAGCGGTGCCCTGTCCCGGATGGGCTCCCCGCCGAGCGAGAACCATCCGAGACCGGCCCCGTGCCGCATCCGGTGACTCTGCGCACGCAGGCTCCGGGGCGCGTCAAGCAGCCAGTGGGCCGCGCGGACCCGGGGCCCGCCCGTGCTCATGGCGAAAAGTCGGCACATGCGTCGCCTCTCACGTGATCCTCACCAAGGGTGACGGCGACTTTACCCAATGAGGCCGGGCGCGCCGGGCACTTCCCGCCAACGGCTGTACGGCAAGACGAAGGCGAGACCCACCCGCAGCTCAGCTGGGCGATATCTCCCCCGATGGAACCGTCCCGCGATCGAGAGTTATCCACAGCTCGGAGTTCGGCTTCTGCCGGCCCCGCACCCGGCACATGCTGGCGACGTCGCGTTGTTCCATCCCGGAAGGAGCGGCCCTGATGGCCACGATCACGTTTCCGATTCCGTCCACCACGACCTCCCGGTTCGCCGTCGCCGCCACGAGCGTTCCAGGCGACCTCGCCGACCTGCTCCACCGAAGTCCGGCCGGCCCGTACCACGCCCACATCGCCGGGCGGCTCGGCTCACCGCAGCTCCAGGTCACCCGGGAGGACCTCACCTGCCTTCGCTGGGACCCCGGGCAGATCAAGGCGGCCCGCCCCGAAGACAGGCAGGCCGCAAGGGCTTTCGGCAACGCTGCGGAGTTCGCCGTCATCACCGCCTGCACGCCGATCACCGACCAGCCGCGCGGGGCGCAGGTCGCCCGCGCCGCCGCCCATGCCATCGCGGACGCCACCGGCGGAATCACCGCAGACCTCACGACGGGTCACATCCTGCCGCCCTCCGCCACCGAGAGAGCGCACTTCGTGCTGGCGGACCAGTGGCTGGGCGACGTACTGCCGCCGTTCCGCGCCAACGGCCGCTGCACGGCCGCGGAGCCCGAGCTGGACCCCGAGGGCGTCAACGGCTGCGCCTGCGTACGACTCCGCACCCGCGGCCTCCGCCGCTTCGGCCTTCCGGAACTCCAGATCAGCGACGTCGCGTGCCCGCACGACCTCGCCGCCCTCAACGTGCTGCGCACCACCGCCCGCCGCCTCCTGACCGACCACTGGTCATGGCTGGCCACGGGCCCGGCGGCCGCCACCCGCACGCTCAACGCCACCGTTCACCTCGCCCAGGGCGACTTCAACGACTTCTGGGGCGCCACCCACCGCGTCCACCTCACACCCCCGGTCCCCTTCCAGGTACATCTGGGCCCGCGCACCCCACGCCTGCTCACCGTCGGCCCGCCCACAGACTTCGACGGCACGGTCAACGACTGGCTCTGGTCGGAAACGCTCCCCCTGGGCATGCACGACACCCCCCGGCCCCCAAC
>NZ_SMLC01000162.1 GCF_004349245.1 Actinomadura sp. 6K520 | reverse complement strand
GGCCCTCGCCGCCCGCCCCGACGCCGCCGCCCGCTTCGAGGCGCTCGGCAGGACCGACCGCTACCGCCTCATCCTGCCGCTGCTGAAGGCCAGGACACCGGCCGCCCGCCAGGCCCGCATCACCAGGGCGATCTCCGACCTGCTGAGCCGCGGCTGACGGACACGGCGAGACCGCGACCGGCAGGGGACGCGCCGGACGGCATCCGAAGTCGCCCCGCAGTCGGAGCTGCCGAAGGCCGCGGTGGAGATGCGTAGAAGGAATCACACATGACGACCTGCCCGCACACATTGGGCGGGACGCCGTCCGGGGGAGTGGATGCCGGCCTCCGGCTGACGGCGACCGGGAGGCCGTGCTGGGCACTCGCCCATGGCGGAGGACCCGCAGCGGACGGGGACGTGGCTTGAAAGCTCGGTAAAGATCGGTCCCGGGGTGCGGCGGGACGTCCGGAATGGGCGGTGGGGCGCCGTTAGCGTGCGGGCATGGCGCAGCCGCCCGGCGACACGCCCGCCGACGTCCCGCCCGGGGTGTCCGCCGCGCAGCGGCACGCGGACGCGCACAGGATGCCGCCCTGGCTGCCGAAGGCGTTCGCGCTCGCCGGTGCCGTCGTCCTGGGGTTCATGGCGCTGCTGTGGCTGCTGCAGCGGCTGCGGGAACTGCTGCTGCTCCTGCTGGTCTCGCTGTTCCTGTCGTTCGCGATCGAACCGGCCGTCAACTGGCTGGCCCGGCACCGGTGGCGGCGCGGTCCCGCCACCGCGGTGATGTTCCTGGTCATCGGGGTGCTCGGCGCGGGGTTCCTCGGCGGCATCGGGTCGCTGCTGGCCTCCCAGGCCGCCAACCTCGTCGACGGGTTCCCCGGATACGTCCGCCAGGTCACCGGCTGGGTCAACGCCACCTTCGGGACCGACCTGCGGCAGGACAACCTGCTGCAGCGGCTGCCCACCGCCACCGGCGGCCTGTCGCGGTACCTGTCGTCGCTGGCGACCAACGTGTGGGGGATCGGCACCACCGCCTTCGGCGTGGTGTTCAAGGCCCTCGGCGTGCTGCTGTTCACCTTCTACCTGTCGGCCGAGGGCCCGCGGTTCCGCCGGACGGTCTGCTCGGTGCTGCCGCCCCGCCAGCAGCTTGAGGTACTGCGGGCCTGGGAGATCGCCGTCGACAAGACCGGCGGGTACATCTACTCGCGCGGCCTGCTGGCCCTGGTCTCGGGCCTCGCGCACTTCGCCATCATGGCCGCGCTCGGGGTCCCCTACGCGGCCGTCCTGGCGGTGTGGGCCGGGGTGGTGTCGCAGTTCATCCCGGCCATCGGCACCTACCTGGCCGGCGCGGTGCCCGTGCTGATCGCTCTGACCGTGGGGGCCTCGACCGCGCTGTGGATGCTGCTGTTCATCCTCGGCTACCAGCAGCTGGAGAACTACCTGCTGCAGCCCCGCATCACCGCCCGCACCGTCGACGTGCACCCCGCCGTCGCGTTCGGGCTCGTCCTGGCCGGCGCCGCCGTCGCCGGGCCCATCGGGGTGCTGCTGGCGGTGCCGTTCGGCGCCACCGTCCAGGCGTTCGGCAGCGTCTTCGTCCGCCGCTACGGCATCGAGGCGCACCCGCTGACCGAGCCCGACCCGCCCGGCGGCCACTGGTGGCGGTGGCTGCGCCGCCACTGAGCCCCGCGCGGCGGGCGATGACCTCTTGCGGCCACGGACGCGCGGACGCGGTCGCGGTGTCGTCGATCCTTGCCGTGGACGGCGCCGCCGCCGGAGGTTAGCGTGCCGGGAGGGAACCTTGATCATCCGCAGTCTCGGGGGCCGGAGGGAGCCGACATGTACCGTCCCCGCACGCGCCGCCGCCGGTGGCTCGCCGGCCTCACCGCGGGCACCCTCGCCGTCACCGGGCTGGCCGCCGTGACCACGCCCGCCGCGCAGGCCGCGCCACCCGGCGGCCCCGGTCCCGGTCACGGCGCCGGCCACGGGAGGAACCCCGAGATCATGCGGATCCTGCGGTCGATGACGCTGGAGGAGAAGGCCGCGCAGCTGTTCGTCCTGCAGATCCACGGCCTCAGCGCCGACACCGCCGACCCCGCTGCCGTCGCCGCCAACCGCAGGCTGTACGGGGCCGACAACGCCGAGCAGGTCATGGCCCGCTACCGGCCCGGCGGGTTCATCTACTACGGCGAGAACGTCCGCGACCCCCAGCAGGTCGCCGCGTTCTCCAACGGCATCCAGCGCGCCGCGATGGCCCGGCCCCACCGCGTCCCCGCCACCATCGCCACCGACCAGGAGGGCGGCATCGTCGCCCGCCTCCAGCCGCCCGCGACCCAGTCGCCCGGCGCGATGGCCCTGGCCGCCGGGCGCCGCACCGCCGGCGCCCGCGCCCTGGCCCGCATCACCGGCCGGGAACTGCGCGCCGTCGGCGTCAACCAGAACTACGCCCCCGACGCCGACGTGAACGTCAACCCCGCCAACCCCGTCATCGGCGTCCGGTCCTTCGGCTCCGACCCCGGCCTGGTGGCGTCCATGGTCACCGCGCAGATCCGCGGCTACCGCTCCGCGGGGGTCACCGCCACCGCCAAGCACTTCCCCGGCCACGGCGACACCACCACCGACAGCCACGTCGGCGTCCCGGAGATCGACCACACCCGCGAGGAATGGGAACGGCTCGACCTGCCGCCGTTCCGCGCCGCCATCGCCGCCGGCGTCGACTCGATCATGACGGCGCACATCGTCGTGCCGTCCCTGGACCCCTCCCGCGACCCCGCCACCCTGTCGCGGCCCATCCTCACCGGGATCCTGCGCGACCGGCTCGGCTACCGCGGCGTCGTCGT
Organism: Actinomadura sp. 6K520; assembly: GCF_004349245.1. Taxonomy (GTDB): domain Bacteria; phylum Actinomycetota; class Actinomycetes; order Streptosporangiales; family Streptosporangiaceae; genus Spirillospora. The sequence goes on along the minus strand of NZ_SMLC01000162.1, from coordinate 13,334 downwards.
CACCGACGCGCTCGACATGGACGGCGTCCGCGCCAAGTACGGCGACGAGCGCATTCCCGTCCTGGCGCTCAAGGCCGGCGTCGACGTGCTGCTCAAGCCGCCGGTCGGCGACGACGGCAACGGCGTGTTCCCCCGCCAGCTCGCCGCCGTCGTCGCCGCCGTCAGGTCCGGCGAGCTGACCGAGAGCCGCATCGACGAGTCGGTGTACCGGATCCTGGAGCTCAAGCACGAACGCGGCCTGTTCCGCGACCCCTACGCCGACCCCGCCGAGGTCGGCGAGATCGTGGGGGCGCCCGCGCACCTGGCCGCCGCCCAGCGCGCCACCGACCGCACCACCACCCTGGTCAAGAACGACGCCGGCGTCCTGCCGATGCGGCCCGGCGGCCGCGACGTCCTCGTCACCGGGTGGGGCGTGTCCACCACCGCCGCGCTCGGCACCGAGATCGCCCGCCGCGGCGCCACCACCACCATCAGGCAGACCGGCGCCGCGCCCACCCGGGCCCAGATCGACGAGGCCGTCGCCGCCGCCCGCGACCAGGACCTCGTCGTCGCCGTCACCAACCGCGCCTGGGACGTCAAGGACGAGCCCGGCCACAACGGCCCCGGCCAGATGAACCTCGTCAAGGCGCTGCTGGCCACCGGCACGCCCGTCGTGGTCATCGCCGTCCGCGACCCCTACGACATCGCCTGGTTCCCCGAGGCCGGCACCTACCTGGCGACCTACTCCTACACCGCCGAGGCGCTGCGGTCGGCGGCCGCGACGCTGTTCGGCGAGCTGAACCCGCGCGGGCGGCTGCCCGTCACCATCCCCGTCCGCGACGAACCCGGCACCGCCCTGTACCCCTTCGGGCACGGGCTGGGCTACCGCCGCTGACCCGCCCCGGCCACCGGATCAGACGGCCCGGTTCCGGGACGGCAGCCACTGCCGTCCCGGAACCGGGCCGGGTCACGAGTACCGGGGGAGGACCGTCACACCTTCCGCGCGCCGATCGACTTCATCAGCGCCGGCCAGACGGACTGCGCCTCGCGGATCCACGCCGGCCAGTTGTGCCGGCCGTCGCCGTAGATGTGCGCGGTGTAGGGGATCTTCAGCTGGTCCAGGCGCTTCTTGAACTCCTGGTTGTTGGCGCCGACCGCGATCTCGCTCAGCAGGCCGATGTCCCACGGCGCCACGTTCGGGTCGCCGGGACCCGGCCGGCCCGTCGTGCCCGAGGAGAAGAAGAGGCCGGTGCCGCGCAGCCTGGGCGCCAGCGCGTGCGGGTCGTGCGCCGCCCAGTTGGCGTCGTCGGCCCACGGGATGCCCCAGATCGCGAACGGGTCCACCCCGTTGCTGGCGTTGGTGAACATCAGCAGCGCCGGCATCCCGATCGACCGCATCGACAGGATCCCGCTCAGCGACGCCGCGTACCTGAACAGCCCCGGATGCCGGGCCGCGTAGGCCATGGCGCCCGCGCCGCCCGAGGAGTTGCCGATCGCCGCGCGCAGCGCGCCCGCACCATAGTTGCGCTCCATCAGCTGCCGCACCTCGGCGGTGTGGAACGTCTCCCACTTGGGCGTCCCGCCCTTGCCGTAGTTGTACCAGTCGGTGTAGGAGCCGTTCGCGCCCTCGGGCATGACGACGAGGACGTTGTACCTGGCCGCCCACGCCTCGATGTCGGTGCTCCTCGTCCAGGACGTGTAGTCGTCCTGACCGCCGTGGAAGGCGTACAGGACCGGCCACGTAGCCTGCGAGCCGCGCATCCAGTTCTTCGGCAGCAGGACGCGGGTCTTCACCGACTGGCCGAGCGAGGGCGAGTCGATCGTGATGTCGACGGCGTTGGCGGCGACCTTCTTCTCGGACGTGATCCGCGCCCCGGTGTCCGCCGCGACCGGCGCCGCGGCGAGCGCCGCCGCGGGCGCCGCGTGCGCGGCGCTCACGCCCACCCCGCTCATCCCGGCGGCGAGGACGGCGGCGGACGCGCCGGCCGCCAGCGAGCGGCGCAAGGGGGACGGGAGCGGCCGACGGCGGACGGAGGATGTCATCTGCTCTGCTCACCTCGCGGAACTGGCCCGACCCCCGTGGCCGTGCGACTCCCGCAGAGTGTCCTCGCCTCCACCGGAACGATCTACAGGCACGATTTACAAGAAATGGCCCGCACCCTGTGAACATGTGAGTCATCCGCGCAGCCCCAGGAGGGGTCGGACGCGCGCATCGGCGGCGGAGCCCCGGGGCGGCGCGCCCGGCGTCCTGTCACCGCCCGGCGGGGCCGAGGGCGGCGGTCTCGGCGAGCAGCGCGGCCAGGTCGCGCGGCCGCGACAGCATCGGCCAGTGCCCCGTGGGCAGCTCCCGGTAGGTCCAGCCGGGCCCGGCCATCTCCGCGAACACCGGGTGGCCCTGCTCGGCCATCGCCTTGACCGCGGCGAGGGGGATCGTGGTCGCGATCAGCGTCCGCGGCGTCGCCGGCAGCGGGTCGGGGCGCTTCAGCGGCTGCGTAGCCGTGCCGAACGGCTGCGGGGTCCCGCGCTCGCGCAGGACGGCGAGGTGCTCCGCGGTCAGGCCGGCCAGGTCCCCCGAGCCGGCGTCCGGGCCGGTGTCCGGGGTGAACGGCGGCACCGGGATCTTCCACCCCTCGCCCTCCTCGGCGACCTGCCTCTCCAGCTCGGCGCGGGCCTCGGGCTCATGGAAGTCGATGCCGGCCATCCCCGACGGCATCGGCCCGGTGTCGACGTAGACGATCCGCGCGATCCGCTCGGGGAGCCTGTCGGCCGCGCCCGTCGCCGCCATGTTCGCGCCGCTGTGCGCGACGAGCACGACCCGCTCCAGGCCGCCGCCCTCCACGACTTGCACGATGTCGGCGATGTGGGTGTCGACGCAGACGCCCGGGGCGGCCTCGGCCGCCCGCTCACCCTGCCCCGTGGGCGTCACCGCGTGGACGTCGTGCCCCGCGGCCCGCAGCTCGGCCGCCACCTCGTCCCACGCCCACGCGCCGAGCCAGTAACCGGGGACCAGTACGAACGTCGCCCTGCCAGCCGTCTTCATGTCAGCCCTTCCCTTCCTCGATGGGTACGGCTTCACGCTACGGTCAATACCGGACAGAAACCGCCCGGATTTGGAGGGTGATCCCGTGTCGTATCCCTCGCCGTCGCATCCGACGACCCGGGTCCTGGCGATGCTGGAGCTGCTGCAGGCCAACCACCGGATCGGCGGCGCCGAACTGGCCCGGCGGCTCGGCGTGGACGAGCGCACCGTGCGCCGCTACGCCGCGCGGCTGGGCGACCTCGGCGTGCCCGTCGTCGCCGAACGCGGCCGCCACGGGGGCTACCGCCTCATGCCCGGCTACAAGCTGCCGCCGCTCATGCTGACCGACGACGAGGCCGCCGCCGTGGTGCTGGGCCTGCTCGCCGGACGCCGCGTGGGCCTGCCCGGCCAGGCCACCGAGAGCGCCCTCGCCAAGGTGCAGCGCGTCCTGCCCGCCGCGCTGCGCGAGCGGATCCAGGCACTGCGCGAAACGCTCGGGTTCACCCTCCCCGCCCGCGAGCCCGCCCCGGGCACCGCGGCGCCGGCGGCCGGGGGCGCGCCCGGCATCGGGACCGTCCTCACCCTGGCCGCCGCGACCCGCGAGCGGCGCCGCGTCCGGCTGCGGTACCGCTCCCGGCAGGGCGAAGCCAGCGAACGCGACCTGGACCCCCACGGGCTGGTGTTCCACTCCGGCCGCTGGTACGTCACCGGCCACGACCACCGCAGCGGCGAGACCCGCACCTTCCGGGTCGACCGCGTCGTGTCCGCCGAGCCGGGCACCGCCCGCTACGAGATCCCCGCCGGTATCGACCCCGTGCGGCAGGTCACCCGCTCGCTGGCGAACGTCCCGTACGCGCACGAGGTCGAGGTGCTGCTGGAGACCACCCTCGCCCAGGCGCGCCGCCGCATCCCCGCCGCCACCGCGACGCTCACCGAGCAGGACGGCGGAGTGCTGATGGAGACACGGGCCGAACACCTGGACGGCATGGCGCTGATGCTGGCCGGGCTCGGATTCCCCTTCGCCATCCGCCGCCCCGGCGAGCTGCGCGACCACGTCCGCGCCCTCGCCCGCACCCTGCACGAGCAGGCCGGCCGCTGACCACCGGGGCGCCACGGCCGCGCCGCGGGCCGGTCAGGACGCGGGCCGCGACTCCCACTCGTGGCGCAGCATCGCGTAGATGATCTCGTCGGTCCACTCGCCCTTGACCCGCTCGTTCTGCACCAGGTGCGCCTCACGGCGCATGCCGAGCCGCTCCAGCACCCGCGCCGACGCGGTGTTGCGGCCGTCCAGCCGCCCCACCACGCGGTGCAGGCCGAGGCCCTCGAACCCCAGCCGCAGCACGACCTCGGCGGCCTCGGTGGCGAAGCCCTTGCCGTGGTAGGCGGGATTGAAGATGTACCCGATCTCGCCCTGCCGGTGCTCCCGGCTGCGCCACTGCAGGTTCACCTCACCGATCAGGGCGGCGGCCTGCCGCCACACCACGGCCAGGACGAGCCAGTCGCTCTCCTTCTCCACGGTGGACGCCATCATCTTCTGCTTCAGGAACGCACGCGACTCCTCCATGTTCCGGGGTTCCCAGTACAGGAAGCGCGCCACCTCGGGCAGGGACTGGTAGGCGTACAGGCCCTCAAGGTCGTCCGCGCAGAACGGCCGGAGCGCCAGCCGCTCGGTCTCGATCGGGTAGGCCGGACGGAGCATGCGAAGGATCCTATTCACCGTCTTCGGCCTTGTGCGACCCGTGATTCCCCGGAAACCGGCTCCGGCGCGGCGGCCCGCTCCTACGGGCGGCCCTGCCCGGGGCGGCCCTCACGCGAGCCCGGCGTCGTCTCCGGCTCGGCCCTGCGGGCCCCGCCGTCCTCGCCGGCGGACGGTTCCTCGACGCCCATCTCGCGGCGCTGCGCGTCGCCGAACGCGCGGGTGTCGCGGAACTCCACGTACGGTTTCTCCTCGGGGGACCGGCCGCCGGCGATGGCGCGGCCCCGCTCCAGCTCGGCGTTCAGCTCGGCGCCCAGCAGGATCGCCAGGTTCGTGATCCACAGCCACACCAGGAAGATGATCACTCCGGCGATGCTGCCGTAGGTCTTGTTGTAGGAGCCGAAGTTGGCCACGTACAGCGCGAACAGGCCCGACGCCGCGAGCCACAGCAGCACCGCCAGGATCCCGCCGGGCGTCACCCACCGGAAGCGGCGCTTGGCGTTCGGGGCGACCCAGTACAGCAGCGAGAACAGCAGGCTGATGATCAGCAGCATCACCGGCCACTTGGCGATGTTCCAGACGGTGACGGCCTGGGACCCCAGCCCGAGCGCGTCACCGACCTCGCGGGCCAGCGACCCCGACACCACCACCGCGACCGCCGACGCCGACAGCCCGATCAGCGCCACCAGCGTCACCGTGATCCGCAGCGGGATCGTCTTCCAGAACGGGCGGCCCTCGGGGATGTCGTAGACGATGTTGGACGCCTTCATGAACCCGCCGACGTAGCCCGAGGCCGACCACACCGCACCGGCCAGGCTCAGCAACGCGACCAGCCCGGCGCCGCCGGTGCCCTGCAGCCCCTCGATGGCGCTGATCAGCAGGTCGCCGACCTCGCCCGGCGCCAGGTCGCCGACGGTTCTGATCAGGTCGTCGGTGGCCGACCGGCCCGTCAGGCCCACCAGCGACACCACCACCAGCAGCGCCGGGAAGATCGACAGGATGGCGTAGTAGGTCAGGGCGGCGGCCCAGGCCGCCAGTTCGTCGTTCTTGAACTCGGTCACCGCCCGTTTGAGCGCGTCCTTCCACGAGGTGGCCGGAAGGGCGGTGGGGCCGCCGGGTTCGGGCATGACCGGGCCTTCTCTCACAATGGCGTCAGCACGGGGGCGTTCTCACAGCGGCGTTCTCACAGCGGCGCTCTCACGGCGGCCGCGCTCACAAGGGCGAGCGGCTGCGCTTCACCTTGATGGGCTCCTTCTGGGCGGAGCGGAACACGACCCGCACCGGGGCCTTGCGCCGGCGGCCCGGCCTGGACCTGGCCCCGAGCCTGCCGGAGCCGAGCCTCTTGAGCACCGGCTTGGACCCGGCGCGCAATTTGGACGCGGTGCGGAGCTTCGACCCGGCGCGCAGCTTGGATCCGGTGCGCAGTTTCGACTTGGCGCCCCGTTTCACCTTGTAGCTCAGCCGCGACCTGGAGGCGCGGCGCCGGCGCACCAGGACCGCGGTCAGTGCGACCGCGCCCGCCGAGGCGATCACGACGCCACCCCGCTTGGCCGACTCGGTATCGCCCGCGTCCTTGGCCCGCGCGGCGGTCTCGCGCATCTTGGCCTTGGCCTCGGCCGCCTTCTGCCTGGCCATGGCCTTCACATCGGCCCTGGCGGCCAGCTGCTCCACCGTCTCGCCGAGATCGTGGCGCGCCCGGTCGACCTCCTGGCGCAGCTCCTCGGTCCCGGCCTCGGCGCCGTGCTTGCCCTGCGTGGTCATCGGTGCGTCGCCCTTTCCTTCAACTCGGCCACCGCCTGCTTCGCCTCGTCCATGGCCTGCTCGGGTTTGGCCGGGGCGGCGCGCCTGGTCTGCGACCGGCCGAGCATCGCCAGGATGCCCGCGACCAGCAGCAGGACCGCGCCGACGATGAGCGCGGACGCCCACACCGGCAGCGCCACCGCGATCGCGGCGATCGCCGCGGCGATCAGCGCCCCGACCCCGTACAGCGCCACCAGGGCGGCGCCGCCGAACATGCCCGCGCCGGTCCCGGCGTGGCGGCCCTTGTCCTTGAGCTCGGCCACCGCCAGGCGCAGCTCGGCGCGCAGCAGGTCCGACACCTGCCGTGTCGCCTGCCTGATCAGCTCTCCGGTGCCCGCCTCGTGGTCGGTGCCGCGGAACTCGGGGGCGCGCCCGTAGTCGTGGCGGTGCACGCCCGCGGCCTCGTCCCCGGTCGCGGTGTCCACTGCGGCGCCGGGGGCCGCGCCGGTCCTGCCGTCCTGTGCCGGTCGCGCGATGCTCATAGCTCCGGCCTCCTCGCGTCGTTGTCGAAGCCTGGGCTAGAGCCGTTCCCCCTGCTCGTGGGCTAAACGTGGCGGCGCGGGAACCGCGGGTGATCGTCCCGGCCGGCGGCCGGCCCGGCGTGGCCCGCCCGCCGGTCAGCCGCTGGTCAGCCAGTCGACGCGGTGCGCCTCGGTCGGATCGGGGGTCTCCCAGCGGCGGACGAGCCGGTCGACGACCGCGTCCGGAACGGGGGACTCGCGGCGCCGGTTGCGGTCGCGGATCACCGGGGGCGGCGCCTCCAGCGCGACGATCTCGACCCGGCCGCGGTAGCGGGCGACGAGCCCGGTGCACAGGTCGCGCTGCGCCCGCGACACGTTGGTGGCGTTCCACACGAACGACCTCCCGGCGCGCAGGTGCCCGCGGGCCAGCTCGTAGGCGGCGGCGGCCACGGCGCGCTGGTCGCCGGCGGGGGAGACGCCCAGCTCGGCGCGGAGCCGGTCGAGGCTGACGACGGGCCGGTCCGGGCGGTGCGCGGCGATCCAGTGGTCCTTGCCCGCCCCCGGCAGGCCCGACAGCACCGTCGCGGTGAGGCGCGTGTCGTCGTAGGCGGCGTAGCCGGCGTCGCGGCCGGGCCTGCGGAAGTACCAGAACCGGGCGTGGTCGGACGGGAACGCGCGCGCGACGTCCAGGCACCGCTGCTCTTCGCAGTACTCGCCGTACAGGGCGACGTTGTCCAGCAGTTCGGCGGTGTCGGGGCACACCCGCCCGAGGATGTCGGCCGACGCCAGCAGCACCAGGTCGTCGTTTCGGGCCAGCAGGCTGACACGGAACGCGATCTGCTGCAGGTCGGGGCGCTCCAGCGCCCAGAACGGCACCTGGTGGTGGCGGATCAGCGCCGCGACGTGCTCGCGCCAGGCGACCGGCGCGCCCATCTCCCACAGGATCCGCCGCGCCATCAGGTCGCCGCGCCGCGAATGCCCGCGGGCGGTGATGCGGCCGTCGCCGTCGACGCTCGTGCAGTGCGGCTTGGCGATGTCGTGCATCAGCACGGCCGTGAACAGCCGGACCCGCTCGGCGGGCGGGCGGGCCCGCCACTGCGGCAGTGACGCCAGCGCCTCGCACGCCATCCGCGTGTGGACCTCGACGTCGCCCTCGCCGTGGAAGACCGCGTCCTGCGGGACGCCGGCCATGTCGCGGACCCAGCCGAACGCGTCGCGGATCCGCGCCCAGGGCAGGGTCCAGTGCGGCGGCGCGGGACACAGGTCAGCGAACACCCGCATACAGCACCTCCGGGTCGGCGAGGGCGTTGGCGATGATGGGCCGGTCCTGCCAGTGGGTGCCCGAGTCCAGGATCGCGGTCAGGAAACTCGGCCGGACCCACTTGTAGCGCCCGACCGTCTCGCCGTCCTCCTCCACCTTGATGTAGAGGCCCTCCATGTCGTCGGAGTCGTCGGTCTCCCCGGCGACGCGTCCGGGGTCGGCGCCGCCCGCCCGCGCCGCGGCGCGCAGCGCGTCCCGCCACGCGGCGGTGCGGCAGGTGGACGGCCCGGCCAGCGCGCTCAGCGCCGCCACGTCCGGCAGCGGGCCCTCGTGCAGGACGGGCACCGGCACCACCGGCGTTCCGGCGAGCAGTTCCCGGCGCCGCGCGGTGGACAGGAACGTCCCGTCGGAGCGGTCCAGGACGTCGAACTCGCAGAAGTAGTGGGGGAGCGCGTCGTAGAAGACGGTGTGCTTGGCGTAGAGCCACTCCCCGTACATGACGTACCGGTCCCGCAGGCGTTCCCGCAGCACGTGCTGGACGGAGGCGGCCCAAGCCTTCAGCGGCGCGAACTGGCGTTCGCGGGGGCCGCCGGTCAGGTAGTGGCCGCGGCTCTGCAGCCGCAGTTCCCCGCCGGAGGTGAAGCTGATGCCGGCGTTGGCGCCGTCGAGTTTCTCCTCCACCACCAGGTGCCGCCCGGCGATCTCGGTGAACGGCACCGAGGCGAGGTCGTGGTCTCCCGGCTGGAGCCGGGAGCCGTCGATGTGCCGTGTCCGGGGGTACTTGCGGAGCATGCGGACCGTTGTAGCCGACGCCGCCGGCGCCGCCAACCGCTTTTCGCGCCAGGCGGGCGCCCCGGCGGGCGGCCCGGCGGCGGGTCAGCCGGGGGTGACGCGGGCGATCGCTCCCGTCCGCAGCGTCACCCACAGCGCCCCATCGGGGCCGGGGGCGATGCCGAGCGGCCCGCATCCCGCGGTGGGGAGCGGGTGCTCGTCGATGCGGCCCTCGGGCGTGATACGGCCGACGTGCGCGGTGCCGCGCTCGGTGAACCACAGGTCCCCGCCCGGGCCGCTGACGATGGCGTGCGGGCCCGCGTCCGGATCGGGCAGGGGGAACTCGGTGACCTTGCCGCTGGTACTGATCCGGCCGATGTGCCCGGTACCGGTCGCGGTGAACCACAGCGCGCCGTCGGGCCCGGCGGCGATCCCGGCGGGCGCGGACCCCTCGGTCGGCAGGGGGTGGACGGTGACGCTCCCGCCGGGGGTGATCCTGCCGACGGCGTCGCCCCGGTGGAGGGTGAACCACATCGCCCCGTCCGGGCCCGCGGTGATCGCCGAGGGCATCGCGGCCGGGGCGGGCAGCGGGTGCTCAGTGACGTGCCCGTCCGGGGTGACGCGTCCGATGCGGCCGGTGCGCTGCACGGTGAACCACAGCGCGCCGTCGGGCCCGGCGGCGATCCCGCACGGGCCGCCACCGCCGGGGGCCGGGAACCGCCCCGCGTCGCCGCGGGGCGTGATCCGGCCGATCGCGTCGCCGTGGAAGGCGGTGAACCACAGCGCGCCGTCGGGACCCGCCGTGATGGCCGACGGGCCGCGCAGCAGCGGGCCGGGATGGTGCAGGGCGACCCGGCCGTCCGGCGCCAGCGCGCCCACGCGGCCGTCGTCGACCAGCGTGAACCACAGTGCCCCGTCCGGCCCGGCGGCGATCCCGTGCAGTCCCGCGTCCCGCCCGCAGACGGCGAACTCCCTGATGGCAGCGTACGAACCCTGCGTCATGAACGTCCCCCTCGTCCCTGACTGCTCTTTCCGCACCGGCGCCCGGTTAACGCAACACCTGTCGCGTTACGCTGGGCCGGTGCGGAACCGCCGACCGATCACCCGATGCCGCGGGGGCTGCCGGTGACCGGCCCGGGGACGGTCCGGCCCGGCGGCCGGACCGCGCGGGTGCGCGACGCCGTCCGGCGGGCCACCCTCGCCGAACTGGCCGAGCGCGGCTACGAAGGGCTCACCGTCGAGTCGGTCGCCGCCCGGTCCGGCGTGCACAGGACCACCGTCTACCGGCGCTGGCGCAATGCCGACGGACTCGTCGCCGACGCCCTGGACCTCGCCGCCGGCGAGCCGTGGCCGGTGCCCGACACCGGCACCCTCGACGGTGACCTGCGGGCCATCGCCCGGCTCGTCCTGACCGGCTTCGCCGATCCCGCGCAGGGGCCGGTCGCCCGCGCGTTCGTCTTGGCCGCCGCGCAGAGCGCCGCCGCGGCCCGCGCCCTGAACGCCTTCTTCGCGCGGCGGCACGAGCAGTCCGCGGTGGTGGTCGAGCGCGCGGCCGAGCGGGGCGAGGTGCCCGCGGGGACCGACGCCGCCGAGGTCGTCCGGGTCGCCGTCGCGCCGCTGTACTACCGGCTGTTCGTCACCGGCGAGCCGGCCGACGAGGCCGCCGCCGACCGCGCCGCCGCGTCCGCGGCCGCCGCCGCCCGTGCCGGGGCGCTCGTCACCTGACCCGGAGCCGCTCCGGGCCTCCGGGCGGTGCAACAAGAAAGGCAGGGAGATCGCCTCTCCCTGCCACTCTCAATGTATAGCACATAGGGGGCCTTGCGGCAAGACCCCGGTCATGCTGCACAATTTCCGTCCGAGGCCGCGTCCCGCGCAATATCAGGGATGCGGTAAATGGGCATTCCCGCAGCTCAGAGTCTTGCGGAATGTACGGGAACAAGGGCCGGAAAACGGCTCGCGAAAGTGGGGGTTCATGTTCGACGTGATCATTGCCGGGGGCGGGCCGACCGGCATGATGCTGGCCGCGGAGTTGCGGCTGCACGGTGTCCGGGTCCTCGTGCTGGAACGGGACACCGAACCGGGGAAGGTCGTCCGCTCGCTCGGCCTGCACGTCCGCAGCATCGAGATCATGGACCAGCGCGGGCTCCTGGACCGGTTCCTCGAGCGCGGCACCGAATACCCGCTCGGCGGCTTCTTCGCCGCCCTCAGCAAGCCGACCCCCGAAGGGCTGGACACCGCGCACCCCTACGTCCTCGGCATCCCGCAGTCCATCACCGACCGCCTGCTGGAGGAGCGCGCCGCCGAACTCGGCACCGAGATCCGGCGCGGCCGCGAGCTGACCGGGCTCGACCAGGACGAGGACGGGGTGACCGCCGAGCTCGCCGACGGCACCCGCCTGCGCGCACGGTACCTCGTCGGCTGCGACGGCGGCCGCAGCACGGTGCGCCGGCTCCTCGGCATCGGGTTCCCCGGCGAGCCCTCCACCAACGAGACGCTGCTGGGCGAGATGGAGGCGGCCGAGGAGCCGGAGAAGATCGCCGCGATCGTCGAGGAGGTCCGCGAGACCGTGAAGCTGTTCGGTCTCGGGCCCATCGGGGAGGGGATCTACCGCGTCGCCGTTCCCGCCGAGGGAGTCGCCGAGGACCGCGCGGTCCCGCCGACGCTGGAGGACTTCAGGCGGCGGCTGCGGGCGGTCGCCGGCACCGACTTCGGCGTGCACTCGCCGCGCTGGCTGTCGCGGTTCGGCGACGCCACCCGGCAGGCCGAACGGTACCGCGAGGGGCGGGTGCTGCTGGCCGGCGACGCCGCCCACATCCACCCGCCGGCCGGGGGACAGGGCCTCAACCTCGGCGTCCAGGACGCGTTCAACCTCGGCTGGAAACTCGCCGCCGAGGTCGGCGGCCGGGCACCGGAGGGCCTGCTGGACACCTACCACACCGAGCGGCACCCGGTCGCCGCCGACGTGCTGGACAACACCCGCGCGCAGATGGAGCTGATGTCCACCGCGCCGGGGGCCCGGGCGGTGCGGCGGCTGGTGTCGCGGCTGATGGACTTCAACGAGGTCAACCGGTACCTCACCGAGCGGATCATCGCGACCGCGATCCGCTACGACTTCGGCGGGGGGCACGAGCTGCTCGGCCGGCGGATGCCGGACGTCCCGCTGAAGCGGGGCCGCCTGTACGAGCTGATGCGCGGGGGCCGCGGGCTGCTGCTGGACCAGACCGGCCGGCTGTCGGCGGCGGGCTGGGCGGACCGCGTCGACCACGTCGTCGATGCCGTCGACACCGCCGCCGATGCCGCGGCCGATGCCGCCGTCCACGGTGCGGGCCTGGACGTGCCCGCCGTGCTGCTGCGGCCCGACGGGCACGTGGCGTGGGCCGGTGAGGACCAGGCCGGGCTGGAGGGCGCGCTGGCCCGGTGGTTCGGCCCCTCCACGGGCTGAGCGAGAGGCACGCGTCCCGGGCCGGGCCGCGGCGGGGCGGAATGTCACGCCGCGGCCTTGCATCCGGTACCCGGGTACGGGGTTACCGTCGAAGCATGGACGTCAACGAGGTCTGGGCGCCCCCGGCGTGCACGCTGCCGACGGCGCAGCGGCCGCTGCGGGTGGCCGAGTTCGACGCGCTGTTCGCCGCGGCGGCGACCGGCGTGGAACGCATCGACACCGGCCGGACGCGGGTCCGGCTGCGGGCGGAGCCGGCCACGGCCGAGCGCGCCGCCGGGCTGGCCGCCCGCGAGACCGCCTGCTGCTCCTTCTTCACCTTCACCCTGACCGCCACCGGCGGTGAGCTGGCGCTGGACGTCGCCGTCCCCGCCCGGCACACCGCCGTCCTGGACGCGTTCACCGGCCGGGTCGCCGAAGCGCTCGCCCCGGCGGCCCGGCCCGGCGGGGGCGGAGATGAGTGACGGCGGCGCCGCGGGGCTGCGCAGCGGGCAGGTCGCCGCGGCCGCCGGCGTCAACCCGCAGACCCTGCGGTACTACGAGCGGCGCGGGCTGCTGGACCGCCCCGTCCGCACCCCGGGCGGGCACCGCGTGTACCCGCGGGAGACCGTCACGCTGCTGCGCGTGATCAAGACCGCGCAGCGGCTCGGGTTCACCCTCGACGAGGTCGCCGCGCTGCTGGAGCCGGGCACCGCCCGCCGCCGGCCCGGCCCCGGCGGACCGGACGGGACCGGCGCCGGTCTCGCCGACCGCGCCCGGTCCAAGCTCGCCGAGGTGGAGGCCCGCATCGAGGAACTGTCCGCCGTCGCCGCCACCCTGCGGTCCGCGCTGGCCGCCGGATGCGACGACCTGGTCGCCTGCTCCGCCGAACCGGCCTGCCCGCTTCCCTTCCCCGCCCCGTAGGGCCC
>NZ_SMLC01000161.1 GCF_004349245.1 Actinomadura sp. 6K520 | reverse complement strand
GGTGAGGGGCGACCGCGCCGACGCCGCGGTCGCCCCTCACCCGGGCCACCGACATCCCGCGGTCGTCCCTTGCCGCGCGGCGACCCCCGCCCGCGTTCCCAAGGAGGAAGAACGCATGAACACACTGGCGAAAGCCCCCATTCGCCGCACGAAAGGCCGCCGCGGCCGCGGCCGCCTCCGGTCCCTCGTCGCCGTCGCCTCCGCCGCCCTGATGGTCGCGGCCCTGCCCGGCGTCGCCAGCGCGGCCGTCACCACCAACCAGACCGGCAACCACGGCGGCTACTTCTACTCGTTCTGGACCGACAGCCAGGGCACGGTCTCCATGGAACTGGGGTCCGGCGGAAACTACAGCACCTCCTGGCGGAACACCGGGAACTTCGTCGCCGGGAAGGGCTGGGCCACCGGCGGGCGCAGGAGCGTGAGCTACTCGGGCAGCTTCAACCCGTCCGGCAACTCGTACCTGACCCTCTACGGGTGGACGCGCAACCCGCTCGTGGAGTACTACGTCGTCGAGAACTGGGGCACCTACCGGCCCACCGGTGACTACATGGGCACGGTCACCAGCGACGGCGGCACGTACGACATCTACAAGACGATGCGCTACAACAAGCCCTCCATCGAGGGCGACAACTCGACCTTCCCGCAGTTCTGGAGCGTCCGGCAGTCGCGGCGGACCGGCGGCACCATCACCGCCGGCAACCACTTCGACGCGTGGGCCCGGGCCGGCATGAACCTCGGCAACCACGACTACCAGATCATGGCGACCGAGGGTTACCAGAGCAGCGGCAGCTCCAACATCACGATCGGCGGCTCCGGCGGCGACCCCGGCGACCCTGGCGACCCGGGTGACCCCGGCGGCTGCACGGCGACCCTGTCCGCCGGGGAGCAGTGGAGCGACCGGTACAACCTCAACGTCTCGGTGTCCGGCTCCAGCAACTGGACCGTGACGATGAACGTGCCGTCCCCGGCCAGCATCATCGCCACCTGGAACATCAGCGCCAACTGGCCCAGCTCCCAGGTGCTGACGGCCAGGCCCAACGGCAACGGCAACAACTGGGGCGTCACCATCCAGCACAACGGCAACTACACCTGGCCGACGGTCTCCTGCAGCGCGAACTGACCCCGCCCACCCGGACCCGCCCCCTGTGGCGCGGCGGCACACGTGCCGCCGCGCCACGCCGCGTGTCAGGGCAGCGCCTGTCAGGGCAGGGCGTGTCAGGGCAGCGCCTGTCAGGGCAGCGCTTCTCAGGGCAGCGCTTCTCAGGGCAGAGGGCCGCCGCCCGTGCCGCGCAGGTCACCCGGCCGGGACGGGGTTCCGGCCGGGCTCACCACCTGTAGTCGAGGAACTTGCCGTCGAAGGTGACGACGACGCGGTCCCCCTCGGGGTCGGGGACGCGGGAGAAGCCGACGCGGAAGTTGATGGCGCTCATGATCCCGTCACCGAACTCCTCGTGGATGAGTTCCTTGAGCGCGGGGCCGTAGACCGGCCAGCGCCTCGGTGAAACGGTAGATCGTGGGGTCGGCCGCCAGCGCCGGGTCGGGGCCGCGAGCGGGCTGCAGCTGCAGGCTCTCGGCGACCGATTCGTCGAGCGTGAGGAGGCGGCAGGCCCGCTCGGCCTGCTCCGCCGTCATCGGGTGCCGGCCGAGCAGCGCGGCGGTCGTCCACACGAGCGGGGCGCCGACCTCCTCGGCGATCTCGGACCAGGACAGGCCGAGCCGCGTCCGGGCGGCGACCACCAGGCCGGCGGCCTCGGACCTGCTCATGATCGGGTTCATGTCGGGCTCCCTGCGATCGGTGGGACGACCAGGCTCCCGCCCGGGGAAACGGGAAGCCATCCGCAGCAGATCGCCGACACGAACTTTTAACGTACGACGCCGCCTGATTTCGGGTGCGATGCCGGTACGTTACGTCCGCATGACGACGGAATACCGGACAGTCCGCCGCCGAGTGAGTACCAGGTCACAAAACACGCCCTCCTTCGTCACAGACGGGAAATCCGCGCTGACCAGACTCGGCTGGCGATGCGGGGCCGCCCTCCCGCGGCCCTCAGCCGCCTGAACGAAGGAGAAGTCATGTCCTACCTGAGTCCAGCCGAATTCTCCAAGAAGATGGTGGACGCCGGTGAGGCCAAAGTCTTCATGTCCACCCGGGATACCGTGATCCGGGCATTCATGGCCGGTGCCATTCTCGCGCTGGCCGCCGCGTTCGCGATCACCGTCAGCGTGCAGACCGGGGAGCCGCTCGTCGGGGCGCTGCTCTTCCCGGTGGGCTTCTGCATGCTGTACCTGCTGGGGTTCGACCTGCTGACCGGTGTGTTCACGCTGGTGCCCCTCGCGCTGATCGACAGGCGCCCGGGGGTCACGGTGCGTTCGGTCCTGCGCAACTGGGGGCTGGTCTTCGTCGGCAACTTCGCCGGCGCCCTCACCGTCGCGCTGCTGATGGCGGTGATCTTCACCTTCGGGTTCTCCACGGACCCGGACGAGGTCGGCCGGACCATCGGCACGATCGGCGAGGGGCGGACGGTCGGCTACGCCGAGCACGGCGCCGCCGGGATGCTGACCCTCTTCATCCGCGGCGTGCTGTGCAACTGGATGGTCTCCACCGGTGTCGTCGCCGCGATGATGTCGACGTCGGTCTCGGGCAAGGTGATCGCCATGTGGATGCCGATCCTGGTCTTCTTCTACATGGGGTTCGAGCACTCGATCGTGAACATGTTCCTGTTCCCGTCCGGCCTGATGCTCGGCGGGGACTTCTCCGTCGCGGACTACCTCCTGTGGAACGAGATCCCCACCGTGGTCGGCAACCTCGTCGGGGGCCTGACGTTCGTGGGCCTCACGCTCTACGCGACCCACGCCCGCACCGGTGCGGTCCGGCGCCGCCCCGAGGAGCCGCTGGAGCAGGAGGGGCAGGAGGGGCAGGAGGGGCAGGAGAAGCAGGAGGCCGACCCGGTGGCCGACCTCGTCAGGTGACACCCGGGGCACCGCCCCCGGGGACTCATCCCCGGGGGCGGGCGATGAGTTCCCGGGGTGGCCGGGGTCTAATACGGCATGCCCCTTGAAACGGAAGCCACCGATATGAAGCCCGCCCCCGAGGCCGGGCGGACGCCCCCCGTGATCCGCCTCCTGGTGATCGCCACCTTCGTGGTCATCCTCAACGAGACGATCATGATCAACGCGATCCCGCGGCTGATGACGGACCTGCACATCACCGAGCAGGCCGCGCAGTGGCTCTCGACCGCGTTCATGCTGACCATGGCCGCGGTGATCCCGGTGAC
The DNA here is from genome assembly GCF_004349245.1 of Actinomadura sp. 6K520. Lineage (GTDB taxonomy): Bacteria > Actinomycetota > Actinomycetes > Streptosporangiales > Streptosporangiaceae > Spirillospora. The sequence goes on along the minus strand of NZ_SMLC01000161.1, from coordinate 13,189 downwards.
CGGCTGGTTCCTGCAGCGCGTCACCACCCGCCGCGCCTACGCGCTCGCCATGGGCGTCTTCCTCGGCGGCACGGCGCTGGCCACCGTCGCGCCCGTCTTCGAGGTGCTGCTGCTCGCGCGGATCGTCCAGGCGACCGGCACGGCGGTGATGATGCCGCTGCTGATGACGACCCTGATGACCGTCGTGCCCCCGCAGGAACGCGGGCGCGTGATGGGCAACGTGACCCTGGCGATGTCGGTCGCCCCGGCGATGGGCCCGGCGGTCTCGGGCGTGCTGCTGCAACTCGGCTCGTGGCGGCTGCTGTTCGCGGCCGTGCTGCCCATCGCGGGAGTGGTCACCTGGCGCGGCCTGGCCCGGCTGGAGAACGTCGGGGAACCCGGTTCCGGCACCATCGACTGGTTCAGCGTCGTCGCCGCGGCGGCCGGGTTCGGCTCCCTGGTCTACGGGCTGAGCCGGTTCGGCGAGTCCGGGGGACCGGCGATCGTCCTGGCCGGGCTGGTCCTGATCGCGGTCTTCGTGCTCCGCCAGCTCCGGCTGCAGCGCCGCGACGCTCCGCTGCTGGACCTGCGCGTCCTGCGGCACCCCACCTACACCCTGGGGCTGCTGCTGATGTCGCTCGGGTTCATGACGATGCTCGGCGCGATGATCCTGCTGCCGCTCTACCTGCAGAACCTGCGCGGCCTCTCCCCGCTGGAGACCGGGCTGCTGGTGATGCCCGGCGGCCTCGCGATGGGGCTGCTCGGCCCGGTCGTGGGGCGGCTGTTCGACCGCTTCGGCGGCCGGGTGCTGATCGTGCCCGGGTCGGCGGGCATCGTCCTCGCCCTGGCCGGCTTCACCCAGGTCTCCATGACGATGCCGTACTGGCAGCTGCTCGGCCTGCACGCGCTCCTCATGATCGCGCTGGCCGCGACGTTCACCCCGGTCTTCACGCTCGGCCTCGGCGCCCTTCCGGCGTCGCTGTACTCGCACGGCAGCTCGATGCTCGGCACCCTCCAGCAGGTCGCCGCCGCCTTCGGCACCGCGCTCGTGGTCACCGTGATGGCGACCCGGGCCGAGACCCGGATCGCCGAAGGCGCCACCGAGGCCCTCGCCCAGCTCGACGGGATGCGGCTGGCCTTCGTCGTCAGCGCCGCGCTGGCCGTGGCGACGGTGGTGCTCGCCTTCCTGCTGCCGAAGCACCCGCCCGCCGTGGACGAGGCTTCGGACGAGCCGGAGAAGACCGGCCCGGCCCTCGAACCGGCCTGCTGACGGGACGCACCGGCGCCCGCTCCTCGGCCTCCTGGACCACGTCGGCTCAACCGACCCGCTCAACCGACCCGCTCAACCGCCTGCTCAACCGCCCGGCCGGACGGCCAGGTGGACGACCTCGGCGACGTTGTAGCCGAGAAGGCTCGCCATGTCGGCCAGTCCAGGAGTGCTGAGGATCGCGTTGGCCTCACCCGCGTCGAGGCTGCGATGCCAGCGGGTGTCCTCCTTCGGCTTCTGGTCGTCCCAGTACTCCCGCGCGTGCTTCACGAACTCCCGTGCCGCCTCGCGCCCGTCGTCATGGAGCCGCTCGATGTGCCGTTCGAGCTGCTCCCTCCCGACGTAGGGGACGAAGGAGCTCCAGTTGCCGCCGGTGTCGTGGAGGCGGGTGGTGTCGGGCTCGTCCTCCAGCGGCAGGTGCAGGTAGCCGCTCAGGCGCTCCAGCGAGCGGCCCGGGTCCGCCATGTGGTCCTCGTACCGGACGACCAGGCTCGGGAGCCCGTGCGTGTTGGCGGTCCGGAGGGCGTCGACATAGGTGTCCCGCCAGATGCCGGCCGCCCGCCACAGCGGTTCGCCCGTCCGGTTCCGGTGGCTGATCGCGAAGGCGATCGGGTTCCGCACCGTGACGAGCACGCTGACCCGGGCGCGGTGCCCCGGGTCGCCGCTCCGCCGGTCGAGGGCGTGCCGGAGCCAGGCGACGTACTTGCTGCCGTCGATGATCGCGGAGGCGTCCAGCGACTGCGCGAGCTGCTCGTGCATGCCGAGGATGTCGTCGTAGCTCACGCGTTCCCGCAGCGCGTCGGTGAAGTGCCGGCACTGCCTGCCGAGCAGCGAGCACGGCCCGCAGGCCCGTCCGGACTCCCGATGGCTGAAGCCGGGGAACTGCGTGAAGTTGTTCAGCTCGCCGACGTAGTGGGCCTTCCGGACGCGGGTGGTCAGGTCGCGCCCGATCAGGGTCGAGCCGGAGAACAGCGTGCCGACGACGAAGACCGATGCCGGCGGGCGGTCCTGCGCCTTGTGGAACCTGGACCGGAGGTTCGCGGACCGTCCGGGCCGCGCGGAGGCCGGGGATGTCTCAGCGTCCATGATCTGGACATTGTGCCCGCCGCCCCGGCCGAACGCCCACCCGGGGACGCCGGAGAAAGTCCTCCGCCCCGCCGGGCGATGGGCTCGGCGGGGCGGAGGGGCCGTTCGGACGGGTCAGTCGAAGTAGTTCGGCTGGGACTGCGCGTTCAGCTCGTCGAGCCGGATGCGCTTGGCCTTGTCCGTTCGGCGGTCACGGATGTCGATGACGTCCAGGCCGAGCTGGATGTCGCTCGAGTAGATGTAACCGTTGTAGTAGTACGCGGACCAGCTGCCGGCGATGCCGAGCTCGTCCGACCACGGACCGCGGTCGAACCAGGCGATCTCCTTCGGCCTGCGGGAGTCGGTGAAGTCCATCACCGAGATGCCGCCCTGGTACCACGCCTGGACCATGATGTCCTTGCCCTTCACCGGGATCAGCGAGCCGTTGTGGGCCACGCAGTTCTCGGCTTCGGTGTTGTGGCGCGGGATCTTGTAGTAGCTGCGGAACTTCAGCTTGCGGTGCTTGCCCTTGCCGACGATGTCGTAGATGGCGTTGGCGCCCTTCTCGGGGCCGATCTCCGCGGTGCACGTGGCCGCGCCGCCGCCGCCCAGCTCGTCGGTGAAGACGATCTTCGAGGCCCTGTTGTTGAACGTCGCCGAGTGCCAGAACGCGAAGTTCTCGTCGTCGCGCACCGACGTGATGGTGCGCGGCTTGCGCGGGTCGGAGATGTCGAACAGCACGCCGTCGCCCATGCAGGCCCCGGCCATCAGGTCCTTCTCCGGGTAGGCGGTCAGGTCGTGGCAGCCCGAGGTCGCCCGGGTCGCGTTCGGCCACTCGGTGTCGGGCGGGTCACCGGGGTTGCCGCCGTCCGGGAAGAGGACCGGCTCGGACGCCACGTGCGCGGCGGCCGGGTTCCGCAGCGGGACCTCCACGATCGAGATGAGGTCGTGCGGAGGCTGGCAGTCGGGATAGGTGTCGTTCGGGGAGTACGACGACACGTAGATGTAGGCGGTGCCGCGCTTGCCGGGGACCAGCGTGTTGGTGTGCGAACCGCACTTGGTCTCGACGGCCTTGACGTAGCGCGGGTTGCGGACGTCGCTGATGTCGAAGATCTTGATGCCCTCCCACGCCGACTTGTCGGTCGCGGGCTTGGGCACCGACTGGCACGAGTCGTCGCTCCGCGAGCTGTCGGTCGACAGGAACAGCAGGTTCCCGGCGATCGACACGTCGTTCTGGGAACCGGGGCAGTGCACCACGGAGACGACCTTCGGCCGCGACGGCCGGCTGATGTCGTAGACCGTGAAGCCCTCGTAGTTGCCGCCGAAGGCGTACTTGCCCTTGAAGGCCCAGTCGGAGTTGTACGCGCTCGGACCGGCGAGCGGCCCCTGCTTGGGGATGTTCGCCAGGTGGTGCATGTTCCTGGTCTTGCTGATCCCGTCGTCCGGCCCGCCGTCGGCCGCGGCCGGCGGCACGGACATCGCCGAGACCACCAGCGCGATGCCCGAGAAGACCCCGAGCAGGGCCCTGCGTCTTGTTCTTCGCTTGAGTCCTGGTGCCACCCTGACCCCCTTGTCGTATGGCCCCCGAGCAAAGTTACTGATCATCCGGAGTATGTAACGTTTTGGGGTAGATGCATAGACCTGGATCCGTATCTGATCGTCTTTGACATGGGAAGGTCTTTTGTGACGGCACCTTCTGTGGATACGGTCGGTTCGCCGGCCTACGTGGGAGGTTCGATGCGGAACCGGGTCGCGGTGGCGATCGCGGCGGTCGCGATGGCCGCCGGCATCCTGTCGGGGTGCAGCTCGGACGGTGAGCCGGAGGCGGCTCCCTCGAAGACCGTGCTGGTCCCGGGCCGTCCGGGTGAGGCGAACAAGACCCAGGTCGCGGGGCCGAGCAAGCCCGCGGAGCCGACCGCGGCGGAGGTCACGTTCGTGCAGATGATGATCCCGCACCACGCGCAGGCGCTGGAGATGTCGGCGCTCGCGCCCGACCGCGCGGCCGACGAGAAGGTGCGGTCGCTGGCGTCCCGCATCGACACGGCGCAGAAGGTCGAGATCGCGGCGATGAAGTCGTGGCTGAAGCAGCACCCCAACGCCGTCCTGAAGGCGCACGGGCGCAACCACGGCGGGCAGCACGCCGATATGCCGGGGATGGCCACGCCTGAGCAGCTCAAACGACTGCGGGAGGCCCGTGGCGAGGCGTTCGACAAGCTCTATCTGGACCTGATGATCATCCACCACCAGGGCGCGCTCACCATGGTCAAGGACGTGCTGTACAAGGGCAACGACGTCACCGTCCAGCAACTGGCCCGAGACGTCGAATCCACCCAATTGGCCGAAATCGGCCGAATGCAGGACATACTCGAAGGCTGAGCCCCCTGCTCAGTGCGCGACGAACGTGCCGTACGAGCCCCGGTGGAACAGCAGCGGCGTGCCGCCGTCGCCCTCCTGCAGATGCAGGACGCGGCCGACGACGATGTAGTGGTCCCCGGCGTCGTGCATCTGCTCGGTGACGCAGTCCATCCAGGCGACCGCGCCGTGGATGACCGGGTTGCCGCCGGGGGAGGGGCGCCAGCCGATGTCGTGGAACTTGTCCGTCTTGCGCATCGCGACGGCGCGGCACACGTCCTCCTGCCCGGCCGACAGGACGTTCACGCAGAACCGCTCGCCCGACTCGCGCAGGGCGCGCCACGAGCTCGAGCCCTTGTTGGGCAGGAAGGCCACCAGCGGCGGGTCGAGCGAGACCGACGTGAACGTGCCGACCGTCATGCCGATGGCCGTGCCGGCGGCGTCGAGCGAGGTCACGACGACGACGCCGGTCGGGTAGTGGCCCAGCACGTGCCGGAGGCGGGCGGGATCGATGGCCGGCGTGCCGGCCTCGCTGGCTGTCAGCCGCATGGCGGGACTCCTCCCTGTAGTGATCGCTACAGAGACTGCCATGTGGGACCCTGGCCTGACAACCGTCCGTTTCCGGAGCGGCCGCCCCGCCGGGGCCGGCGCGCACCTCGGCCTCGGGTGGCTCAGCCGGCGGCGACCGCCTGCTCGACGATGGCGACGATGATCTCGATGAAGTCGTCGGGATCCCATTCGTCGTCGATCTGATGGGCCAGGAAGAGCCCGTCGGTCGAGGCGATGACCATGCGGGCGAGGTCCATCGCGAGCTCGGGCCGCCTGGCCTGCAGCTCGGTGTCGAAGTGCGCGGAGAACCAGGCCGCGATGTTGTTGGCCACCGCGTCCCGGGTCGCGAGGAAGTACCGGCGGGCCTCCGCCTCCACCTCGCGGGACTCCAGCAGCAGCATGTGCCCGATCCGGAGGAAGTCGGGGGCGCCGGGCAGCGTCCGCACCGACCGCGACAGGATCGCGCGCAGCCCCTCCGCCAGCGGGCGCTCGTCGCGCGGATCGCGCTCCCAGCGCGGCTGGGCGGCGATCCACTGCTCGAAGCTGTGCCGCAGGACCTCGGCGATCAGGTGGTCCTTGTCGCGGAAGAACCAGTACACGGAGCTGGCCGGCAGGCCGGACCGCTTGGTGACCTTGGAGATCGTGGTGCCCTCGTAGCCGCACTCCGAGGCGATCTCGGCGGCCGCCCGCAGGATGCGGACCCGGGAGATCTCCCGGTCGTCGGCGGACCCGGCGCCGGGCGGGGCGGCGCTCACGCCGCCTCGCCGAGCCAGGCCACGGCCTGCGCGTGCACGCCGGCGGCGATCAGGTCGACGAGCCGCTCCAGGTTCCAGTCCCGGTCCGAGCGGACACCGATGTAGAGCCCGTCCATGACGGCGAGGTGGAACCGGGCCATCCGGTCGGCGACCTCCCGCGCCCGCCCCGGGGCCCCGCCGGGGAGCACCTGCTCCCACCACTCCCGGATCGCGGTGCGGGTGTCGGCGCGGACCTCGATGTAGCGGCGCCGCGCGGCCGGCTCCTTCGGGCGGTTCTCCAGGCCGAGCATCAGGCCCAGGCGCCAGAACTCCGGACGGGTCGTGATGGCGCGCGAGGCCCGGTGGAGCCGGTCCCGGATCTCCTCGGCGGGGTCGGAGATCCCGACCCGCTCCTGCCACGTCGGTGCGGTCTCGCGCCAGCGCCGGTAGCTGAACTCCAGGGTCGCGGCGAGCAGTTCGTCCTTGTTGCGGAAGTGCCAGTAGACGGAGCTGGCCGGCAGCCCGGTCGCCTCGGTGACGCGGGCGATGGAGGTGCCGTCGTAGCCGCGCTCGGCGGCGATGGCGAGCGTCGCCTCCAAGATCTTCAGCCTCGACTCCTCACCCTGCTGGTGGCGTCGCGCCGTCTTGCGCATGTGCGGTTGCTCCTCTGGCCTTCAGAAACTCGGTTTCCGCGGGGGGTTGTGTCGACCATCACATCATGGGTACCTTCGCAGGGCCTCCCTGTAATGATCGCTACATTCAATGTAGTGATCAATACGGATCCTCGGGGCGTGTTCGGTCCTGGCAGCGCTCGGCGTTGGTCAGTGAAACGGAGAAGAAGATGCCCACCCCTTCCAGGAAACTCCGCCCTTGGCGGCTGATCGTTCCCGCCGCGGCCGCGGCGGCCGCGGCCACGGCCCTCGCCGCCTGCGGCTCCGGCGACCCCGCCGTCAGTGCCGCGGACGCCAGGACCCAGGCCGCCGACCTCGTCAAGGTCCTCAAGATCCAGGACGGCGCCGACCTCGGCGGCGACGTCGCGTTCAAGCTCGGTGCGGCGCTCACCCTCTCCGGCCCGTCCGCGAGCAACGGCGAGTCGATGCAGAACGCCATGAAGCTCGCGGTCAGCCAGATCAAGGCGGCCGGCGGGCCCGCGATCGAGCTGAGCGTCAAGGACATCAAGGGCCCCGACCCCGTCGCCGCCAAGCAGGCCGCGTCCGAGCTCGCGTCCGAAGGCGTCCCCGCGAAGATCACGTCGATGGGCGACGGGCTCGGCGCGATGCTCGCCGACACCGACAAGAGCAGGATCCTCAGCCTCGACGGCGTGGGCGGCGCCCAGGTCTTCACCAAGGGCACGGAGTACTTCTACGGGACGCGGGCGGTCGCGCCGTCCGACGCGGTCCCCGGCGCGCTGGAGTGGTTCAAGAAGGCGAACCCCGGCGGGAAGACCGTCGGCCTGGTCGGCGTCGACCTAGGCCCGCTGAACGCGGCCATCCAGGCCGACATGAAGGCGAAGTTCGAGGCCGCCGGCCTCACCTTCAACGGCCTGTGGGAGACCGTCGCGCCCACCTCCCAGGACTACGCGAGCATGATCTCGAAGGTCAAGGAGAACGAGCCCGACCTGCTCTGGGTCGCGTTCGGCGGCGCCGCGCCCGGCGCGTTCGCCGCGCAGGCGAAGAGTTCCGGGATCAAGAGCCAGCTCCTCGGCATCGAGTTCACCGACGAGGCGGTCAAGGCGTCCAAGGGCGTCCTCGACTCGGACGGCTTCACGTTCGCGATGGACTACTTCAACGCGTCCGAGCCGGCCAACCCGCTCGCGAAGCTCTTCGTGGACGCCTACGAGAAGGCGTACGGCTCGAAGCCCGACTTCTACGCGGCGAACGCCTACGAGGAGACGCTGCTGATCTGGGACCTCGTCCGCCGCGTCGTCGCCGACGGCGACGACCCCGGCGACAGCGCCAAGCTGAAGGCCGCGCTGGAGAAGGACCCGGTGTTCGCGTCGGTCTACGGCGGCGATGCCGCCACGGCAGGGGAACTCGAGATCGACCTGAAGACGCACGGCGTCTCCCGCCGCCCGATGGGCGTGTTCGAGTACCGGGACGGCAAGGTCAGGGAACTCGCCGCCTACAACGTCAACGGCGAGGACTTCCGCATGGCGTCCTGACGGCCGCTTCGTGTTCCGGGGGACGGCCCGCGGCGGGCCGTCCCCTCCCCCTCGAATCCGGCTCCCCTCGAATCCGGAGGACGCATGCACGACCTGCTGGGCGCCGAACTCTGGCAGCTGACCGCCAACGGCCTCGTCCGAGGCGCCTTCTACGCCGCGCTCGGCGCCGGGCTGGCCCTCGTCATCGGGGTCACGACCCGCTTCCACTTCGCCTACGCGCTCACCTACACCGTGGCGCCCTACGCCGCCTTCTGGGTCATGGACGGGCTGGGCGCGCCGTTCTGGCCCTCGGCGCTCGCGGGCCTCGGCGCGGCGGTCGCGCTCAGCGTGCTGCTGGAGGCCGGCGTCTACGAGCCCGTCGCCCGCCGCGCCGCCGACCGCGCGATGCTGGCCGTGCTCGTCACCTCGATCGGCGTCAGCACCGCGGGCATCGCGCTGCTCCAGCTCAAGTTCGGGACCAGCAGCCTGCCGTTCTACGGGCCGCGGACGCAGCGGCACGAAATAGGGCCGGTGCAGGTGTCCGGTTTCGAACTCCAGCAGACCGCGACGTGCGTGCTCCTCGTCCTCGGGCTCACCGTGTTCCTGGCGCGCACGCCGATCGGCCGCTCGATCAAGGCGGTCCGCAGCAACCCGGCGCTGGCCGCCGTGCTCGGCATCGGCGTCCGCCGGGTCAACCTCGTCTGCTTCGCCGCCGCGGGCCTCATCTCGGGCGCGTGCGCGCTCTGGTACGGCCTGCTGTACACCGTCCAGCCGACGATGGGCGACACGACGGTCATCTACGGCTTCGTGGTGGCCTTCCTCGCGGGCACCCGCGCGTCCCCGCTGCGCGCGCTGCCGGTGGGCGTCGGGCTCGGGCTGCTCGAACAGTGGGCGTCGAACTGGCTGTCGCTCCAGTGGACGAGCACCGCCGTCTTCGTCGTCCTCACGGGCTACCTCGCGTTCCTCGCGGTCAGGGACCGGCTCCCCCGGCTCCGTCCCGTGTCGTTGAAGCCCGTGTCGATGAAGGGGGCCTGAGGCCATGTGGGTCAATTATCTGGACCAGGCGCTGCTGCTCGCGGCGCTCGCCGTCAGCGTCAACCTGCTCGTCGGCTACGCCGGGCAGGTCTCCGTGGCCCACGCCGCCTTCGCGGGCGTCGGCGGCTACACCATCGCCTACCTCTCCGGCGTGCACGACTGGCCCTACCTCGCCTCGCTCGCCGTCGCAGTCCTGATCGCCACCGCGTTCGGCGTCGTGATCGGGCTCATCGCGCTCGGGCTCGCGCAGGAGTACCTCATCTTGATGACGCTGGCGTTCTCGCTAGGGATCATCGGGGTCTTCACGACGTTCGACTCCCTCGGCGGCGTCATGGGAATCACCGGCGTGGACGGCCTGCGGCTGTTCGGCCTGGAACTGGAGGAGCCCTCCGACTGGCTGATCCCCTCCGCGGTCGTCCTCGCGCTCGTCTTCGCCATCTGCCGGCGCCTCGGCGAATCCCCCTACGGCCGGATCCTCAAGGGCATCCGCGAAGACGCCGTGGCGACCCGCGCGCTCGGCAAGGACACCTTCGGCCACAAGATCGGCATCTTCGCGATCACCAGCGGGCTGGCTGGCCTGATCGGCGGCGTCTACTCCGGCTGGCTCGGCCAGGCGACCCCGTCGGCGTTCGGTTTCCCACTCGCGATGGCGGTCTTCGCCATGGTCATCGTGGGCGGCAACGCCAACCTGCCCGGCTCGATCGTGGCGGGCGTCGGCCTCACGATGATCGAGCCGGTGCTGCGCGGAGTCCTCGGCTTCCAGAGCACCCAGGCCGCGCTGCTGCAGGTCGTGCTGTACGGCGCGCTGCTGGTGCTCGTCATGATCGTCCGCCCCCAGGGCCTGTTCCCCGAACGCTCCAAGCGGGTCGCCGCACCCACCGCCCGCGCGACGGCCGCACCCCGCCCGGAACGTCCCAAAGAGCACGCCGCCGACGTGGTCCTGCGCGCGGAGGGGCTGTCCAAGCGGTTCGGCGGGATCGTGGCGGCCAGGGACATCTCCCTGGAATTGCGGCGCGGCACCGTCACGGCGCTCGTCGGCCCGAACGGGGCGGGCAAGACGACGGTGTTCAACCTGCTCACCGGCACCATCGCCCCGGACGCCGGCTCGGTGGCGCTGAACGGCGCGGAGCTGGTCGGCATGCGCCCGGACCTGGTCGTCCGCGCCGGGCTGGTCCGCACCTTCCAGGACGTCCGGCTCCTGAACCGGCTGACGTGCCTGGAGAACGTGATGCTCGCCGTCCCCGACCAGCAGGGCGAGCGCCTCGACCGCCTCTTCGTACCGGGCCGCGCCATCTCCCGGGCGGACCGGGAGGTCGCCGCCCAGGCGCTGGAGTGGCTGGACTTCGTCGGCATGGCAGACCAGGCCGCGACCCCGTCCGACGCCCTCTCCTACGGCCAGTCCAAGCTAGTCTCACTCGCTCGGGCACTGGCGACCCGGGCCGACGTCCTGCTCCTGGACGAACCGGCCTCCGGCGTAGACGCGACCTGGGTCGAGACCATGCTCTCCATGGTCGCCGCCGTCCGCGACGAGGGCCGCACCGTCTGCCTGGTCGAGCACAACCTCGACGTGGTGCGCGAACTGTCCGACCACACCTACTTCATGGAGCTGGGCGAGATCACCGCCTCGGGCACGCTCGCCGAACTGACCGGCTCCGCCCGGCTCGCCGAAGCGTACTTCGGCGCCCAGTGACAGGAGTACCGACTTGACTTCCTCTCCCCTCCTGCAGGAGGGGGATTCCTACGGCTCGCGCCGCAGGGGTTTCTGCTTCATCGCCGACTGCCCGCCCGGAGTACTCCGTTGAGGTCTTACACCAGCTCCACAGACAGACGCCGTCAGCCCGACGGCCAGGATGTTCTTCGCCGCGTTCACGTCCCGGTCGTGGGTGGTCCCGCAGCCGCACGTCCACTCACGGACGTTCAGCGGCATCTTGCCCTGCAAGGTGCCGCAGGCCGAGCACAGCTTGGAGGAGGGGAACCAGCGGTCGATCGCGATCACTTCGCGTCCGTACCAGTCGGCCTTGTACTCCAGCATGCTCCTCAATTCGGCCCAGGCCGCATCGCTGATGGCGCGGGCCAGGCCGCCGTTCTTCACCATGTTCCGGACGGCGAGGTCCTCGATCACGATCGTTTGGTTTTCACGAACGAGCCGAGTGGTGAGCTTGTGCAGGTGGTCGCGCCTGCGGTCGGTGATGCGGGCGTAGACCCCGGCGGCCTTCCGGCGGGCCTTCTCGCGGTTCTTCGAGCCCCTGGCCTTGCGCGCCAGGTCTTTGTGCGCCTTGGCCAGGCGTTCCCGGTCGCGGCGCTCGTGCCGGGGGTTGGTGATCTTCTCCCCGGTCGAGAGGGTCAGCAGGTGGTCGAGCCCGACGTCCACACCGACGGCCGCGCCGGTGGCGGGGAGCGGCTTCACCGACGGGTCCTCGCACAGCAGGGACACGTACCAGCGTCCGGCCGCATCCTGGGACACGGTCACCGTGGACGGCGACGCTCCTTCGGGCAGCGGACGAGACCACACGATGTCCAGCGGCTCCGCCATCTTCGCCAGGGTCAGCTTGCCGTCCCGGAACCGGAACGCGCTGGTGGTGTACTCCGCGGACTTGCGAGACTTCTTCCGCGACTTGAAACGCGGGTACTTGGCGCGTTTGCCGAAGAAGTTCGCGAACGCCGTCTGGAGATGCCGCAGCGCCTGCTGAAGCGGGACGCAGGACACCTCGTTGAGGTAGGCGAGTTCCTCGGTCTTCTTCCAGGCCGTCAGCATCGCCGACGTGGCGTTGTAGTTCACCCGCTCCTGCCGCGTCCACGCTGCCGTGCGCGCGGCGAGGGCGAGGTTGTAGACCTTTCGCACGCAGCCGAACGTGCGGGACAGCTCCGCTGCCTGCGCATCGGTCGGATAGAAGCGGTACTTGAACGCCCGCTTCACGTGAGTGGTCGTCACCGCTCACATACTACGCCGCCAGTTTGTGACGGAGTGCGGAGTGCGGGCAGTTGAGGGTGGACGCCGGTCCGCCCTGGCGGCGAACCGGCTTTCCCTGCCCTGCTCCGCAGGAGCTTCGTTTCCTCCCCGCCTTGAAGGACGGGGTATCCACGAAGGAGACCCGATGACGGACGCGCCCCTGCTCGAGGTGAGCGACCTGGTGGCGGGCTACGGCCGCAAGGAGGTTTTGCACGGCGTCGGCCTCCGCGTCGACGCCGGCGAGATCGTGACGCTGATGGGCCACAACGGCGCGGGCAAGACGACCACGATCCGCTCCATCCTCGGCGCGGTCCGCCCACGCGCCGGGACGGTCCGGATCACCGGCCGCGACACCACCCGCCGCCCGGTCCGCAGGGCCGTCGCGGCGGGCGCGGCGATGATCCCGTCCGAACGCTTCGTGTTCCCCGACCTCTCCGTCCACGACAACCTGCTCCTGGGCGCCGCCAACGCACCGTCCGGCACCGACACCGCCGAGCGCCTGGCGACCGTCCGGGACCTCTTCCCGATCCTTGAGGAGCGCGCGAAGCAACCGGCCGGCTCGATGTCCGGCGGCCAGCAGCGGATGGTCAGCCTGGGCATGGCCCTGATGGCGTGCCCGAACCTGCTCCTACTGGACGAACCGTCCCTGGGACTGGCCCCCTCGGTAGTGGAGACCATCTTCGCCCGCCTACGCTCCCTGGCCGACCACGAGGACCTGGGCATCCTCCTCCTCGAACAGAACATCAAGCAGGCCCTGCAGATCACCGACCGCGCCTACGTCATGCGCTCCGGCCAGATGATCCTCGAAGAGACAGCCGAACAAATGCGCCAACGCCCCAACTTCTGGGACCTCTTCTAACGACCTCCGCACGTCAGTAGGGGGTGACGATGTCGTCCCGCACCTCGTACACGACCATCGAGAGCACCTGCCGAACCCGCGGCAGGACCCTCAACGCGTCCCTCAGGGCAGACGAGGGCACAACCACGGCGTGAGCTTGTAACTCGAAGTGTGTAAAGATGATCTTGTGGTGGGTCTGGTTGTCTTTACTGGATGCGGTCTGGGTAGGCGGCGGCGAGTTCGTTGAGGGCTTCGGCCCACCCGTAGGTTTTCTGGCCTT
>NZ_SMLC01000160.1 GCF_004349245.1 Actinomadura sp. 6K520 | reverse complement strand
CCCCTGCCCCGGCCCCCGCGCCGGCCGAGGCTCCCGTCCCGGAGCCCGAGCCCGAACTGGCCGTCGTCAGCGCCGCCGCGCGCGGCGGCCTCAACGGCCACGGTGACTACGGCGTGGCCGTCGAGCAGCCCGCCCCCTCCCCCGCGCGCGACCCGGAAGCGCTGCGCGCCCTCGTCATCGACGTCCTCGAACGCCGCCACGGCGACGTGGCCGGGACGCTCGCCGAGGTGAGGGCCGCGGGCCACGTCTGCGACGAGGCCGAGATCCAGCGGATCAGCGACAACCACTGGTTCCCGTACGCGGTGTACCGGCTGCTCGCCAAGCACCACGGCGACGGCGAACTCGTCGCCGCGGAACTGACGGCGCAGGGCATCGTCTACGACCGGACCATGCTGGACGAGCTCGTCCGCTCCTGGCGCGTCTGACCCGCCAGGGCCCGCCGCGCCTACCCGCCGCGCCGCCGGCCCTGGGACGGATCGGTGCGCAGTCGCGCGTGCAGGCCGCCGTCCACCCGCAGGACATGCCCGTTGAGCTGCGCCGCCGCCGGCGACGCCAGGAACAGCGTCGCGTCGGCGACCTCCTCGGCCGCGGTGGTGCGGCCCGCCGGGAGGTCGGCCGCGGGCCGCACGTCCCCGACCACACTGGCCGGCGCGACGCAGTTGGCGCGGATGCCGAGACCGCCGAGCTCCACCGCGATCGCGCGGCTGAGGGCCTCGACGCCCGCCTTGGACACGTCGTAGGCGCTCTGGTCCTCGTGCGCGCGGGAGCCCCCGGGCGACGACATGGAGACGATCACGCCGCCGCGCCCGTGGTCGCGCCAGTACCGCACGGCGCGCACCGACAGCAGGTACGCCGAACGCAGGTTCGCGGCGATCACCGCGTCCCAGACATCCGCGCCGATGTCGATGAACGGGGTGCGCAGCTCGGTCATCGCGGCGTTGTTCACCAGCACGTCCAGGCCACCGCCGTCCCGGCGCAGCCGCTCGAACACGGCGTCGGCGACGTCCTCGCGGGCCAGGTCCCCGGGCATCGCGGCGACCCGCGGCAGGCCGTCGAAGACCTTGAGCCCCTCGGCGTCCACGTCCACGGCGAGCACCTCCGCGCCGGCGTCCGCGAAGCGGTGCACCAGCGCGCGGCCGATGAGTCCCGCGGCGCCGGTGACCAGCACCCGCTCCCCGCTGAAGTCGAACCGCACCCCGCTCATGGGGTCGCACCCGCTCGGGTCCGGCCGACGAAGAGATGCGTGGGCATCATTCTCTGGGAGCCTCTCTCACCTGGGCGACGATCTGTGTCGGGTTGACGAACATCAGCGCGATGATCAGGAGCAGCGCGGACAGCGCCATGTAGATCACGGCCATCGCGTCGATGGCCTGCGCGGCACGGATTCCCGGCGTGAACGCGGCGCTGTACAGCGCGACGATCAGCGTCTGGCTGTCGGCGTCGGCGACCAGGAAGGTCAGCTCGAACATCGCGACGGTCCGCACCAGGACCAGTATCCCGGCGGCGAGGATGCCGGGCAGCAGCAGCGGCACCAGCACCCGCGCGAACACCTGCCGGGTGCGGGCGCCGCACATCCGCGCCGCCGACTCCACATTGGTGTCGATCTGCTCGACGAACGGGGTCATGACGAGGATGACGAACGGCAGCGCCGGCACGAGGTTCGCCGCGATGACGCCCGTCATCGTCCCGGCCAGGTGCACCTTGTACAGGACGGTGGCGAGCGGGATGCCGTAGGTGATCGGCGGGAGCAGCACCGGCAGCAGCAGCAGGAACATCACGACCCGCTTGCCGGGGAAGTCGCGCCGCGCCAGCGCGTACCCGGCGGGCACGCCGATCAGCAGCGACAGCGCCACCACGACGAGCGTGATCTGCAGCGTCACCGACAGCACCTCGCCGAGCGCGAACTCCTCCCAGGCGCTGGCGTACCAGGCGGTGGTGAAGCTCTCCGGCAGCCACCCGCCGAACCACCTGGTGCCGAACGAGTTGACCACCACGGAGAGGATCAGCGCGGCCAGGTTGAACAGGAAGAACGCGACAGCCGCCCAGACGAACCAGGCCCCGGGCCGGCCCTTCGGCAGCGGCCTGCGCCCGGCCGGGGACGCGGTGGTGGCCGTCATGATCCCTTACCTCCCGTCGCGGGCCCGGTGTACAGGCGGCCGCGCAGCAGCAGCGTGACCGAGATGACGAGCAGCTCGAACACGCCCATCAGCACGGCGATGGTCGAGGCCATCGAGTAGTCGTACTTCTCGAACGCCGCCTGGTAGGCCGCGATCGCCATCACCCGCGTCTCCCCCGCCGGTTCGCCGACGAGGCTCGCGGACGGGAACACCGAGAACGCCAGCACGAACGTGAGCACGAACGTGGTGGCCAGCCCCGGCGCCAGCAGCGGCAGGACGATCCGCCGCATCCGCTGCCAGGGTCCGGCGCCGAGCGTGGCCGCGGCCCGCTCCAGCGTCGGGTCGATCCCCGACATGTAGGCGAGCACCAGCAGGAACGCGAACGGGAACCCGGTGATGATCAGGGAGAACAGCACGCCCCAGTAGTTGTAGATCAGCCGGACGGGCTCGTCGACGAGCCCGATGTCGAGCAGCACCCGGTTGAACCAGCCCTTGGGGCCGAGGTAGCGCAGCAGCCCGTCCGCGACGAGGACGGTGCCGAGCGTCACCGGCAGGACCAGCGCCGCCGTCAGCAGCCGCCGCCCCCGGAACCTCCCGCGCAGCCGGTACGCGATCGGCACCGACGCGCCGACGTTGATCAGCGCGGCGGGGACGGCGAGCCGGAGCGTCTTCCAGACGGTGCTCCGCTCGTAGGGGTCCTCGAAGAATCCGGTGTAGTTGCCGAGGGGGCCGCCGCCGTCCTTGGGCTGCAGCGACAGGCCGACCCCGTACAGCATCGGGTAGACGAACAGCAGCCCGACGACCAGGACCGCGGGCACGAGCAGGAGCAGCACCCGGTCGACGCCGCGTTCGGCGAGCCGGTGCCGCAGACCGCTGCGCCGCGGCACCGGCGCCTTCGGGGGGCGCGCGGGGGCCTCAACCGCCATCGCGCGCCCCGATCCCGGCGGCGGCGGGGTCCTCGAACGCCGCCGCCGCGTCCTGCACGCTCTCCCCGAACACGAGGACGCGTTCGGGCGCCACGGTCAGCGCGACCCTCTCCCCCGGCGCGATCCGCTCCGGCGAGCGGAAGTGGACGACGCGGCCGTCGTCCGTCACGCCCTCGGCGGCGACCTCGCGCCCGTGGAACTCCGACACCTCCACCCGGACCGTCACGACGTTCTCCCCCGCCGCAGAGCCGGGCGGCCCGGCGACGCGGAAGTCCTCGGGGCGGACGGCCGCGACCGCCCGCGGGCCCGTGACCGGCTGCCGGGCCACCCCGGTCAGCACGAGACCGGCCTCGTCCCCGACCGTCACCCGGCCCCCGCCTTCCTGTCCGCCGCCTTCTTGTCCGCCGCCTTCTTGTCCGCCGTTCGCGAGGACGGGCAGCTCCAGCAGGTTCCGGTAGCCCATGAACCCGGCGATGTAGGCGCTGGCGGGGTGGGTGTAGACCTCCTCCGGCGTCCCGATCTGCTCGACCTCGCCGGAGCGCAGCACCACGACACGGTCGGCGAGCGCGAGCGCCTCCTCCTGGTCGTGCGTCACGTACACGGTCGTCAGGCCGAGGTCCTGGTGGATGCGGCGGATCTCGGTGCGCATCTGGACGCGCAGCTTGGCGTCCAGGTTGGACAGCGGCTCGTCCATCAGCACGAGCTTCGGCCGCAGCACGATCGCGCGGGCGATCGCCACCCGCTGCTGCTGCCCGCCCGACAGCTGGCCTGGCAGCTTGTCCGTGTGCTCGGTCAGCTCGACCGTCCGCAGCGCCTCGGCCACCCGCCGGGCCGTCTCCGCCTTGCCGACCCGCCGGACCGACAGGCCGAACGCGACGTTCTTGCGGACGGACAGGTGCGGGAAGAGCGCGTAGTTCTGGAACACCATCCCGAACCCGCGCCGCTCCGGCGGCAGCGTGTCGATGCGCTGCCCGTCCAGCCGGATCTCGCCGTCGGAGAGGGGCAGCAGCCCGGCCAGGCAGTTCAGCGCCGTCGACTTGCCGCACCCGGACGGCCCGAGCAGGGCGATGAACTCACCGCCCTCGATCCGCAGATCGAAGCGGCTCAGCGCGGTCGCCCTGCCGAACCGGCGGGTCACCCCGTCCAGGCGCAGGTGCCCGAACGCCGCACGCGACTCCTTCTCCAGCACGGTCTCCGCCGTCACTGCTTCTTGACCTTCTGGCCGCCGATCTCCCGGTCCCAGCGGTCGAACGCGGCGACGAGGGCCTTGGCGTCGAGCGGCGGGGCCTTCGGGTGGTCGGCGATCAGCCTGTCGTACTCGGGCCGCCCGTATTCCTTGATCGCCTGCCGGCTCTCGGCCGGCGCCATGTCCAGCGTCACGCCCTGGATCGCCGGGCCGGGGTAGAAGTAGCCCTTGTCGAAGGTGATCGCCTGCTGCTGCGGCTGCAGCGAGAACTTCATCAGGTCGAGCAGCACGGCGAGCTTCTCACCGGACACGCCCTTGGGGACGACCATGTAGTGCGCGTCGGTGACCCAGGTGAAGCCGTCCAGCGCCTGGACCTGGACGTCCTTCGGCACCTGGCCGAGCACGCGCGGGTTGATGTCCCAGCCGGTGGTGCTGACGATGATGTCGCGGGAGCCCTCACCGAGCTCCTGCATCGTCTGCGTGGTGCCGCTCGGGTAGTACTCGATGTACTGGTCGAGGTCCTTGAGGTACTTCCAGGTCTTGTCCCACCCGTTCTCCGGGTCCATGGGGTCGGAGTCGCCGAGGATGTAGGGAAGGCCCATCAGCCACGTCCTGCCCGGCCCCGAGTTGGACGGACGCGCATACATCAGCTTCTTGGGGTTGGCCTTGGCCCACTCCAGTAGCTCATCCGCCGTCGAGGGCGGGTCGGACACCGCCTTGGGGTTGTACTCCAGCAGCGGGCCGGACGGGTAGTAGGTGACGACCACGCCCTGGCCCTGCGCCAGGTCCTGCATCTTGGACGCCGGCTCCAGGTACTGCGACTTCAGGTCGGGAAGCTTGTCGGAGTACTTGCCGAGAAGATCGACCCACAGCCCCTGCTCCAGCCCGGCGGACAGGCCGTCGGTGCCGGTCAGCACGAGGTCGATGTCGAGCCGCCCGGCGTCCTGCTGGGCCTTGACCTTGCCGGCCAGCTCCGGCGACGTCGCCTTCGTGTAGGTGATCTTGCTGATGAGCTCCGGGTGCTCCTTCCGGTAGTTCTCGAAGATCTGCTCGGTGAGCTGCAGGTTCCCGGCGACGTCGATGATGTTCAGCGTGACGGCCTTGGCCGGCAGCCGCACGTCCGCGGCGGACGGCTCTGCCGCGCCGCCGCCGTCCGAGCCGGGCGCGCCGCATCCGGCGAGCAGCAGGCCGGCGGCGGTCGCGAGGGTCAGCAGGGCGGATCGAGGAGTTCTCATGGGGTGGGTCCTCCTGGCAGGACGTTGTGGTCCCGGTCGCCGGGCCGTGCTCACACCGGCCCGGTGGTGCCTCGGATGAGGAGTCGGGTCGCCAGCTCCGCGGCCGGCGGCAGGGGAGGCGCCTTCGGCACCCCGGGGTCGAGCATCGAGTGCATGGTGGCGGCCGCCGCCCGCGACACCGCGTGCACGGGGATGGCCACCGTGGTGAGAGGGGGGTTGGTCATGGACGCCATCGGGATGTCGTCGAAGCCGACGATGCTGAGCCCTCGCCCGCCGGGCTCGTTCGGCACGGGGACGCCCCGCGCGGTGACCCGCGACAGCACCCCGAGCGCGACCAGGTCGTTGTAGGCGAAGGCCGCGGAGACGCCGGCGGCGAGCACCTCGTCCGCGGCCCGGAAACCGTCGCTGAACCGCGGCTCGTACGGGCCGAGGTCGACCAGCTCGATGCCGCGCTCCGCGCAGGCGGCGCCGAGGAACCTGCGCCGCTGCCGGTTCGACCAGGAGTTCGCCGGGCCGGACAGGTACGCGCACCGCCGGTGGCCGAGCGCGTGGACGTGCGCGACCGCCTGGTCCATGCCGGGCTGGAAGTCCTGCAGGATCGACGGCGCCGCGCGGCTCGTCCGGTTGGCGAGGACCACGGTGGTCTTGGCCGCGATGGCGCGCAGCCGCGTCCCCGACATGCGGGGGGCGCACAGGATCAGCCCGTCCACCCGCTCGACCATCGCCTCGGCCAGCCTGACCTCGGTCGCCGTGTCCTCGTCGGTGTCGGCCAGGAACACCGCGTACTCGGTGTCCCTGAAGTACGCCTCCACGCCCTTGATGAACGGCGCGAAGAACGGGTTGGCGATGTCGGGGACGATCAGCCCGACGTTGCGGGTCCGCCCGAGGACCAGCGACTGCGCCGCGCGGTTCGGCTGGTAGCCGAGCCGCTCGGCGCATTCGAGCACGCGGCGCCGGGTCTCGGCGTTCACGAGCTCCGGGGAGTTCAGCGCGCGCGAGACCGTCGACGGCGAGACCCCCGCGAGGCTCGCCACGGCCCGGATCGAGGCCCGGGTGCTGTCCGCGCTCATGGCGACGAGTATGAAAACGTTTGCGGAACAGTGTCAATGGCGGGCTCGGCGAAACCTTCCCCGTGACAAATCCGTGACCTCGCCCCGGCTGAGGTCCGACGCCTCCGCCCGCGGGACCGATCCTCCGGCGCCACTGACCGTCTAGGCCCGGTTGCCGTCTAGGCCCGGTGGCCGCCCGGCCAGGTCAGTATGCGTAGGTCGTACCGCAATTATGGTGACCGTGGTTCGCTGCCATGAAATGGCCCGTGCTCGCCCTCCCGAAGGAGTCGACGCCGCCCAGGCAGGCATACCGGGGCCGGTCGTCGCTGGAGAGGGCGACGAGGTGCACGGTGTTCGGCTTGCCGGGGATCGTCTCGGTGACCCGCATCGGCTCGCCCTCGGCGAAGGCGAAGAAGATGGTGTCCGGGGGTTCGCCCTTCTTCAGCACGCCGTAACCGGTGCGGCCGTCCAGGTCCATGACGGCGCCGCTCACGTTCCCGGTGCCGTCCGGCTGCCGGAAAAGCACACGGCCGTCGCGCAGGTCCGCACCTTCGATCTCGGAGTCGAGCGCGTGCACGGCGACGTTCCTGATGTCGCGTCCGGCCATCCCCGGCAATGCCGCGGAAGGTCCGCCCGGCTGGACGTCACCGATGGTGTAACCGACGGTGCGGTTGTCGGCGGCCCAAACGATCTCTCCGATGATGGCCGGACCGGCTGTGCTCCAGGTGCGGAGGTCGCCCGATTCGAGATCGCGAACGGTCAGGGTGGCGCGTGGCTGCGCCTCATCGCCGCAAGGGGCCGTCGTGTAGGCGACCCGGTCACCGTCCGGACTGATCGCGAGCCCCGCGACGCGGGACGGGACGACACCCCCCGGTAGCGGCTCGATCCCGGTCACATGGCCGTCGCCGGTGAGACCGAAGCGGTGGAGACGCGCCTCGCACGGCTCATCACGTGAGGAGACGGCGAGGAAGTCGCCATCGGGCCCGGCGACGAGCTCTCGCGCCCGACCAGCGGATGGGGAGGGCGGCCGGACCGTGTCGACCACGCGGTCCACGCGATCCTGCTGGAGCGTACGCACCTGCAACCACGGTTCCGGTCCGCTCTGCTGCGACGGATGGCCCATGCGCCCCACCGAGAGCAGGAAGCGCGGCTTTCCCGCGGGGCCGTCGGGCGTCCCGGACGCCGCGGGCTCACCGGCCAGCAGCTGCACCGCGCCGATGGAGGCCGCGACCGACAGCGCCATCGCGACCGGAGCCGCCCAGCGCCGGACCCGCCAGGACCGCGGCCCGGCATCCCGCGGCTCGCCCCATCCGTCCGCCGTCTCATCCGCCATCCGGCGATCATGCCGTGCCGGACGGGTCCCACGGGCTCGTTCAGGTGAACTGCGCCGTGGCCACGGCGGCTTGGCCGAGGCTTATGCCACCGTCGTTGGGTGGGACCCGGTGGTGGGTGAGCACGTCGAAGCCGGCGTCGGTGAGGCCGGATACCGCGCGTTCCAGAAGGAACATGTTCTGGAAGACGCCGCCGGACAACGCGACCGTGCCCAGACCGGTGGTGTCCCGGATGCGGGTCGCGGCGTCCACGACCAGGGCCGCCGCGGCGTTGTGGAACCTCGCGGCGATCAGCGGGACGGGGACGTTCGCGCGCACGTCGGCGACCACGGCCTCGACCAGGTCCGCGCCGGTCACCGTGAAGCGGTCCGTGCCGTTGATGGACGCCCGGTAGGCGGCGGGTTCGGACGGGTCGGCGCGCTGCTCCAGCTCGATGGCGGCCTGGCCCTCGTAGTGGACGCGGTCGCGGACGCCGAGGACCGCCGCGACGGCGTCGAACAGGCGGCCCATGCTGGAGGTGAGCGGCGCGTTCACACGGCGGCGGGCCATGGCGGCGACCGTGTCCCAGCCGGGCCGGCGGGCGACCGGCAGGTCGTCCGGGACGCCGTACGCGGCCGCCATCCGCCACGGTTCGCGGACCGCCGCCGCGCCGCCCGGCATCGGCACCGGCTCCAGGTGCCCGGCGCGCTCGAAGCCGTGCAGGTCGGCGACGAGGAACTCGCCGCCCCAGAGGGTGCCGTCCGTCCCGAAGCCCGTGCCGTCGAACGCGACGCCGATGACCGGGCCGGGCACGCCGTTGTCGGCGAGGCAGGACGCGATGTGCGCGTGGTGGTGCTGGACGGCGATCACAGGAAGGTGCTGCTCCAGCGCGTACTTGGTCGACAGGTACTCGGGATGCGGATCGTGGGCGAGCAGTTCGGGCGTGACGTCGAACAGCCGCCGGAAATGGGCGATGCCGTCCTCGTAGGCGCGGAGGGTCTCGTAGTTCTCCAGGTCGCCGATGTGGTGGGAGAGGAACGCCTGGCCGTCGCGGGTCAGGCAGAAGGTGTTCTTGAGCTCGGCCCCGCACGCCAGGACGGGGGGTCCCGCCGGGATCGGCACGGGCTCGGGCGCGTAGCCGCGGGACCGCCGCACCGGCAGCGGGCGGCCGCGGAAGACCCGGACCACCGAGTCGTCGGCCGGGGTGTGGATCGGGCGGTCGTGGACCAGGAACGCGTCGGCGATGCCGTCGAGCCGTTTCAGGGCGTCGTCGTCGCGGTGGACGATCGGCTCGTCGGACACGTTTCCGCTGGTCATGACCAGCGGTTCGGTGACGAGCAGGTGGTGGAGCGGGGTGTAGGGCAGCATGAGGCCGAGCGCCGCGTTGCCCGGCGCGACGGCGGCGGCGAGGGGCGCGGCGGGGCGGCGGCGCGCCAGGACGATCGGCCGCCGGGGACCGGTGAGCAGCCCCTCCTCGGCCGCGTCGATGACGCAGAGCGCGCGGGCGGCCGCCATGTCCGGGACCATGACGGCGAACGGCTTCGCCGCGCGGTGCTTGCGGGCGCGCAGCGCGGCGACCGCGCCCTCGTCCGCCGCCCGCGCCGCCAGGTGGTAGCCGCCCAGTCCCTTGACGGCGAGGACGGCGCCGTCCGCGAGCAGCGCCCGCGCGGCGGCGACCGGGTCGTCCGGCGGCGCGGCGGCCGGCAGCAGGGCCGGGGACGGGCCGCAGGCCGGGCAGCACACCGGCTGGGCGTGGAACCGCCGGTCGGCGGGGTCCGCGTACTCGGCGGCGCACGGGCCGCACATCGCGAACCCCGCCATGGTCGTGCGGGGACGGTCGTAGGGGACGTCCGTCACGATCGTGAAGCGCGGCCCGCAGCCGGTGCAGTTGATGAACGGGTAGCGGTACCGCCGGTCGGCCGGGTCGTGCAGTTCGCGGAGGCAGTCGTCGCAGGTCGCCGAGTCCCAGGACACCAGCGCGCGGCCCTCCCCCGGCGCCTCGCCGCCCGTGGCGGCGCTGTCCACGATGGCGAAGCCGCCGCGTCCCCGCGTTTCCAGGTCGCGGGTGGTGACGCGGTCCACGACGGCCAGCCGGGGCGGGCCCGTGCGCAGGCCGTCCAGGAACCGCCCGACCGCGCCGGGCGCCCCCTCGACCTCGATGAACACGCCGCCCGCGTCGTTGCCGACCAGTCCGGAGAGCCCGAGGCCGGTCGCGAGCCCGTGCACGAAAGGGCGGAACCCGACACCCTGCACGATCCCCTCGACGCGGACGCCCACCCGGACGTCCACCTGGTCATTCTTGCCCAGCCGGCGGTCGCGGAACCGGAACGCCGGTGCGTGTCCCCCGGCCGGGCGTCAGGACGCGGCGGTCACGGTGTCGGCGGTCATTCCGCGCTTCCGGTGTAGGCGGCGATGGTGCGGTCGGCGCACGCGCGGGCGACGGACTCGTCGGCGCCGGACTCCACGTGGGCCCGGTACCAGGCCTCGCCGCTCTGCCGGGTGAACTCCCTGCCCTCGTCCGACATGGCCCACTCCTGGCCGGCCTCCGCTCCGGGTGCGCCCTCGGACGACAGGTGCAGGGCCAGGCCGAGGAGCCCCTGGTCCCAGCCGATGCCGACGGCGGCGGGCCCGAACTGGCCCCACATGTCGTCGTCGACGTGCGCGATGTGCTCCAGTTCGAGCCGCGCCCGGCCGTCCTCCTCGGGGGACAGCCGGACCTCGATCCAGCTGGTCATCCCGCCGTACTCCCAGGTGGCGAAGAAGCCCTTGGGCGGGTCGCAGCGCTCGATCGTCCCGCTCGCGTTGCCCTCCAGCGCGTAGCGGCCACCGGTCCTGAGGTCGCCGGAGACGGGCAGGAACCAGCGCCCGATGCGCTCGGCGGTGGTGACCGCGTCCCAGAGGTCCTCGACGTCGGTGTCGTAGACCTGGCTGACCGTGCTGGTCCGCGCCGTACCGGCTTCCAGCACCCGCTCTCCGACCCGGCGCCGGACCGCGTCGATCTGACCCGTCACTTCGACCATGGCTCGCTCGCTCCCTGTCACTCCCGGTTCTGGCGGCGTGCGCGCTTGCCCCGGGCGATCTCCGTCGCCAGGGCGTCGAAATGCGGCGTCCAGAACCGGCGGAAGCGGTCGAGCCACGCGTCGACCTCCCGCAGCGGCGCGGAGTCGACGGCGTACAGGCGCCGCGTCCCCTCCGCGCGCACGACCGCGAACCCGGTGTCCCGCAGCACCTTCAGATGCTGCGACACGGCGGGCTGCGATATCCCGAACTCCTCCCGGATGACGGCCGTCACCTCCCCGGAGGACCGCTCGCCGTCGGCGAGCAGTTCCAGGATCCGGCGCCGTACCGGATCACCCAGCACATCGAATGCGTGCACGGCCCCAACCTACAGTCTCCGCTTATATAAGCCAAACCTTAAAAACTATCGGCCGCTCGCGGACAGGAGTTCCTCGAAGGAGACGGGGTTCTCGTACGGGTCGGGCTTCCGCGGGGCGGGCCGGTCGCCCAGGAGGGCGGCCAGTTCGCGGCCGGCGCGGTCGATGCGCTCCGCCAGCCCCTCGACGGCACCGTCCGCGCCGCCCCAGTCCTCGGCCGCCGCGTAGACGCCGGTCGGGACGACGGCGGCGCGCAGGTAGGCGAACAGCGGGCGCATCGCGTAGTCGATGGCGAGCGAGTGGCGCTCGGTGCCGCCGGTGGCGCCCAGCAGCACCGGCCTGCCGTCCAGGGACCCGCGCTCCAGGACGTCGAAGAACGTCTTGAACAGGCCGCTGTAGGAGGCGTTGAAGACGGGCGTCACGGCGATGAGGCCGTCGGCGTTCGTCACCGTCTCCACGGCGGTGCGGAACTCCCCGGCCGGGAAGTGCGTGAGGGTCGCGTCGACCATCGCGTGCGCGTGGTCGCGCAGCTCGATCGTCTCGATCGCGGCGTCCGTCCCGGCGCCGGCGCGGAGCGCGTCCGCCGCCGCGGCCGCGAGCCGGTCGGCGAGCATGCGCGTCGACGACGGCTGCCCGAGACCGGCGGAGATCACGGCGAGCGTCGTCATCGGACCTCCTCCGCGCTCTTGCGCTCCGCGGCGGCCCGGGAGGCGTGGGTGGGCGCGGTGGCGGGGACGTGGGCAGGGCGCAGGGCCTCGAACTCCTTGCGCAGCACGGGCACGACCTCCTCTCCCAGCATGTCGATCTGCTCCAGGACGGTCTTGAGCGGCAGCCCCGCGTGGTCCATCAGGAAGAGCTGGCGCTGGTAGTCGCCGAAGTGGTCGCGGAACGTGAGGGTCTTCTCGATGACCTGCTGCGGGCTCCCGACCGTGAGCGGCGTCTCGGCGGTGAACTCCTCCAGCGACGGGCCGTGCCCGTAGACCGGGGCGTTGTCGAAGTAGGGGCGGAACTCGCGGACCGCGTCCTGGGAGTTCCGCCGCATGAACACCTGCCCGCCGAGCCCGACGATCGCCTGGTCGGCGGAGCCGTGGCCGTAGTGCTCGAAGCGCTGCCGGTACAGGCGGATCAGCCGCTGGAAGTGGTGCTTCGGCCAGAAGATGTGGTTGGCGAAGAAGCCGTCGCCGTAGTAGGCGGCCTGCTCGGCGATCTCCGGGCTGCGGATCGAGCCGTGCCACACGAACGGCGGGACGCCGTCCAGCGGGCGCGGGGTCGAGGTGAACGACTGCAGCGGCGTGCGGAACCTGCCCTCCCAGTCGACGACGTCCTCGCGCCAGAGCCGGTGCAGGAGGTGGTAGTTCTCGATGGCGAGCGGGATGCCGTCGCGGATGTCCTTGCCGAACCAGGGGTAGACGGGGGCGGTGTTGCCGCGTCCCATCATCAGGTCCACCCGGCCGTCGGCCAGGTGCTGGAGCATCGCGTAGTCCTCGGCGATCTTCACCGGGTCGTTGGTGGTGATCAGCGTCGTCGCGGTGGACAGGACGAGCCGCTCGGTGCGGGCCGCGATGTAGCCGAGCATGGTCGTCGGGGAGGACGGCACGAACGGCGGGTTGTGGTGCTCGCCGGTCGCGAAGACGTCCAGGCCGGCCTCTTCGGTCTTGAGGGCGATCCTGACCATGGCCTGGATCCGCTCCGCCTCGGACGGTACGCGTCCGGTGGTCGGATCGGGGGTGACGTCGCCGACCGAGAAGATTCCGAACTGCATGCCGGCCTCCGAGATAGTAGAACTTTCAATCATCTTACCGAACGGCGCGAGCCGAGATCATATTCCTGGGCGTCCTCCGGCGCGGACGCCGCGGCCGCCACGCCCGTCCGTTCGGCGGCGGCGGCCGCTCAGGCGACGTCGCGTTCGAGCGAGTCGATCAGCCAGGTGTTGACCGTCCCCGATGTCGCCGGCTCTCCCGTGACCTCGCCGAACAGGGACCAGTACCGGCGGAGCCGCGGGTCCTGCTCCATCGCGACGGCGGGCAGCAGCGTTCGCCGGAACCGCGGCGTGTCACGCTCGGCCCGTCCCCGCGCGTGCGCCGCGACGAAACGGTCCAGGACCGGCCCGGGGCCCGGCTCCCGCCCCTCGATCACCAGCGGCGCGGCCAGCTCGATCGCCTCACCGAGACCCGCGATCAGCGTCGGCTCGTCCACCACCCGCTCGGCGTTCACCCTCCCCCGTGCGCGCACCTCCTCGACCAGGGACCGGTCACCCGCCAGCGCGACCATCCCGGCATAGGCGACGACCTGCTCGGGCACCGGATCCGCAGGCGGCTCCGGGACGCTCGCCTCCAGAAACCGGGCGACCTCCTCCTTCGGCAGGGACACGAGGATGCGGCGCCGCCAGAACCCCATGAGCACGTCGCGGGCGGCCGGGGCGCCGTCCAGCACCGCCGCGAGCAGATCGAGGCGCGCCGCCCGGTCCGCGGGGTCCGCGCCCTCGACGGCCCGGAGGCAGGCGCGGCGCCAGGCGAGCGCGGACAGTTCGGCGTCCACCGCCCGGCGTTCGGCGGTGACGGCCTCCGCCAGCGAGCGGTCCCCGCCGAGGACGGCCGTGATGGCGGGCAGGCCGAGCCCGAGGGCGCGCAGCCGCCGGACGAGGCGGAGCCGGTCGGCGGCCGAAGGATCGAATCGCCGGTGCCCGCCCGCACTGCGCCACGGTTCGAGAACGCCCTCGTCGCAGTAGAACCGGATCGTGCGCACGGGCACGCCCGTCAACGCCGCTAGGTCACCGATCCCCACGGACGTGCCGCCTGCCGGCGGCCGGCCGTCCGCGAGCGTGCGGTCCCTCACAACCACTTGAACCTCCACCGTGCTGGAGTTCCTACGTTAAGGGCCACGCTCTGGAACCGGCGGAAGGGACAAGGACATGAAGGCGCTCGATACCGCACGCATGGTGGAGGGGCTGCGCGAGCACGCCGCCGGACTGGCCGGCTCGGCCACCCGGGAGGACCCCTCCACGCGCGTACCGACCTGTCCCGACTGGACGCTGCGGGACCTGGTCGGACACGTCGGCGGCGCGCATCGATGGACGACCCAGCTGATCCGGACGGGCGGTACCGAGGTCGTGAAAGCGCTGCCCCGCACGGCCCCGGACGAACCGGGGGGATGGGGCGGCTGGCTGCGCGACGGCGCGGAGCAGCTGATCGGCGCGTTCGAGGCGGCCCCGGACGGGACGGTCGAGCATCCCCTCCTCGGCACGTGGCCGACCAGCAGGTGGCTGCGGCGGATGACGCACGAGACGTCCGTCCACCACGCGGACGCGGCGTTCACCGCCGGAACGCCGTTCGCGCTGGACGCCGGCCTCGCCGCCGACGCGATCACCGAGTCCCTCGAGCTCCTGTCGAGCGTGTCCGCGGCGGAACACAAACCCGAGCTGGCCGAGCTGCGCGGGCGGGGAGAGACGTTGCGCCTGTGTCCGGTGGAGCGCTCGCTGCACGACTGGCTGATCACCCGGGAGGGCCGCGGCGCCGCCTTCGAGCACGGCGCCGCGGTCGCGGAGGTGGAAGCGGACGTGACCGTGCGCGGGCCCGTCCGTGACCTGCTGCTGGTCCTCGCACGCCGTCTCGACCCGGCCGAGGCCGAGGTGGAGGTGACCGGCGACCGGTCCCTCCTGGACCATTGGCTCGCCCACACGGCGATCTGATCCGAATCACCTCTGGTCTTATCCGCCGTTTCGGGGGAATGCTGGACCACATGATCGAAGACGGGCCGCGCGAGCGGCGTACGGGACGCGGCGGAGCGCCGGACGCATGATCGGGGAACACGTCCTGGCCGGGTACGTCAACGACGCGGGCGGCCGGGAGGCACTCGACCTGGCGTCCGCGATCGTCGCGCTCACCGGCGGCCGGCTGAGCGTGGCGACCGTGCACCCGCCGGGCCCGCCCGCCGCCGCCGGCGAGGCCCGCACGATGCTGGACCAGGTGACCGACCTCCTGGAGGGCCGTCCCGCCGACCTCCACGTCCAGGAGGGACGCAGTGTGGCCCGCGGGCTCACCGTCCTCGCCAGCCGGATCGGCGCCGACCTCATCGTCGTCGGCTCCCCCGAGGGCGGCGCCCGCGGCCGCATCGGCGTCGGCGCCGCCGCGGATTACCTGCTCCACTCGGCGACCGAGGCGGTGCTGCTCGCCCCGTCCGGCTACACCCCGCCCGACGGCCTCGGCCGGATCACGGTCATGTACGTCCGGCGGCCGCAGTGCGACGACGCGGTCATCCGCGCGGCGCAGGCCGCCGAGCGCCTGGAGGTGCCGCTGCGCCTGGTCACGCTGGCCATCGGCGACGTCGGCGGGGACGACGGCGCCGAACGGCTCCGCGACGACCTGGCCCTCGCCATCAGGCTCGCGCTGGACTCCTCCGAACTGCTCCCCGAGGAGGTCTCCGCCGACCTCGCCGAGGGCGACGACGTCGCCGACGCCCTGGACGACGTCGACTGGCCCGATGACGAACTCCTCGTCTGCGCGTCCAGCGAGGACGCCGCCGCCCACCGGGTCTTCCTGGGCGAGGTCGCGCTCAAGGTCCTGCGGGCCGCAACGTGCCCCGTGACCGTCCTACCCAGGGGCTACTTCTGAGGTAGTCCGTTTTGACCGATTCCACGGAACGGGTTGCCGCGCACCTTTTACCTCGACTACATTCCGTCGAGATCAGAACGTGACCTTGGAACGTGACGGAGGCCAGGACGTCACGCGGCACGTTCCGTCCCCCCGGTCGGGCACCACCCTGCCCGGACGAGCGCGACGGCAGGGAGCGAGATGGACCCGATCGGCAAGAAGCTGCTCGACATCGCCAAGAAGGAACTCGGCTACACCGAGAAGGGCGACGGTTACACCAAGTTCGGCAACTGGTGGACCGAGAACGTCGACGGCGACCGCGACGACTACTTCAAGACCGCCCCCTGGTGCGACATGTTCCTCGCCTGGGCCGCCGACAAGGCCGAGGTCACCGAGCAGGCCGGGCAGTTCGCCGCCACCGTCGACCACGCCAAATGGTTCGACAAGCACGACGCCTTCGGCCGCGAACCCGAACCCGGCGCCATCGTCTTCTACGACTGGAACGGCTCCAAGGACATCGACCGGATCGACCACGTCGGCATCGTCGAGAAGGTCGAAGGCCGCACCCTCCACACCATCGAGGGCAACGCCGACGGCTACAAGCTCATGCGCAAGACCCGCGACATGGACTCCGTCGTCGGCTTCGGCTACCCCTCCAAGGTCAAGGTCGAGGCCAAGTACACCCCCAAGCACGCCGCCCCCGCCCCCACCGTCGACAAGGT
>NZ_SMLC01000015.1 GCF_004349245.1 Actinomadura sp. 6K520 | reverse complement strand
GTGTGGGGGGTCGTCCCCCCTCGGGTGAGAGAGCAGTTGTGGGGGGTGGGGAGGAGATTGCCCCAGGCGAAGCCGGTGATTGGGTGGTGGAGAGACTGTCTCCGTGACATCGGAACAGCAGTCAACCCCCACCAACGGTCCTGACGGTCCGGGGGACGCGGATTCCGAGGCGGAACCGGAGGAACCCCTGAAGCAGGGCGAGGCCCGCGCCAAGGCGCGGGGGCGGACGCGCCTGCGCCGGCTGGCGATCGACACCCGGCCGCTGGCCACGCCCGCGTTCCGCCGGCTGTGGCTGGGGCAGGGCGTCTCGTTCGTCGGCTTCCAGATCACGGCGGTGGCCGTTCCGGTCCAGGTGTACGACATGACCGGGTCGTCGTTCTGGGTGGGTGTGCTGGGCTTCGTCAACCTCGTCCCGCTGATCGTGTTCGGGCTGTGGGGCGGGGCGGTGGCCGACCACATGGACCGGCGCAAGCTGCTGTTCTTCTCGTCCTGCGTCATGTGGGCGGCGACGCTGCTCCTGCTCGCCCAGGCGCTGCTCGGCCTCGGCAGCCTCACGCTGATCATGGCTGTGGTCGCGGTGCAGGCGATCGGGTTCGCGGTGGCGTCGCCGACCCGCAGCGCGATCATCCCCCGGCTGGTCGACCGGCCCCTCGTCCCGGCTGCCAACACCCTCGCGTTCACCGCCAGCACGTTCGGGATGCTCGCCGGGCCGCTGTTCGCCGGGCTGATGCTGGCCCGCTGGAACTACGCGGCCGCCTACGCGCTCGACGCCGCGCTGTTCAGCCTCGCCCTCTACGCGGCGCTGCGGCTGCCCCCGATCCCCCCGCTCGGCGAGATCACCGGCTCGCCGGGCCTGCGGTCGGTGATCGACGGGCTCCGCTACCTGGCCACGCAGCCGGTGCTGCTGATGTCGTTCGTCGTGGACATCATCGCGATGGCGGTCGCGATGCCGCGCGCGCTGTTCCCGGAGGTGGCCGACACCCGGTTCGGGGGTGGCGGCGCGGTCGGGTGGCTGTTCGCGGCGATCGCGATCGGCGCGTTCCTCGGCGGGCTCATGTCCGGCTGGATCGGGCGGGTGCACCGCCAGGGCGTCGCGCTCGTCGCGTCGATCGTGGTCTGGGGGCTCGCGGTCGCCGCCGCCGGGCTGTCCGGGCGGCTGTGGCTCGTCGTGGTGCTGCTGGCGGTCGGCGGGGCGGCGGACCTGGTGTCGGCCGTCTTCCGCCAGTCGATGCTGCAGATGTACGCGCCGGACGAGATGCGCGGGCGGCTGCAGGGCGTGTTCACGGTCGTGGTCGCGGGCGGGCCCCGGCTCGGGGACGTCCGCGCCGGGGCGACCGCGAGTGTCGCGGGTGCGACGGCGTCCTGGGTCGGCGGCGGCATCGCCTGCGCGGTCCTGGTCGTCATCGCGGCCCTCGCCGTCCCGGCCCTGCTCCGCTACGACACCCGCACGGCGCACCCCGCGCCGGTGCGGCGGTGACGGCGCTAGCCGAGGGCTGAGGCGGCCACCTTCAGGTCGTCGACCAGGCCCTCGTACATCGCGTCGCGGTCCTCGGCGCGCAGCACGGCGGACGGGTGGATCGTCGCGACGATCCGGGCGCCGGCCCGCTCCGGCGGGGCGTCCCCGATCTCCCGCCCGGCCGCCGGGGTGCCGATGCGCGCCAGGTCGGGGAGGGGGAGGAGACGTCCGCGCTGCCTGGTCACGCGGAAGGAGGAGCCGAACAGCGCCTTGCCCGCCGTGGCGCCGAGCACCACCACGACGTCCGGGTCGAGCAGCCGCAGCTCAGCCAGCAGCCAGGGGCGGCACGCGCGCAGCTCGGCCGCGTTCGGCGGCTCGTGGATGCGGCGCTTGCCGCCCTCCTGCCGCTTGAACTTGAAGTGCTTGACGGCGTTGGTGACGTACACGTCGCCGCGCTCGATCCCGGCCTCCTCCAGCGCCCGGTCGAGGACGCGTCCGGCCGGGCCGACGAACGGGAGGCCCTTGCGATCCTCCTGGTCGCCGGGCTGCTCGCCCACGAACATGACCCGTCCGCCGGGGGAGCCGTCGCCGAAGACGGTCTGCGTGGCGTCCTCGTACAGATGGCAGCCGCGGCAGCCCGACGCGGCGTGGCGCAGGGCGTCCAGATCCGACCGCGCCTCGGGGGTCTCGGGCAGGAACGGTTCCGCGTCCGGGGAAGGTTTCGCGTTCATCGTGCGTTCCCCGTACCCGGCTCGACGGGGATATTCGCGGGGCCCGGCGGGGTTGCCGCAGAGCAAGTAGACTCGGGCCTATAAGACTGGAGGGAGCTGTGACCTCACACGGCCTGATCGATACCACGGAGATGTACCTCCGGACGGTTTTCGAGCTCGAAGAGGAAGGGATCATCCCCCTTCGCGCTCGCATCGCCGAGCGGCTCTCCCAGAGCGGCCCGACGGTGAGCCAGACGGTCGCCCGGATGGAGCGCGACGGGCTGCTGCGGGTCCAGGGCGATCGGCACCTCGAGCTGACCGAGAGCGGCCGCGGCCTGGCCACGCGCGTCATGCGCAAGCACCGGCTCGCCGAATGCCTGCTGGTCAACGTGATCGGCCTGCCCTGGGAGGACGTCCACATCGAGGCGTGCCGATGGGAGCACGTCATGTCGGAGGACGTCGAACGCCGCCTCGTCGCGCTGCTGGACAACCCGACCACCTGCCCGCACGGCAACCCCATCCCCGGCCTCGCGGAGCTGGGGGCACCCGGAGGCGCCGCCCCCGACACCGCGCCGCTCTCGGTGATGACCGCGGTGGCCAGCCCGGCCGGCGCGGACGCCGTGATCCGGCGGATCAGCGAGCAGGTGCAGAGCGACAGCGACCTGATGCTTAAACTCAAGCAGATAGGGATACAACCGGGACGAGAGGTGACTCTTCGGGCTACCGATGACGGGGTGCGGGTGATCAGTGACGACGAGTCCGACGGTTCCGCGACGGAACTGCCGCGGGACATCGCCGAACACGTCTTCGTCAGCAGGCGCTGAAGCGGCCGGCATGCGGGTCGGCGGCGTGCCGGGCTCGGTTCCGGTGGTCTATACCGAAGATCTCCGTGACATGGGGCTTTCCGGGCGTATCCCGGCGGCGGGTTCGTCGTTCAATACGACGGAGGAACTACGGACGCCGTCCGTGCCGCGACGCCCGGTGATCACCGGGACGGCGGCCCGGACGTCGTCGGCGACTGGCATCGGGATGGGGAGATGAGCCACTGGGGGGAAGCGCCTGACGAGGCGCGTCTGCCGCCCGAGACCGTCCTGAACCAGATGGAGATGGCGGTCATCGTCTGCGACCGCTTCAGCAACGTCATCTACGGCAACCACTTCGCCCGCCAGCTGTTCGGTTTCGGCGGCGACGAGATCATCGGCCATTCCGTCCTGTCGCTGGGCATCGCCGAGGAGGACCACGAGCAGGCCACCGAGCTGGCCAAGCACGTCCTCAAGGGCGGCGTGTGGGAGGGCACGTTCTGCAACCTGCGCGCGGACGGCACCACCGTCTACACCCGCGCGCACGCCGTGCCGCTGCGCCACCCGTCCGGCGCCGTCGACGGCGTCGTGATCTTCGCGCGGGAGGCGCTGCGCTCCAACCAGCGCGAGCAGGACCGCTACGGCCTGATGGAACGCATCGGCGAGCGGCTCGCCGGGTCCCTGGAGCTGGAGAGCACGCTGCGGAAGGTCGCCGACACGCTCGTCCCGCAGTTCGCCGACCACTGCTTCATCGACCTGTACAGCGGCGACCGGCTGTACCGGCGGGTGTCGCGGCACGCGGGCGGCTGGGAGCCGCCGCCCGGCACCTGGGCGGAGGTCGGCGAGCCCGTCTCCTACCCGCGCGGCCACTTCAGCGAGAAGGCGATGAGCCGCCGCGACGCCGTCCTCGTCGAGGACATGATCCAGCACCGGTTCGCGGCGCCGAGCGAGTCGTCCCAGCGGCTCGGGACCGAGATGGGCATCACGTCCGTGATCTCGGCGCCGCTGCTGGTCCGCGGTGAGCTGCTCGGCGTGATGAGCCTGGCGCTGTCGAACCTGTCCAAGCGGCCCGACCCGCACTACGACGGGTTCGACCGCGACCTGATCGGCGCGATCGCCAGCCGCGTCGCGCTCGCCGTCGACAACGCGCTGCTGTTCGAGGAGGAGCGCGACACCGCGCTCGCGTTCCAGAAGCACCTGCTGCCCGGCGACCGGCCCCCCCGGCTGGACGGCCTGCAGATCGCCTGGCGGTACGAACCGGCCAGGCCGCTGGAGTCGCACGGGCACGGCATACAGACGCAGGTCGGCGGCGACTGGTACGACGTGATCCCGCTGTCGGCGGGTCGCGTGGGGCTCGTCATCGGCGACGTCGAGGGCCGCGGCGCCCGCGCCGCCGCGGTGATGGGGCAGCTCCGCGCCGCGCTGCGCGCGTTCGCCCAGGACGACAAGCCGCCAGCCGACATCCTGCGCAAGCTCGACGAGTGGGTCCGCACGATGACCCGGCCCGAGCGGATGCGCTCCGGCTGGAACAGCGACGACCTCGTCCGCCCGCCCCTGGTGTCCTGCACCTACTTCGTGTACGACGCGTGGTCGCGGCTGCTGGAGTTCGCCAACGCCGGCCACGACCCGCCGCTGCTGATCGTCGACGGTGAGGTCGGTGAGCTGCCGTTCGAGAGCGAAGGCGGCATGCTCGGCCTGCGCGCCCCCGGCATGGGCGGCGAGATCCTCTTCAACGAGGAGCGGAGCGAGCTGAAGCCCGGCTCCACCCTCGTCCTCTACACCGACGGCCTCATCGACCGCCGCCCGAAGGAGGACGGCGAGTACTACAGTCGCGAGGAGTCGCGGGAACTGGTGCGCGCCGCCGTCGCCGAGGTCGCCCGCGGCGGTGTCGAGGCGATCGCCAAGGCCGCCTACGAGGCGGTGCCCGGCGACACCGACGACGACGTGGCGATCGTCGTGATCCGCACCGCCGCCGAGGAACTGGCCGTCGCGGAGCGCACCTTCACCGCCGAGCCGATCATGGTGTCGGAGGCGCGCCGGACGGCCGCCGACACGTTCGCGTCCTGGGGGATGGCGGACGAGCAGGCGGAACTGGCGTGCCTGCTGGTCTCCGAGGTCGTCACCAACGTCGTCCTGCACGCGACCGCCACGCCCGCCCCGCGCCGCGAGCCCGCCGTCCCGGTGACGGCCGGGCCTCCCGGGCGCGGCGGCGAGCCGCTCGGCGCCCCGCCGCCCGTCCAGTTCAACACCGAGTTCACCACCGAGTACGACGCGGGCTCCATCGGCGGAGACGCGTTCGAGCCCGGCGCGTTCGCCGAGGACGACTGGAACCTCGGCGCCGAACTCGGCCGCCGCGAACCGCCGACCAAGGAGTTCCGGCTCCGCCTCCGGCGCGGCGCGGACGCCATCTGGGTCGAGGTGTTCGACTCCGACATGCGGCTGCCGCGCATCCGCAGCGCGGGCGAGACCGACGAGGGCGGGCGCGGCCTGTACCTGGTCGACCAGCTCGCCAGCCGGTGGGGCGCCCGCCCGACCGCGGACGGCAAGGCCGTCTGGTTCGAGCTGCCGCTGACGCCCTGACGCCCCGACGGCACCGTGCTCAGGGGATGGGTTCGGCGGCGACGTGCGCCCACGACTGGGTGAACCAGAGTTCGCCGCCGATGATGCGGGGCTTGGCGCCGGTCCGCGGGCCGCCGTCCACCTCGTCGATCAGGGCCCGGCGGACGCGGTCGGCGGTCGCGTCGTCGCACGACCCGGCGAGCCAGGGTTCCACGGGGCGTTCCACGGTGAACACGTCCAGGCGGCGGATGCTGCCGCCCGCCGAGGTGATCATCTCGGTGAGCCGGGCGATGGACGGGGTGCCGGGGTGGTCGGGGTCGCGCAGCCGCTCGATGCGGTCGCGGTCGGGTCCGGTGAGGTTGCCGCGCACCAGATCGGCGATGACGACCCGCCCGCCGGGGTGGCAGACCCGCAGCAGCTCGCGCAGCACGTGCTCGGGATCGCCCAGGTTGTAGAGCGAGAACCTGGCCGTGACCAGGGAGAACGCGTTGTCCCGGTACGGCAGCGCGCTGGCGTCGGCCTTGATCAGGGTGCGGTCCGGGCCCAGCGGGTGCGGCCTGCGTTCCTCGCGCGTCGCGGACGCCGGGGGCGAGTCGCCGTCGGTGATGCGGACCGGTCCCGTCCCGAACTCCACGGTGGACATCCGCCCGTTCGCCCCGGACGCCCCGGACGTGCCGGACGCGCCGGGCGTGTGCGCGGGCATGGCGTCCACGGCGGTCAGGTGGCGCACCTGCGGGCCGAGCGCGGCGGGCATCGGCCCGCGGCCGCGCGCCACGTCCAGGCAGACGTCGTCGCGGCCGGGTTCGACGAACTCCAGGAGCCGCCTCAGATGCGGGGCGATCGCGCCGCCGGTCTCGCGGGTCGCGGCCACCGGATGCGTGTTCACGGGGACTCCCTCGATCGGGCCGGCTTCGCCGGACGGGGTACCGCTCGCGTCCGCCGCGCGGGGCGGCGGCATCCGGACGGGTCCGGGTGCCGCGCGGCCGCCTCGGCGGGGGCGTCGAGCGGGCGTGAAGCCGGTTTCGCCAGTTATGACTCTCCGTCGAGGCGGTTTGTTCGGAGCCCGCCGGACACAAATGCGTCCCGTTTCGGCGCCGTGGGCCGGGACGGCCCGTCACCCGTTGAGGTGCTGCCCGTACATCGCCAGCACGACCAGCACGAACACGGTGATCACCGCGACGCGGGTCGGCATCGGCAAGCGGAGGCGCACCGCGGCCCAGCGCACGCAGAACGCGGCGAGCAGTGACACGACGACGAGGCCGAGGATGCCTTCCATGGTCACCTTCATCAGTCGGGGGTGTGCCGCCTGAAGAAACGATAGACGTGTAAGGAGGGGGTTACCCGCCGGTTCGGTGCCGGACAGGTGCCGATAATCTCCTCTTTGTGGCAGATGTGAAGCGAACAGACGGCCGGGATCGGCTCGACGGCATGATGACCGGCATGGCGCGCGGGCGGGTCGCCCTCGGCGTCGCGGCGCTCGTCGCCCCCAAGCTGACCGTGAAGGCCATGGGCATCGGCGGCGGCACCGACCCGGGCCGCGACTACATCGTCCGGGCGTTCGGCGCGCGGGAGATCGCGCTCGGCGCCGGCTACCTGCTCAGCAGGGACGACTCCGGACGCCGGCTGTGGGGCAGGATCGGCCTCGCGGTCGACTCCCTCGACCTGGTGGCCGGCCTGAAGACCCGGCCGGGCCTGCCGCTGTGGGTCACGGCCGGGGCGGTCGGGGTCGCCGGCGGCGCCGCGGCGCTCGGCGCGGCGAAGGTCGCCAGCGACCTCACGGGCTGACCCGCGTCCCACGCCCCGGGCGGCCTTGTCCGGGGCGGCGTCCGCGGGGTGCCGTGAGCGGAGGGCCGAGACTCAGCTCACATGGCGTTGCGCCGCGGGCGTTGTAATCTCATACTGACTAACCGAATCTCACTCGGTTTCGGGACGGAACCCCACAATTTGGAGGCGTAGTGGCCGAGGCGTACATCGTCGGCGCGGTCCGTACCCCTGTCGGTACCAAGAAGGGCGGCCTGAAGGACGTCCACCCGGCCGACCTCGGGGCCCACGTGCTCAAGGAGCTCGTCAACCGCACCGGCGTCGACCCCTCCGCGGTCGAAGACAACATCATGGGCTGCGTCATGCAGGTCGGCCCGCAGTCCCTCGACATCGCCCGCACCGCGTGGCTGTCGGCGGGCCTGCCGGAGAACGTGCCCGGCGTGACCATCGACCGGCAGTGCGGCTCGTCCCAGCAGGCGATCCACTTCGCCGCCCAGGGCGTCCTGTCCGGCACCCAGGACCTCGTCGTCGCGTCCGGCGTCGAGCAGATGGCCGTCGTCCCGATGGGCTCCTCCGTCGCGATGGCCCTGGAGAAGGGCATGCCCTTCCCCTACGGTGACGGCTGGGCCGAGCGGTACGGCCAGCAGGAGATCTCCCAGTTCCGCGGCGCGCAGCTGATGTGCGAGAAGTGGGGCTTCAAGCGCCAGGACCTGGAGGAGTTCGCCCTCGAGAGCCACCAGCGCGCCAGCAAGGCGATCGAGGCGGGCTACTTCGACCGGGAGATCGCGCCCATCGCCGGCGTGTCCAAGGACGAGGGCGCCCGCCCCGACACCACGCTGGAGAAGATGGCCGGCCTGCAGCCCCTCCGCGAGGGCTGGGACATCACCGCCGCCGTCGCCTCGCAGATCTCCGTCGGCGCGTCCGCGCTGCTCATCGCGTCCGAGGAGGCCGTCAAGCGGCACAACCTGACGCCCCGGGCCCGCATCCACACCCTCGCGGTCTGCGGCTCGGACCCCGTCTACATGCTGACCGGCCCGATCCCGGCCACCGAGAAGGCGCTGGAGCGCAGCGGCCTGAAGATCGACGACATCGACGTCTTCGAGGTGAACGAGGCGTTCGCCCCGGTGCCGATGGCGTGGGCCAAGGACACCGGCGCGTCGCTGGAGAAGACCAACCCCAACGGCGGCGCGATCGCCCTCGGCCACCCGCTCGGCGCCACCGGCGGGGTCCTGATGACCAAGCTGCTGCACGAGCTGGAGCGCACCGGCGCCCGCTACGGTCTGCAGACCATGTGCGAAGGCGGCGGCCAGGCCAACGCGACCATCATCGAGAGGCTGTAGGGCTTTAGCCCCGGAGCCCGAGCGGCGGACGCCGCATCGCTTCGTCGGCCGCCCCTTGGAGCACCCCGCTCCAAGGGGCGGTCAACGTGCTCGGGTGGTTAGGGAAAGGGCTGGCGCATGTACGACACGATCCTCTACGAAGGCGCGGACCGGGTCGCCCGCATCACGTTGAACCGGCCCGAGGCGCGCAACGCGCTCAGCGACCGGATGATCGACGAGTTGCTCGACGCGTTCGAACGGGCCAAGGCCGACCCGGACGTCCGGGTCATCGTCCTGACGGGTTCCGGGGACCGGGCGTTCTGCGCGGGCGCCGACCTCGGCGGGCTCGGCGAGAACGGCCTGGCCGCCCCGGAGGCGATCCGCGAGAGCGCGCCGTTCCGCCTCTTCACGGCGTTCCCGAAGCTCGGCAAACCCGTCATCGCCCGGCTCGCCGGGCACGCGGTCGCGGGCGGTCTGGGGCTGGCCGCCGCGTGCGACCTGGTGATCGCCGCGGACGACGTCAAGCTCGCGACCCCGGAGGTCAACGTCGGCCTCTGGCCCATGATGATCATGGCGATCATCAACCGGAACGTCGCGCCCAAGCACGCCTTCAAGCTGTACTACACCGGCGCCCGCATCACCGCCGCCGAAGGACGCGACATCGGCCTGGTCAGCGAGGTCGTGCCCCGCGCGGAACTCGACGCCCGGGTGGCCGAGCTGGCGGGGGTCATCGCGGCCAAGAGCCCGCTCGGGCTGCGGCGCGGCCGCGACGCCTTCTTCGCCATCGAAGGACGGCCCCTGGAGGACCAGGTGGCGCACCTGCTGGGCGAGCTGGTCGGACTGGCCGCCACCGAGGACGCCAAGGAAGGCATCACCGCCTTCCTGGAGAACCGCCCGCCGGACTTCAAGGGCCGCTGACGCGCCCGCCGGCCGCCGGTCAGCGGCCGGGCGGGTACGTGGGGCCGTACGGTCCGCTCCCAGTCGGCGCGTACGGGCCGTTCGGGGGCTGCCCGCCTGCGGGGTGGGCCCCGGTGGGGTAGGGGCCGCCAACGGGCGGACGAGGGCCGTGCAGGACGTTCTGGTACGGCCCGGCGCCGTAGTCGGACGGCGGCAGGAACCGCGGCTGCCCGGGAGCGGGCGCGCTGAACGGCGGCGGAGCCGGCGGCCCCTGCCGAACCGGACCGGCGGGCGCGGCCCCCGCCATCGCCATCGCCGGGACGGCCACCGGGGTCCACGACGGCAGGCCGAGGCGCTGCATCCGGCGGGCGCGGCGCTGCGCCAGCCGCCACTCCTCGCGGTGCCGCCGCTCCGCGAGGACGGCCGACAGCACGATCTCCGGGCGCGCGCCCGGCGGCGGGGGCGGGCTCACCACCTCGGCGACCTGCGCGGCGATCCGCTCTCCCAGCGAGTCGCGGACCTCCGGCAGCAGCTCCCAGAAACGCGACAGGTACTGCCGGGCCGTCATCGCCAGTTCGTCCGGCAGCATCGACAGCTCCAGCGAGCGGGCCCACCCGGCGAGCTGCGGCGGCATCAGCGCCACGGGCCGCAGGTGCACCGCCTGGCCGCGCTCCTGGATCACGATCGTCCCGGCGAACAGGTCGCCGAGCCGCTTGCCGCGCCGGTTGCAGAACGAGGTGATCAGCGCGGGGGAGCCGTAGAACGTCCAGAACTCGATGAAGCCGGCCAGCGCCCGCACCAGGGCCTGCCGGAACCGGACCGGCCCGCCGTCGTCGGAGACGACGCGGAGCCCGACGGCCATCTTGCCCAGCGTGCGGCCCCGCGTCAGCGTCTCGAACGCGCACGGATACCCGACCAGGACGGCGACGACGGCGAGCAGCGTCAGCCCGACCGCCCACGCCTCGTCGGCGACCAGCGCCGTCATCGCCGTGAAGTAGACGACGATGTTGAGGATCACGAGCTGGAAGATCACGTCGAGCAGGATGGCGCAGCCCCGGCTGGCCAGGCGCGCGACCCGGATGTCGAGCGCGACGGCCTCGCCGGTGACGAGTTCGGCCATGTCCTGCTCCTCCGTTGCCGACCGCCCGGGCGATTGCCGAGGCAGGTCCATTTTGCCGGTTCGACAGGTGAAGACGTTAGTCTCCCCGGGTGGACGTTGACGCCTACGTGGCCGCGCACAACGCCGAGTGGCAGCGCCTTGAATGGCTCATCAACCGCGGCCGCAAGCTGACCGGCGCGGAAGCCGACGAGCTGGTCGAGCTCTACCAGCGGGCGGCGACGCACCTGTCGGTCGTCAGGTCGAGTTCGCCCGACCCCCAGCTCGTGGGCCGGCTGTCGTCCCTCGTGGCGCGCGGCAGGGCCGCGGTGGCCGGGGCGCAGGCCCCGCTCTGGCGGGACGTCACCCGCTTCGCGAAGGTGTCGTTCCCGGTGGTCGCCTACCGGGCGCGCTGGTGGTGGATCGGCTGCGCCGTCCTCGGCAACCTGGTGTCGCTCGCCCTGGCGATCTGGGTCGTGCACAGCCCCGAGGTGCAGGCGAGCCTGGGGACGCCGGACGAGATCCGCGAACTGGTGGAGCACGACTTCGCCAACTACTACACCGAGCATTCGGCGTCGTCTTTCGCGTTCAAGGTCTGGGTCAACAACGCCTGGGTGTCGGCGGTCGCGCTGATATTCGGCATCCTGCTCGGCATCCCGACCGTGTACGTGCTGCTGCTGAACCAGATCAACCTCGGCCTGATCGCCGGCCTCATGTTCGCCTATGGCAAGGGCGACGTCTTCTTCGGCCTGATCCTCCCGCACGGCCTGCTCGAACTCACCGCCGTCTACCTGGCGTGCGCCGGGGGACTGAAACTCGGCTGGACGATCATCGATCCGGGGCCGCGCCGCCGCGGCCAGGCCCTCGCCGAGGAGGGGCGCGCCGCCGTGAGCATCGCCCTCGGCCTCATCGCGGTGCTGCTGGTGTCCGGCCTCATCGAGGGGTTCGTCACCGGCTGGGTGCACGTCACGTGGCTGCGCATCGCGATCGGCGTGGTCGCCGAGGCCGCGTTCCTCGCCTACGTGATCGTCCTCGGCCGCCGCGCCGTCCGCCAGGGCGAGACCGGCGACGCCGACCTGCGCCCCGACATGGCCCCGGTAGCGGGGTAGCGGCCCCTGCGAGAGCCGGGCCTCACAACCGCCCGGCGGCCTTGAGGGCGAGGTAGGCGTCGGCCAGGGCCGGGGCGATCTCGTCGGGCGGCGCGTCGACCACCTCGACGCCGTGGCCGCGCAGTTCCGCGGTGAGGCGGCGGCGGTCGGCGCGGGCGCGCTCGGCGGCGGCCGCGTCGTACACGGACGCGAGGTCGCCGCGCCCCGCCGCCATCTCCCCGACCCGCGGATCCGACACCGCGGCGATCATGACCAGGTGCCGGGCGGTGAGCTGCGGCAGCAGCGGCAGCAGGCCCTCCTCCATCGCGGCCGTGTTCAGCTCGGTGAGCAGCACGACCAGGCACCGCTGCCTGACCCGCGCCATCAGCGTCGACACCATCCCGGCGGCGTCGCACTCGATGAGCTCCGGCTCCAGCGGCGCGAAGGCGTGCACCATCGCGGGCAGCAGGTCCGTGCGGGAGGCGCCCTCGACGCGGGCGCGGACCCGCCGGTCGTAGGCCAGCATGTCGACGCGGTCGCCGGCGCGGGACGCGAGGGCGCCCAGCAGCATCGCGGCGTCCATGGAGCAGTCGAGGCGGGGGATGTCGCCGACGCGGCCCGCGGACGTGCGGCCGGTGTCGAGGACCAGGTAGATGCGCCGGTCGCGTTCCGGACGCCACGTCCGGACGACCACGTCGTTGCGCCGCGCGGTGGCGCGCCAGTCGATGGAACGGACATCGTCGCCGTCCACGTACTCGCGCAGGGAGTCGAACTCGGTTCCCTGCCCCCGGATCAGGGCCACGTGGGCGCCGGTCAGTTCGCGAAGCCGTGCGAGCTTGGCGGGGAGGTGGCGGCGCGACGGAAACGCCGGCAGGACACGGACCGTCCAGGGCGCCGGACGCGAAAGCTGCCGCGCGGCCAGCCCGAGCGGCCCGACAGAGCGGACCACGACGGTGACGGCCTTCCGGTCTCCCCGGCGGGTCGGCGTCAACGTCATCTCGATGCGGCGCCGTTCCCCTGCGGGCACGCTCACCTTGACCATGCGGGGCGTGGCACCGGCACTGGGCGGCCACACGTCCCGCAGGCGCGCCTTGAGACGCCGCCGCCCGAGGTTCTCCACGATGAGCGAGACCTTGGCCGCCTCACCGAGACGGACGTTCGTGGCGCCCGCGCGGTGGAAGCGCAGTGCGCGCACGTTCCCGGCCAGGGCGACGTCCAGGACGACACCGAGGAACAGGGCGCCCCACACCGCGAACAGCGTCCACCAGCTCGGCACGAACAGCGGGACTAGCGCGCCGAGGAGCGCCAGCAGGCCCAGACGTCCGGTCAGCGCCATCAGCGCGGGGCGGGGACGTGGGCGAGGATGCCCTCCAGCACGCCGTCGGCCGTCGCGCCCTCCAGCTCCGCCTCGGGACGGAGCTGGACGCGGTGCCGCAGCGTCGGCCGGGCCAGCGCCTTCACGTCGTCCGGCGTCACGTAGTCGCGGCCCGACAGCCACGCCCACGCACGGGACGTGGCGAGCAGCGCCGTCGCACCACGCGGGGACACGCCCAACTGGAGCGACGGGGACTGCCGGGTGGCGCGGCACAGGTCGACGACATAGGCCGCGACCTTGGGGTCCAGGTGGACGGCCCTCACCGCGGCCCGGCCGGCGGCCAGTTCGCTCGCGCCCGCGACGGGTCGCACCTCCGACAGGTCGCGCGGGTCGAAACCGGCCGCGTGCCGCTGGACCATGGCGATCTCTTCGTCCCGGGTGGGAACGGGCACGGTCAGCTTGACCAGGAACCTGTCGAGCTGGGCCTCGGGCAGGGGGTAGGTGCCCTCGTACTCGATGGGGTTCTGCGTCGCGCACACCACGAACGGGTCGGGCAGAGGACGCGCGGTGCCCTCCACGGAGACCTGCCGCTCCTCCATGGCCTCCAGGAGGGAGGCCTGTGTCTTCGGAGGCGTGCGGTTGATCTCGTCGGCGAGCAGGAGGTTGGTGAAGACCGGCCCCTCGCGGAACTCGAACTCCGCGGTCCTGGTGTCGTACACCAGCGAACCGGTCACGTCGCCCGGCATCAGGTCAGGGGTGAACTGGACGCGCTTGAAG
The DNA here is from genome assembly GCF_004349245.1 of Actinomadura sp. 6K520. Lineage (GTDB taxonomy): Bacteria > Actinomycetota > Actinomycetes > Streptosporangiales > Streptosporangiaceae > Spirillospora. The sequence goes on along the minus strand of NZ_SMLC01000015.1, from coordinate 59,859 downwards.
TCCAGGTCGAGTGCGCGTGACAGCGTCTTGATGAGCAGCGTCTTCGCCGTACCTGGGACGCCCTCCAGCAGGACGTGGCCGCGGCAGAGCAACGCGATGACCAGCCCGGTCACGACGGAGTCCTGCCCGACGACCGTCTTGGCGACCTCCCCGCGCAGCGCCGTGAGCGCCGCGCGGGCCGTCTCGCCCTGGCGGCGCGTCTCCTCGGAGATCCCGCTCGGCGGAGTATCGCTCAAGGCGCCCGCGCCGCCGGGCACGTCGTCCTTTCCGAGCTCTACTGGGTGGTTCAAGACTGGCGTACCTGCCTTTCCAGGTCGTCTAGGACGTCGCTGAGGGCGATGAGGCCCGCGTCGTCCAAGGGTTCAGGACCGTACAGGGCCGCGCCGACGTACGTCTCGTCGTGGGGAGTGCGGTAGGCGACCGCCGTCACGATCTCCTGCGCGGCGGACGGGTCCTGCGCGCTGCTGCGGGGGAGCCCGAGCAGCGGGACGAGACGTTCGCGCGCCCCCGAACGCAGCGCGTCCGAGGCCCGGTCGCGGGCGTGCCCGGCGCGGTAGAGGCGGGAGCGTCCCTCGACCGTCTCGGCGGAGCGGACCACGACCGGCAGCGCCTCCGCCACGACCGGGCCCAGGCGGCGGCCCCGCCACAGGGCCACCAGCAGCACCGCGACCAGGAGCTGGAAGATGAACAGCTTGACCCCGAACGGCAGCAGGTCACCGAGCGACTGCTGCCCGGCCGCCGTGCCCTCGGTCGGGATGTCCGGAACCAGCCAGACCACCGACGTGCCCGTCCCCGCGGTGTCCGGGCCGGTGGTGCTCGTGCCCAGCAGGTTCATGGCGAGGGCCGCGTTGCCCTCCTCAGTCAGCCGCCGGTTCGTCAGCGGCGAGGTGGAGCCCAGCACGGTGACGGTCTTGGCCCCGTGCCGCACCTGGACGACCCTCGGACCGCCGAACTCGGTCCCGTAGCACGTCGTCACCGCGCCCGTGACGGAGGCCGTCACCTCGTAGGTCTCCGACTCGTGGAGGGCGACCGGTCCCGCCAGTGCGGCGGCCTGCAGGTTGCAGCCGGGCTCGTCGGCGTCCTCGAAGGTCGGGCCGTCCTTGCGCACCCGCGGGGCCAGGTCGGCCAGGGCGAACGACGTGGGCCGCACGAGCACCAGATCGACCTGCGCGCCCGCCAGCCGGGTCAGGTCCTCCCGGGTGAGGCGCTCGGTGCGGGTGACGAGCATGACCGTCCCGGGGGCGGACTTGCGGACGGCGTCGTCGGCGTCCCTGGCCACGTGCACCGGCGTGCCGTTCTGGCGGAGGATCTCCGCGAGCGCCCTGCTCCCGTCCTGCGTCGGCGACGTCGGGTCGAGCGCCTCCGGCGAGGTCGAGGGACGCAGCGCCGCGAGGATCACGGCGATCACGACCATCGCGAGGAGCACCGCGACCACGCCGCGGGCCGACCGCCAGCGGCGCCCCGCGACCTGCCGCGCCGACGGCGGCTCCGCGCCCGGCCCGGCCTGCGCGTTCCGGGGCGCGTTCTGGGGCGGGGTCTGGGTCACCATCGCGGGCCCCCGTCCTCGCCGGCCGCCGCGAGCGTCAGGCCGCCGTCGTCCTCCAGCGGCTTCGGCCGCGCCGCCCGCAGCCGCTCGTCCACGTCCTTCACCCGCGTGTACCCCTCGGCGGTGCCGGGACGGTCGCCGTACCAGACGTCGTCGAAGACCAGCACCGCGGCGCGCAGGTCGCCGGCCAGTTCCGGCACGGCCTCGCCCGCCTCGGCCGCGAGCTCGTCGGCGGTGCGCCCGGGACGCGCCGCCAGCACCGCCCGCTCCTCCAGGTCGCGGGCCACCGCGCGGAGCCGCTCCCGGATCGCCTCGGCCCACTGCCCGGCCGCCGCGTGCCGTTCCGCCGCGTCCCTGTGGTCGATCGCGGTGGACGGCTCGTCGCCCAGCAGGGCGTCCCGCCGGGAGCGGAGATTGCGGCGCCCCCGCATCAGCCAGAACACCAGCCCGACGGCGAGGAGCACGACCACGACGATCACGGCCACCGACACCCAGCCGCCGCCGCTGCCCTGCGTCTCGGGACCGGGCGGCCGGTTGAGCAGATCCTGCAGCCATTCGGAGAAGGAGTCCCAGACGCGCTCCAGCCAGGACGGCTTGTCGCGCTGGTAGATCTGCTTGTCCAGCTCCCGGCGGGCCATCTCGCGGGCCTCTTCACGGCCGACCGGGTCGAGCGCCGCGAGCCCGGACGGCGACGTGAGAGCGGACGCCGTGGACGTGGTGGTCACGGATGCGCCCCCGTTTCCGGACGGCGTGCCGGCCCGGGGCCCGTCCGCCACAGTTCGATGAACCCCTCCTCCGGGTCGGCGCCGTTGCCGGCGGCCGCGGAGTGCGCGCGGGGTGTCGCCGACCTCGCGGCCGCGTACCCCTTGCTGCGCAGTTCCAGGTCGAAGCCCTCGCGGCGCATCCGCCGGTCCATGTAGAGCAACGCGATCACGCCGGCGTCGAAGGGCAGCACCACCGACCAGCTCACGATCCGCCCGAGCGTGTCGACGGCGAGCGCGGCCATCGTCGAGTCGGCGCCGGAGGAGTCACCGAAGAAGACCACCTGCACGAACAGGAACGGGATTCGCAGCGCGAAGAAGCCCATGAACACGGTGATGAGCAGTGCCGCCAGGAGAGTCCCGCACGTTCGCCACCATCGGCCCTTGGACAACGTCACCGCCCGGCGAAGCGCGCCGCCGACGGTCTGCCTCTCCAGAACGACCGCTGGGACGGCCAAGACGAACAGGAGGTAGAGCCACACCATGAGGCCGATGCCGACGGGGAAACCCACAACGGCGGCGGCCGCGCTGAGCCCCGGGTTCGCGTCAACGGCGAGAAGCAGGAGGAAGGGCATGATCGGCAGGATCAGTGCGCCCAGGGAGATTCCCATGACGGCCGCCGCGGTGACGACCAGCCTGCCGAGTCTCGGACGGGCGTCCCGCCACGCCTGCCTGGGCGCGATGGACATGCCCACAAGCTCGCGGCCCAGGATCGGTGCCAGCAGCCCCGACAGCAGGAGGATTCCGTAGGCCGACAGGATGAGGCCCAGAACCGTGAGGGTGAGCTGCGCTCCCAGCGACTCAAGCAGGACTTCGGGGGTGATCTCGTCCCGGGCCTCGTCGCCGATGAAGAAGTACGCGGCGACGGAGCTCGTGACCTGGATGACCGTGCTGATCACGACCGCGAGCCCGAGTGACGTGCGCGGCCGCCGCCGGATCCCGGCGACCGCCCCGTCCAGCATCTCCGAGATGGACAGCGGGCGGAACGGGACGGCCTGCGCGTCCAGCGCGTCGGCGTCGTCGTCCCGGCCGTCCGGTCCCGGCATCTCGGCTCCTGCGATCTCTGGCGAGTCCCGTGATCTCCCCCGAGGCCGCGCCTCGGCGGGGGTCTGCCCGGCGCGTCCGCCCCGCGACCCCGTTCCGGGCCCCGCCACGACCGCCGGTCAGGTCATCCTGTCACGGGCGAGGTGCCGTGATTGCCGTTCCCAGCCCGAAGCGTGTCGGTCTGCGGTATTACCGGGATGACCGGGCGCCGTATTCCGCCTGGACCTCGGCCCCTTGCGCGCGTTTCGGCGGTCGCCCCTACAATCCCCTGCCGCCCCCTCGAAACCCGGGAGAGCCATGGACGACACAAACGCGGGTAACCTGGCACGCCAAGGCATAACTCTCCCTGGCGAGGTGGGGCGGGAGCACAGCGCCTGCGAGTACCTTCCATCCGGTGTCCGGCGAGGTCCGGCACCCGCCGTACCCGGCGACGATGCGGAGCACTCACTCCACCGAACCCCGACTTTGCGACGATGAGGGCCATGAGAGGACGTGTACTGGTCGTCGACGACGACCTCGCGCTCGCCGAGATGCTCGGCATCGTGCTGAGAGGCGAGGGCTTCGAGCCCTCGTTCGTGCACGACGGCGACAAGGCGCTCGAAGCGTTCCGGGAGACCCGGCCGGACCTCGTGCTGCTCGACCTGATGCTTCCGGGCGCGGACGGCATCGACGTCTGCCGCCAGATCCGCGCCGAGTCCGGCGTGCCGATCGTCATGCTGACCGCCAAGAGCGACACCGTGGACGTCGTCCTCGGCCTGGAGTCGGGCGCCGACGACTACATCGTCAAGCCCTTCAAGCCCAAGGAGCTGGTGGCGCGCGTACGCGCCCGCCTGCGGCGCACCGACGAGCCCGCCCCCGAGACCCTGCAGATCGGCGACATCACCATCGACGTGGCCGGCCACTCGGTCAAGCGCGGCGACCGGCACATCCCGCTGACGCCGCTGGAGTTCGACCTCCTGGTGGCGCTGGCCCGCAAGCCCCGGCAGGTGTTCACCCGCGAGGTGCTGCTGGAGCAGGTGTGGGGCTACCGGCACGCCGCCGACACCCGCCTGGTGAACGTCCACGTGCAGCGGCTCCGTGCCAAGATCGAGCGTGACCCGGAGCGGCCCGAGATCGTCGTCACCGTGCGCGGCGTCGGTTACAAGGCCGGTCCCGCCTGAGGGGGCCGGGTGCCGCATGACCTCCTCTTTTCCTTGACATCGCGTACGATGTCCGCACGTATCGTGACAGCGCGTGGCGCGGGAGATCACTTCCCATGACGCCGTGACACAGCACCCGTCTCACCCGTCTCCACCGACCCGCCGTATCCCCGTGGCACGCCGATGACCGTCAAGCAATCCCGCGGAAACCCGCGCTTCCCAGGGCCGCGCCGCTTCCCGGACCTCCCATGAGAGCCGACATGAAGCGGGCCAAGCGGTTCGTCCGGCGCGGGCTGATCGCGGCCCAGCGCGTCCTGCGGGGAGCCGTCCGCAGCGGCTACACGCGCTGGCGCCGGTCGATCCAGGTACGTGTCGTCACGTCCACCCTGTTCATTTCGGCGATCGTGGTCGCCATCCTGGGCGCGTTCCTGATGCAGCAGATCTCGTCGGCGCTCATGGACGCGAAGGTCAAGGCGGCCCGCCTCCAGTTGGACGACGGCTTGGCGCAGGTCCAGCGCGACCTGGGCAACTCGCCCGGGGACGACAGCAGGCTCAACACGACCATCGACCGGCTGAAGTCCCGCAGTGGCCCGTCCGGGCTGTACGAGGTCTACATCCGCGACACCACGGAGCAGTACTTCGACGGGTACACGACCAACGAGCTGCGCCAGGAGAGCGTTCCGCCGCGACTTCGTGAGAAGCTGCAGAGCGCTCCCCAGGGAACTCCTGCCTACACCTACGGCGAGCTGTCCTACGTGGGTGACCGTCCGTCCGAAAGTGGCCTCATCGTGGGAGGCAGGACGGGCCAGTTCGAGCTGTACTACCTGTTCTCCCTTGAGGAGGAACAGCGCACCCTGACCAACGTGGGGCGGTCCCTGGCCGGTGTGGGCATCGTGCTTCTGCTGCTCTTGGCCGCGATCGCCTCCCTGGTGACGCGCCAGGTCGTCATACCGGTGCGGCTGGCCGCGCAGGGGGCGCAGCGGCTCGCCGCCGGACGGCTGGAAGAGCGCATGAGGGTTCGCGGTGAGGACGACCTGGCGCGCCTCGGCCGCTCCTTCAACGAGATGGCCGCGAACCTGCAGGAGAAGATCGGCGAGCTGGAAGACCTGTCCCAGGTGCAGCGCCAGTTCGTCTCCGACGTGTCCCACGAGCTGCGCACGCCCCTGACCACCATCAGGATCGCCGCCGACATGCTCTACGAGAACCGCGACACCTTCGGTGACCCTTCTGTGGGGAGGTCCGCGGAACTGCTGCAGAGCCAGCTGGAGCGGTTCGAGGCACTCCTGGCCGACCTGCTGGAGATCAGCCGCCACGACGCGGGCGCGGCGACACTGGACGCGGAGTCCCTCGACATGCGCGACCTCGTCCTGCGCGTCGTGGGGGACATCCAGGGACTGGCCGAACGCAAGGGCAGCAAGCTCGTGCTGCAGCTGCCCGGAGAGCCGTGCATGGCCGAGGTCGACCGCCGCCGTGTCGAGCGCATCCTGCGCAACCTCCTCGTCAACGCCGTCGAGCACGGGGACGGCGAGGACATCATCGTGTCCGTGGCCGCCGACCGCGACGCCGTGGCCGTCGCCGTGCGCGACCACGGGGTCGGGCTCAAACCGGGGGAGGGCCAGATGGTCTTCGACCGCTTCTGGCGCGCCGACCCCGCCCGCGCCCGCACCACCGGAGGCACCGGCCTCGGCCTGTCGATCTCCCGCGAGGACGCGCAACTCCACGGCGGATGGCTGCAGGCGTGGGGAGAGCCCGGCGTGGGCTCCCAGTTCCGCCTCTCGCTGCCTCGCGTGGCCGGGGCCGAGCTGAGGGGCTCGCCGCTCCCGCTCGTCCCTCCTGGGGCCGGTGACGCCCGTCCGCTGTTCGCGGAACTGGAGGTGCAGGAGTGACGATCCGGATCACGCGCCTCCTCGCCGCCGCCGTCCTCCTCGTGGGCGGCGCCGGATGCGCGAACGTCCCGAGCGGCGGGCAGGTCGTGACGGGCGAGTCCGCCGAACGCGCCGAACGGGTCGACGACCCCTACGTCCGGCTCATTCCGGTCAGACCGCGCCCCGAGTGGGGGCCGGCCCAGATCGTCTCCGGGTTCCTCGCCGCGTCGGCGAGCTTCGACGACAACCACAAGGTCGCCAGGCTCTACCTCGGCAGGCAGAACTCCTGGGACCCGGGACTGCGGCCCTCCGTGACCGTCCTGGCGAGCCGTGTCACCGACCCCCAGATCGTCAAGGCGACCGACGACCAGGCCACGGTCAGGATCACCGGGGAGGAAGTCGGGACCATCAGTTCCGACGGCCAGTACACCGCGTCCCCGAAGACGCTCGACGCCACGTTCCAGCTCGCCAAGACCCAGGAGGGCGTCTGGCGCATCACCGGCCTCCCCGGCGGGGAGAAGGCGGGACTCCTGCTCACCCAGGACGACGTCGAACGCGCCATGCGCACCGTCAACCTGTTCTTCTACGCGCCGGACCGGCACACGCTCGTCCCCAACGGCATCTTCCTGCCGGTCGTGAACCGCCAGACCTTGCCGACCCAGCTCGTCCACGCGCTGCTGACCGGCCCGACCTCCTGGCTCAAGGGCGCCGTCCAGACCGCCTTCCCGGAAGGGACCCGGCTGAGGCGCCCCATCCGGGTCGAGAACGAGGTCGCCACGGTCGACCTCACCAAGGAGGCCCGCGCGGGCAACCTCGACCGGATGTCGGCACAGCTCAGCTGGACGATGCGACAGCTCTCGGAGATCAAGCGCTGGCAGTTGCGGATCGACGGCGAACCCGTCACCCCCAGCGACATGGACTCCACCCAGCCCGTGCACGCCTGGGAGGTCAACTCACCCGACGGGCGCGTCCCGCGCGACGAAGCCCATCAGAACGCCTATGTCGTCGGCCCGTCCGGCTTCCTCGGCACCATGGAGGAGGACCAGGCCCAGCCCGTCGTGACCGGTCCCGCCGGAAGCCTCTCCCGGCCCGCAGTCGCCCCCGACTACCAGGAGCTCGCCGGACTGAGCGCCGCGGCCGACCAGGTCCTCGTCGCCGCCCCCGTCACCGGTACGCCCGCCACCCGCGTACTGCTGAACGCCAAGGAGGGAGCCCGCTTCACCGCACCGTCCTGGAGCCGTGACGGCACCCTGTGGGTCGTGGAGAGCAAGAAGGACGAATCCTGGCTTTGGGTGCGCCGACGCGGGGAGGCGCCCGTACACGCCGCCCACTGGGGCTTGGGTGGACGTCAGGTTCTGGAGTTCCGCGTCGCCCGCGATGGCGTCCGCGCAGCGGTCATCGCCCGCGTCGACGGCCGCCCCCAGGTGCAGATCGGCCGCATCGCCCACGCCCCTGACGGCTCGCTGGACGTCGGCTCGTTCCTGCCCGTGAGTTCGGAGCTGCAGGACGCCGTCGACATCGCCTGGCGCGACTACAACACGCTCGCCGTCCTCGGACGTGCCCAGCGTGACTCGCAGACCCTCCCGTTCCTGATGCCGATCAGCGGCAGCGCGATCACGTCCCTCGGTGTCGGTTCCCTGGGCGAGCCCCGGACGATCGCGGCGGCCCCCGGCGCCCCGATCCTCATCGGCACCCGCTCGTCCGGCAAGGACCAGGTGTGCCGCCAGCGTTCGCCCAGCAACTCCTACAGCCCGTGGATCTGTCCTACACCGGCCAAGGACCCCAGCTACCCCCGCTGACGCGACACGCTCGACCGCCCGGGAAACCGTGCTGATACGTCCCGGCCCTGTGGCGCCCGCCCGGTTCGGGGGCGGGCCTGGTCCATGCGCCGGGTTATCCACAGGTCGCGGATTTCGGGACGGGTGCCGACCCGCGGCCGCATCGTCGAGGCATGAACCTCATCGCGGACCTGCTCGACCTGATCCTCCCGGAGCACTGCGCCGGATGCGGTGCGGCTCCCGTCCTCCTCTGCGACGCGTGCGCACTGCCCCTCCAGGGCCCCGCGAGACCCGCCAGGACGGCCTTTGAGGGCCTGCCGCCCCCGTGGACCGTGACCGCCTACGAGGGCCCGCTACGGGCGATCCTGGCCGCCTACAAGGAACATGGGCGCACGGCTCTGGCCGTCCCGCTCGGCGCGGCCCTGGCCACAGCCGTCCAAGCCGCCCTGACTCCCCACCACCTCTCCTCACCGAACACACCGGGAGCGCATCTGGGGCATGACCCGCCGTCCCTGGTGTGGGTGCCGTCGAGGCGCGGGGCCACCCGCCGACGCGGCCACGACACCCTGCGGGGATTGGCGGACGTCGCGGCGCAGCGATTGCGGACGGCGGGCGTACCCGTGACCCCGGTGGACGCCCTGAGGCAACGCGTCCGGGTGGCCGACCAGGCCGCGCTCACCGCGGCGGAACGCACCGCCAACCTGGAAGGCGCACTCGACGTCACCCCACACGCCGAGCTCGCCGGCCGCACGGTGGTCCTGGTCGACGACGTAGTCACCACCGGCGCCTCCCTCACCGAAGCGGCCCGAGCCCTCCGCGAGGCAGGAGCCGACCTGCTGGGCACCGCCACCATCGCGGCAACGCCCCGCCGACGCGGGAGCTCGAAACGTGGCGGTGCGCGGGCCGGGTGGTTCTGGTGATGATCGGGCCTGATGGGGGCCGGAGTGGCATGTTGACCGATTCTTAACGGGGTGGGTGACTTTCTTCACGTTCGGGAGGAAGGGGGGCAGGTAGTTACGGTTGGTAGTTGGTCGGGGCAGGGTTTTGTGGGGAGGTATCGGGTTATTTGCGGCACATCACCCCAGAGGGAGGGGTGATTCGGCAAACTCACCGCGGGGTCAGTCCGACCTGACCTGCGGGGGTCCCGGGGGCGTATCTGCCGCGCACACGGGGGTTCACGGCATGTGACGGGGCCTCGGGTAAGCGCGCGGGTACTCGCCGGGGCAGGTTCCGATGACGGTCAGTGAGTTTTTCCTCGGGCCACCCCCCTGACATTCGTGGCGTAAGGGGTTAGCGTTCCTGACATGGCACCCGCCCGGGTCCGTGGTTGCGTCGGACCGCAGTGCTCGTCAGGAGCACGACCGGTGGTCCGGCTAGCCGATGCCAGGCGCAGGCGAAACGGCCCACGTAAGGCGACTTCTCGTCGACCGATCACGGTGCGCCTTAGAGGTAAGTCCTGCCCCGTCGGGGGATCCGACATCCCCCGAGCAGGGAGAAGGGCAGTAGTGGCGAGAGCGCCGCGAGCCCCTCAGCAGGCGGATGTGGGGACGAAGACCAGGTCGGCCGGGCGGGTGCGACCCACCGTCTTGTGGGGCCGGCCCGGGGCGAAGGGCACTTTCCCTCCCGCATGTGCCGAAGGCCGGCACATGGTGCGTATCACGAGGGTGGGACGTGTTCCGCCAGGGATCCCGGGCAGGTCGACTCGTATCCGGGAGAAGGGGGGGCCCGCGTGAACATCACCGTTAGGGGCCGGCACACCGAGGTCAATGACAGGTTCCGCCGGCATGTCGACAACAAACTGGCCAAGATCGAGCGGCTCAACCAGAAGGTGATCCGCGCGGACGTGGAGGTGTCCGAGGAACATAACCCGCGGCTCGCCGACCAGCGCGAGAGAGTCGAGCTCACGATCCGCTCCCGCGGCCCGGTGATCCGGGCCGAGGCCGCCGCGGACGACCGGTACGGAGCCCTGGACCTGGCTCTGGGCAAGCTGGAGTCCAAGCTGCGCCGCGACGCCGAGCGACGCAAGGGCCACGGCGGCAAGGGCCGCGCCAAGCTCGCGACCATGGAGACGCTCCCCGAAACGCTCCCCGAACCGCAGCCGACCGCGCCCGAACCCGCCGACGAAGAGGCGGAACCGGTGCGGGTCTCGCAGGACGAGAACCTCGTCCCCATCCCCATGGACGGCGACGGCCCCCTCGTCGTCCGAGAGAAGTTCCACAAGGCCGAGCAGATGGGCATCGAGCAGGCCCTCTTCGAGATGGAACTCGTCGGCCACGACTTTTTCCTGTATCGCGACAAGGCCAATGGGCTCCCCTCGGTCGTATACCGGAGGAGAGGCTGGGACTACGGAGTCATCAGGCTCGTCGAAGAGTGATGCGGCACTCGCGTCACGTCACCGTCCGAACCATGTAATGATCTGCGAAGGCGTACCAGCCGATCCGCGGGCGCGGTGGCCGCGGGGGGTTCCGGTACGGCGCGAGCGCCGCTCGCCCGGTCCGGGACTCTCGGGTCACCGCCCCGCGGCGGCACGCCCCGCGGGGGCCCGGACCCGCGGCGGCCGCCCGGGAACCTCCCGGGGCGCACAGCAGTTCCACCCGGGAACACCCGGCCCGAAATCCCGTGGGTCCGCACCCGGAGCCCCTGGGTTCCCGGGGACGTCCCCGTCGGAGAGCAACCCTCCGGTACATCCAGACTGCTGAACAGTGAAGGGGGGAAGCGGCGTCTCCTCCACGCCGCGACTCTGGTGAGCGAGAATCCCGAGGCTCGCGACGCCGCGGCGGTACCCCGGCAGGCCGGGGGCCGGCAACGCGGCGCCGGCTCCATCCCCGCCGCCCGGGAGGCGGCACCGCCGCCCGGAACGGCCGACCCGATCCGCGTGCTCATCGTCGACGACCATGCGCTGTTCCGCAGAGGTCTGGAGATGGTCCTCCAGGGCGAGGACGACATCGAGGTCATCGGCGAGGGCGGCGACGGGCACGAGGCCGTCGAGATGGCCGGCGACCTGCTGCCGGACGTCGTCCTGATGGACATCAGGATGCCGCGCCGCAGCGGCATCGAGGCGTGCACCGCCATCAAGGACGCCGCGCCCAGCGCGAAGATCGTCATGCTGACCATCAGCGACGAGGAGGAGGACCTCTTCGAGGCGATCAAGGCCGGGGCCAGCGGCTACCTGCTGAAGGAGATCTCCATCGACGAGGTCCCGCAGGCGGTCCGCGCCGTGCACGGCGGGCAGTCGCTGATCAGCCCGTCGATGGCGTCCAAGCTCATCACCGAGTTCGCCGCGCTGGCCAAGCGCAGCGAGGAGCGCACCCAGCAGGTCCCCGCGCCCCGCCTCACCGAGCGCGAGATGGAGGTGCTGCGGCTCGTCGCCCGCGGCCTCGGCAACCGGGAGATCGCCCGGGAGCTGTTCATCTCCGAGAACACGGTCAAGAACCACGTCCGCAACATCCTGGAGAAGCTCCAGCTCCACTCCCGGATGGAGGCCGTCGTCTACGCCGTCCGGGAGAAACTTCTGGAGATCACCTGAGCGGTCCGATGCGACCGGCAATCGGCTTTTGTCGGTGTCGTGCCGTAATATCACCGGCGTGGTCGAGGTAGAGCTCAGCGCGGACGAGGCACGGCGGCTCCAACTGCGCGCCCAGGGGTTCCTGGGCGCGCGGCGGAAGGGCGGCGTACCGGCGATGCTGGAACGGCTGGGCGCCGTCCAGCTCGACACGATCTCGGTCCTGGCCAGGTCCCACGAACTGGTCTCCTACGCGCGCCTCGGCCCGGTGCGCCGCAGTGCGATCGAGGCCGCCTACTGGGGCCGCCGGAACGGCACCTCAGGGGCGTTCGAGTACTGGGCCCACGCCGCGTCCGTGCTTCCCATGGACGACTGGCCCCTGTTCGGGTTCCGGCGCCGCGCCTATCTGCGCCGCGGCTGGCGCTGGCACAAGGTCCCCGAGGGCGTCTGCGACGAGATCCGGGCGCGCCTGAAGGCGGACGGTCCGCTCACGACCAGGGAACTGGGGGGCGCCAAGGCCAGTGCCGACTGGTGGGACTGGAGCGACCACAAGATCGGCATCGAGTGGCTGCTGGACATCGGCGAGGTGGTCTGCGTCCAGCGCGTCGGCTGGCGCCGCGTCTACGACCTCGCGGAGCGGGCCGTCCCGTCCCGGCTCCTCGCGCAGGACCCCGACGACGACACCTGCCTGACGGCGCTCGTCGCGCGCGCCGGCCGGGCCCTCGGCGTGGCGACCCGCGCGGACCTCGCCGACTACTACCGCGTCAAGCAGGACCAGGTCGACCGCGTGATCGACGAGACCGGCCTGGTCCCCGTGTCGGTCGCCGGATGGTCCCAGCGGGCCTGGGCCGACCCGGGGGCGCTGGCCGACCCGCCGCGCGGCAGGCACGTCACCACCCTGCTCTCGCCGTTCGACTCCCTCGTGTGGGACAGGGCCCGCACCTCCCGCGTGTTCGGCTTCGACCATCGCCTGGAGGCGTACGTCCCCAAGGCCAAGCGGGTCCACGGCTACTTCGCGATGCCGCTCCTGTCCGGCGGCCGCCTCCTCGGACGCGTCGACCCCGCTAGAGAAGGCCGCACCCTCATCGCCCGCCAGGTCTCTCTAGAACCCTGGGCCACGCGGACCCGATCCCGCACAGAAGCCTCGGCGACCGCCCTGGCCAAAGCCCTTTGGCAAGCCGCCACCTGGGTCGATTGCGACAACATCCACATAGACCGCACCGACCTCCCCCAGCCCCTACTCAAGGCCGCCCTGAAAGACACCACCCCGACCGAGCACGGGGCACCCACCTGAGTACGCCCCCGCGCCACCGACGAGCACACCACCGTCCCGCTATAGCGCGCCCATCAAGAAACAAGCACCCCGCTTAGACGGCGGCGTGGCGGGTGGCGATCCGGTCGGACGCGGCGGTGAGGTGCCACGACGCGGGCGGCGACGGCGTGAACGAAGCCTGCAAGCGTCTTAGGTGGCCGAGACGCTCAGCCCCGCACGCGAGCGCGTGACCTGACCGGCGGGGCGCAGCCGGAGGCGAGCCCCGCCGGGAAGATCGCGAAGCGATGGCGCGCTCGCCCAGGCCGGGTCACGGAGCGAGCGCCAGCGAGCGCAGTGGGCCTGAGCTGCAATGAACACGCGTCAGCCGTGGGGGGATGTCTGGGGGTCGGTCGCCACGGGGCTTTCCAGGGACTCGCCTTCGGGGCCGCCGCGGCGCTTCGCGGTGCGGGTACCGAAGACGGAGTAGTCGACGATCTCGGGAAGCACCCGGGGGGCGTCCACGACCACGTCGGAGAACAGGTGGACCATCCAGCTGACGACGAAACCGGCGACGATGATGCCGGCGCCGACCCAGAACATGATCCACGTCGGGCCCAGGCAGAGCGCGACGCCGCCGACGACGAATCCGATGAAAATGATGGTGACCGCCACCCAGGAAGCGGGGCGGCCGGCGTGTGACCCGTGGGACTCTCCGGACATTGCGTCTCCCTCCATGCTGTGAGTCATCCTCTCCGCGGCCCGGAACGTCAAACGAGACGCGCAGTGGATTGCGCTGCGGAGTGACCTAGACCATTCTGGGTCTCGCCTACGATGGGCATCGTACGTGTGGTGTGCGTGCCGCCTGGAGCGGTGAACCACGATCTGCAAGGAGCCTTCGAGAGTGCCGCCAGTCATCGACAAGATCCTTCGTGCGGGCGAGGGAAAAACCCTGCGCAAGCTCAAGAAGCTCGCGGATCAGGTCAACTCGATCGAGGAGGACTTCCTCGAGATGAGCGACGCCGAGTTGCGCGAGCTGACCGACAAGTACCGGGAGCGCCTCGCCGACGGCGAGACCCTGGACGAGTTGCTGCCCGAGGCGTTCGCGACCGCACGCGAAGCCGCCAAGCGTGTGCTCGGGCAGCGGCACTTCGACGTCCAGGTGATGGGTGGAGCCGCCCTGCATCTGGGCAACATCGCCGAGATGAAGACCGGTGAGGGCAAGACCCTGACCGCTGTGCTCCCGGCCTACCTGAACGCCCTTTCCGGTGACGGCGTCCACATCGTCACCGTGAACGACTACCTGGCCAAGCGCGACGCAGAGTGGATGGGCCGCGTCCACCAGTTCCTGGGTCTCGAGGTCGGTGTCGTCCTCGCGCAGATGACGCCCGAGGAGCGCCGCGCGGCGTACAACGCCGACATCACCTACGGGACGAACAACGAGTTCGGCTTCGACTACCTGCGCGACAACATGGCGTGGAGCCTGGAGGAGTGCGTCCAGCGCGGCCACAACTTCGCCATCGTGGACGAGGTCGACTCGATCCTGATCGACGAGGCCCGCACCCCCCTGATCATCTCCGGCCCGGCCGAGCAGAACTCCAAGTGGTACGCGGAGTTCGCCAAGATCGCGCCCCGGCTGAAGCGCGCCGAACTGGTCAGCAGTGCCGGGCAGGTCGACGAGTACGGCCCCGGCGACTACGAGGTCAACGAGAAGAAGCGCACGGTCGGCATCACCGAGTCCGGTGTCGAGAAGGTCGAGGACTGGCTCGGCATCGACAACCTCTACGACTCGGTGAACACGCCGCTGGTCAGCTTCCTGAACAACGCGCTGAAGGCCAAGGAGCTGTACAAGCGCGACAAGGACTACGTCGTCATGAACGGCGAGGTCCTGATCGTGGACGAGTTCACCGGGCGCATCCTGCATGGCCGCCGCTACAACGAGGGCATGCACCAGGCCATCGAGGCCAAGGAAGGCGTGGCGATCAAGGACGAGAACCAGACCCTCGCCACGATCACCCTGCAGAACTACTTCCGCCTCTACAACAAGCTGTCCGGCATGACCGGAACCGCCGAGACCGAGGCGGCGGAGTTCAACAAGACCTACAAGATCGGCGTCGTGCCGATCCCGACGAACAAGCCGATGATCCGCGATGACGTGGCGGACGTCGTCTACAAGACCGAGCAGGCCAAGTTCGAGGCCGTCGTCGACGACATCGCCGAGCGGCACGAGAAGGGCCAGCCGGTCCTGGTCGGCACCACGTCGGTGGAGAAGTCCGAGAAGCTGAGCAAGATGCTCAAGCGGCGCGGCATCCCGCACCAGGTGCTGAACGCCAAGCACCACGAGCAGGAGTCGACGATCGTCGCGGAGGCGGGCCGCAAGGGCAGCGTCACCGTCGCGACGAACATGGCGGGCCGCGGCACCGACATCATGCTCGGCGGCAACCCTGACTTCCGCGCCGACCTGGAGCTGCACCAGCGCGGGCTGTCCCCGCTGGAGTCGCCCGACGAGTACGAGTCGGCGTGGCCCGAGGCGCTGGAGAAGGCGCAGGAGGCCGTGAAGGGCGAGCACGAGGAGGTCGTCGACGCGGGCGGCCTGTACGTCCTCGCCACCGAGCGGCACGAGTCGCGGCGCATCGACAACCAGCTGCGCGGACGGTCCGGCCGGCAGGGCGACCCGGGCGAGTCCCGGTTCTACCTCTCGCTGGAGGACGACCTGATGCGGCTGTTCAACTCGGCCCGCGTCGAGTCGATCATGACCCGGCTGAACATCCCGGACGACGTGCCGATCGAGTCCAAGATCGTCAGCAATGCGATCAAGTCGGCGCAGAGCCAGGTCGAGCAGCAGAACTTCGAGATGCGCAAGAACGTCTTGAAGTACGACGAGGTGCTGAACCGGCAGCGCAAGGTCATCTACGCCGAGCGCCGCAAGGTGCTGGAGGGCGAGGACCTGCACGAGCAGGTCCGCCGGATGATCGACGAGGTCGTGGCGGGCTACGTCGCGGGCGCCACCGCGGAGGGCTTCGCCGAGGAGTGGGACCTCGACAAGCTGTGGAAGGCGTTCAAGGCGCTCTACCCGATCTCCATCACGGTCGAGGACCTGGAGAAGGAGGCGGGCGGCGACATCTCCGCGCTGGACGCCGAGACGCTCGCGGCGAAGATCCGCGACGACGCGCAGGCGGCCTACGACAAGCGCGAGGAGCAGCTCGGCGCGGAGGTCGTGCGCGAGCTCGAACGCCGCGTCGTCCTCTCGGTCCTGGACCGCAAGTGGCGCGAGCACCTCTACGAGATGGACTACCTCCAGGAGGGCATCGGCCTGCGGGCCATGGCGCAGCGCGACCCGCTGGTGGAGTACCAGCGCGAGGGCTACGACATGTTCAACGCGATGCTCGACGGCATCAAGGAGGAGTCGGTCGGCTACCTCTTCAACCTTGAGGTCGAGGTCGAGGACCAGCCGGAGACCCCCGCCGTCGGCGCGAAGCCCGTGTCGGTCGCCAAGTCCGCTCCCGCCACCGGCGCGGAGGAGGACACCGCCCCCTCCGACGACGTGGAGGAGGCCGACGAGGCCCCCGCCATCAAGGCGAAGGGGCTGGAGAAGCCGTCGCGTCCGAAGAAGCTGGACTACTCGGCCCCGACCATCGACGGTGACGGCGGCGTCGAGCACCACACCGAGGAGACCAAGGACGAGTACGCGGGCGTGAACCGCAACGACCCGTGCCCCTGCGGCTCGGGCAAGAAGTACAAGCGGTGCCACGGCGACCCCCGCAACAAGAACAAGTAGGAACACACCGCGGAAGCGGCCTCCCGGGATCGGGAGGCCGCTTCCGCATGTCCGGGCCCGTCCACCGGCTCGACAAGCCGCAGGTCAACGGACCGGGGGGCCTTGGGGGCCGGGGGCCGTTGTTTCGAGGGCCGTGCAGCGCCAGCGGCCGCGGGCGTGGTCGAGGCGGAGGGCCAGGGCGTGCACGCGGCCGGCGATGACCACGACGGCGGTCGTCTCGGCGACCGCGGGGGCGGGGCGCTGCAGCCTGGTCGACAGCACCTTCGGCGGGACGATCCGTGCCCCGCGCCGGGTCGCGGAGCGGAGCCGGGCCATCTCCCGGCACACCGGCTGGACGGCCACCAGGGACAGCTGGGCGGCCGGGCGCGTCCCCGCGAGGATCTCCACCACGAGCCGCACGGCCGCGTCCGCGACGGCGCGGACCTCGGCGTCGACCCCGTCCGCCGGGCGCACGAGCCGCAGTCCCGGGGGCCGGGCCGGGGGCGGTGCGGAGGGGCGGAGCGCCAGCGCGCCGCGGGTCGCCGCGCCGGACGGGGCGCCGCGGTACCGGATGAACCGGACGGCGGAGGGCGTGGCTGGACGTGGACGCATGCGATACCTCCTGGCTCGGTGTGCAGACAGGAGTCGCGCGGCCCGCGATAAATACGTCCTGGCCACATGCGGCCCGCCGGGTAACGCGCGGGACGGCCGCCGCGTCCGGACATGGGAAGCGGCGGGACGCCCGGGGCGTCCCGCCGCCTGGGAGCGGGTCCCGGACCGTGCGGGGAGTCCGGGACCCGTGGGAGCCGGGCCGGTGGGCTGACCGGCCCGGGTGGGGGCGCCGCGGGGATGAGGGGACCGCGGCGCCCCGGGGATCAGCCGTCGGCGGCGGATTCCTTCGGTTCGCCGCCCGGCTCCTTGCGCTCCTTCTTGGCGGATCCGGCACCGGCCATCTCCGGGTCGGCGGCGGGGTCGACGGCCGACGACTCCTCGCCCTCGGGTTCCCGGCCGGGCGTCGCGAAGTTGAACTTCTCGATCATGAACTTGAAGACGAAGTAGTACAGGAAGAAGTACACGACGCCCAGGCCGAGGATCAGCCACAGCCCCTCGGTGTTGTCCTTGCGGGCGTTCAGCAGCAGGTCGATGAGGCCCGCGGAGAAGCCGAAGCCGAGCTGGGCGCCGGCGGCCTCCAGGATCGCCATCGAGATGCCGGTGAGCACGACGTGCACCCCGTACAGGATGGGCGCGACGAACATGAACGCGAACTCGATCGGCTCGGTGACGCCGGTGACGAACGCGGTGAGCCCGGCGGAGACCATGAGGCCGCCGACCGCGGGACGCCGGTGCGGGGGAGCGGCGCGCCAGATCGCGAGGGCCGCGCCGGGCAGGCCGAACATCAGCACGGGGAAGAACCCGGCGAGGAAGCCGCCCGCGTCGGGGTCGCCGGCCAGGTAGCGGTTGATCTCGCCGGTGACGGTGCCGTCCGGGCCCTCGTAGGTGCCGAACACGAACCAGATGAGCGAGTTCGGGATGTGGTGCAGGCCGAACGGCAGCAGCAGCCGGTTGATGACGCCGTAGATGCCGGCGCCGGCGGCGCCCGCCCCGGTGATCCACTCACCGAAGTCGGTGAGCCAGCTGCCGAGGATGGGCCAGATGAAGCCGATCAGGATGCCGATCACGAGGCCGGCGAGGGCGGTGACGATGGGCACGAAGCGGCGGCCGCCGAAGAACGCCAGCCAGGTCGGCAGCTTGATCCGGTAGTAGCGCTGGTACAGCAGGGCGGCGGTGACGCCCATGAGGATGCCGCCGAGCACCTGCGTGGGGTTCGTCGCCCCCCAGTTGATGACCTGCGCCTCGGCCCCGTCCGTCACGGTGGTGATCGTGACGTTGCCCTTGAGCTCCTCGGTGTGCGAGAACATGATCTTGGACACGCGGTCGAAGACCAGGTACCCGACGACCGCGGCGAGGGCGGTGGAGCCGTCGGACTTCTTGGCGAAACCGATCGCCACGCCGACCGCGAAGAGCAGCGGCAGGGCGGCGAACAGCGCGTTGCCGGCCTCGCCGACGATCTCGGCGACGCGAGTCCAGCCGAGGCCGTCGTCGCCGAGCATGTCGGCCTGGCCGAAGCGCAGCAGGAGTGCGGCGGCGGGCAGCACGGCGATCGGCAGCATGAGACTGCGGCCGATCCGCTGCAGCACCGCGAGGGCGCTGGACCCTCGGCGTGGTGCGGAATCCACTGTCGTCGATGTCATCGCGACATTCCTCCTCAGGGGTTTTTCAGGAGTGCGGCGGGGGGTTTCCGAGGGCCGTGTGGATCTGGTAGCGGTCCGCCCTGTAGGTCGACACGCCCAGCTCGGCGCACACACCTCCGGTGTACGAGCGGCGTTGCAGGAGCAGCACGGCACTGCCCTTGGGGATCTGCAGGTGCCTGGCGTCGGCGGCGTCGGCCAGGCTGGCGTCGATGGTCTGGTCCCCGGCGTCGAAGACCAGCCCGTACACCGCCTCCAGCACGCCGTAGAGCGAGCGGTCGGCGAGGCGGCGGTCGAGGAGGTCGGGGGCGAGCGAGGCCAGGATGTGGGAGCGCTCCACGGCCATGGGCTCGCCGTCGGCGGTGCGCAGGCGTTCGATGACGTGGATCCCGGTGCCGGGTTCGACCTCGAAGATCCGGGCGAGGCGCGCGTCCGCCGGGACCGTCCGCCGGTCCAGGTCGATCGCGCCGGGATGCAGGCCGCGGGCGAGCATGTCCTCGGTGAACGAGACGAGCCGGAGCGGCATCTCGATCTTGGGGCGGGCCACGAAGGTGCCCTTGCCCGGGACGCGGTAGAGGCGGCCTTCGGAGACGAGCTGGTCGACCCCCTGCCGGACGGTCATGCGGGACAGCTCGTACCTGGCGCACAGCTCGCGCTCCGACGGGATCGGGGCGTCGACGGGCAGTTCCGCGGTCTCGATCAGGTCGAGCAGGATCGCGCGGAGCTGGAAGTACTTCGGCACGGGACTGTGCGGATCGATGGTCGTCACGAGGGTCCTCGACGGCCGCGGGCCGGATCGATGGGATTCGCAGGATTTTGACGGGTATGGGGTTGTTTGAAGCTTCGGAGGGTGTTCGGGGGTTTGTACTGGTCTAGGCCGGACTAGACCACAGGATCGAAACTCATGTCAATGCACGAATTCGTAACGACCGGATCACGCCATGTCGACCGTCCGATCGCAGGAACTCCCAGGTCAGAACCGCATCCCGGACGTCCCGTCCGTTTTCCGGCAGGGTGGCGGGGCCCGGTGGCCCGCCGTCACATCGGAGGCGGCCCCCCGGAAGCGCGCGGCACCTGGCGGCGTGGAACGCTCCCCGGCCCGCTGCCGGAATCGTGGCCTCCGACATCTTGCGGCTCCCGCTGATCCGTGGAGTATGGTGCGTACTGGTCTAGTCCGGACTAGACCAGTGGAACCGGACGGAATGACCAGCGATTCGTCGTGTCGCGGAGAGTGCGCGGAGCCATGGCATCACTACTGATCACGGCCACCAACATGATCATTACCCCCGAGGGGGCCCCTACCCGCGTGCTCTCCCCGGGATTCGTCCGCGTGGCGGACGGCGTGATCGCCGAAGCCGGAGCGGGCCCCCCGCCCGGCACCCCCGACGTCGAGCTGACCGAGGGCCTGCTGGCGCCCGGCCTGGTCGACCTTCAGGTGAACGGCTACTTCGGGTACGACATGGTGGACGCCGACGAGGCCGGCTGGCACACCGTCGTCTCCCGCCTTCCCGAGACCGGCGTGACCGCGTTCCTGCCGACCTTCATCACCGCCCCCGTCGAGACGCAGGCCGCGGCGCTCCGCCGCACCCGTGACCTCCTGCCCGGCCTGCCCGCCGGGACGCGCGTCCTCGGCGTCCACATCGAGGGCCCGTTCCTGTCGGAGAAGCGCAAGGGCGCGCACAACCCGCTCCACCTGACCGACCCGGCGCCCGAGGCGATCGCGGCGCTGCTGGAGACGGGGCTGGTCAAGCTGCTCACGCTCGCGCCCGAGCGGAACGGCGCGATGGCGGCGATCCGCACCCTGACCGAGGCGGGGGTCCTGGTCAGCGTCGGGCACAGCGACGCGACCGCCGCGCAGGTCCGCGCCGCGGCCGACGCGGGCGCCCGCAAGGTCACCCACATCTTCAACGCGCAGACCGGCGTCCACCACCGCGACCCCGGTGTGGCCGTGCAGGCGCTCATCGACGACCGGCTGAGCCCCGGCCTGATCCTCGACCTGCACCATGTCGCGCCGGAGGCCGCCGCGCTGGTGTTCCGCGCCGCGCCGGGACGGGTCGTGCTCGTCACCGACGCGGCCGCGTCCGCCGGGATGCCGCCCGGCACCTACGATCTCGGCGGCGAGCCCATCACGATGCCCGAGCAGGGCCCGCCGCTGCGCGCCGACGGCACGATCGCCGGCTCCGGCCTCCGGCTGGACGAGGCGGTCGGCAACGCGGTCGGCGTCGGCGTCGGCATCGCCGCGGCGGTCGACGCCGCGACCCGCGTCCCGGCCGACCTGATCGGCCGGCCCGACCTCGGCCGGATCGCGCCGGGCGCCGCGGCCGACCTCGTCTGGCTGGGCCCGGACCACCGGGCGCTCGCCACCTGGGTCGGCGGGGAGAAAGTCTTCGGAGGGGGATCATGACCAGTCAGATGCGCGCCGAGATCGGCGAGCAGCCGGACGCGCTGGCCCGGACGATCGACGCGCTGCTGCCCCGCCTCCCCGAGCTCGCGGCGCTGGCCGGCGAGACGCGGCAGGTGCTGTTCATCGCCCGCGGCTCGTCCGACAACGCGGCGGTGTACGGGCGCTACCTGGTCGAGTCGCACACCGGGCGGCTGGCCACGCTCGCCGCGCCGTCGATCGCGACCACCTACCGGCGCCGGCTGGACCTGGCCGGTGTGCTGGCCGTGGCGATCAGCCAGTCCGGGAAGACCGCGGAGATCGTCGAGACGCTCGACTGGGCCGCGACCTGCGGCGCCCGGACCGTCGCCGTCACCAACGGCGCCGGCTCCCCGCTCGCCGAGGCCGCCGAGGTCGCGCTGATCACGCGGGCGGGGGACGAGATCGCCGTCCCCGCGACCAAGACCTACACCACCCAGCTCGCCGCGCTGTCGGTGCTCGGGCTGGGGCTCGGCGCGGCCGTGCCCGCGGACGACCTGCGCCGCGTCCCGGACGAGGTCGCCCGGCTGATCGAGCGCACCGAGAAGTCCCCCGCGCTGCCGGAGATCGTCGAGGCGCTGGCGGCGGTCCCCGGGGCCGTGGTGTCCGGGCGCGGCATCGCGTTCGGCACCGCGCTGGAACTCGCGCTGAAGATGAAGGAGGCGTGCTACCTGCACGCCATGGGCCTGTCGTACGCCGACCTGCTGCACGGCCCGATCGCCGTCGTGGACGGGCGGACCCCCGCGCTGCTGGTGGCCGCCGACTCCGGCCCCACGCTCGCCGGCACGGTCGCGCTGGCCGAACGGGTCGAGGGCGCGGGCGGCCGCGCGTACGGCGTCGGCGGCGGCCCCCGGCTGGCGGAGGCGTGCTCGGCCGCGCTGCCCGGCCCGGCGCTGCCCGAATGGACCGCGCCGCTCGGCCTCATCGTCCCCGGCCAGATCATGGTGGAGCACCTGGCGCGCCGGCTCGGCCTCGATCCCGACGTTCCCCGTGGCCTGCACAAGGTCACCCAGACAGACTGAGCCTCGACATCCCTCGCGGCCCCCGGGCCCACCCCGACTAGGAGAAGAACATGGACAAGGCCGAGGCCATCGTCGCCGCCCTGGGCGGCGCCGGCAACATCGTCGAGATCGAGCCGTGCGCCACCCGGCTGCGCACCGAGGTCACCGACGCGGGCAAGGTCGACGAGGCGGCGCTGAAGAGGGCGGGCGCGCACGGCGTCATGCGCAGCGGCACCGTCGTGCAGGTCGTCGTCGGCCCCGAGGCCGACACCATCGCCACCGACATCGAGGACATCCTCGACTGACCCAGGGAGTCCCTCCCATGACCCGAGTCATGTCACCGGTCACCGGCCGGGTCGTCGGCCTGTCCGGCGTCCCGGACCCGGTGTTCGCCCAGGCCATGGTCGGCCCGGGCACCGCCGTCGACCCCGAGCGGGGGCCCGGCCACGCCATCGCCCCCGTCACCGGGAAGATCGTCAAGCTGCACCCGCACGCCTACGTGGTCGTGGACGACGAAGGCCACGGCGTCCTCGTCCACCTCGGCATCGACACCGTCAAGCTGAAGGGCGAGGGCTTCGAGCTCCTCGTCGCCGAGGGGGACGAGGTCACCGCCGGGCAGCCCGTCGTCGGCTGGAACCCGGCCGCGATCGAGGCGGGCGGCCGCTCGCCGATCTGCGCGGTCGTGGCGCTGGACGCCGGCGCCGACGCCCTGTCGGACGTCGTGGAGTCGGGCGAGGTGTCCAAAGGCGGCGAACTGTTCACATGGAGCTGATGCGATGAGATCGACGGCTGGAACCGGGGAGCCGGCCGCATGGCGGTGATCGGACTGGGCGCGGCGGTGTTCGATCTCGACGGCACCCTCATCCACACCGAGCCGCGCAACCGCGCGATGTGGTCGCGGCTGTTCGACGCGCACGGCGTCCCGTACGACGACGCGCTCATCGCGTCGTTCGCGGGGCGCCGTGGGCTGGAGGTGCTCGGCGACCTGGCGCACCTGTTCCCGGGCCGGCCGGTCGAGGAGCTGTTCGAGCAGGTCGTGGCCTATGGCGCACTGCCGGGGATGCCGGCGATCGCGCCGGTCGGCGGCGCGGTCGACCTCGTCCGTTCGCTGGCGGACGCGGGCGTGCCGCTGGCGGTGGTGACGTCCGCGGAGCGCCGGTACGCCGAGGGCCTGCTGGACGGCCTGGGCATCCGCGACCTGCTGGACATCGTGGTGACCGCCGGGGACGTCGGCACCGGCAAGCCGCACCCGGAGGGCTACCTCGCCGCGGCGCGCGATCTGGACGTCCCGCCGGAGGAGGCGGTCGGGTTCGAGGACGCCCCGGCCGGGGTCGCGGCCGTCAAGTCCGCCGGCATGACGTGCGTGGGCGTCAGCACCACGCAGCCGGCGGGGGCGCTGGCCGGGGCCGACCACGTGGTCGCGGACCTCCAGGAAGTGGACGTCGTGCCGGGCCCCGCGCTGCGGCTACGCCGCCTGGCCCGCCGCGCGGACCGGACGCGCGAGAACCGAGACGCGTGAGACGCGTGAGAACTGAACACCGGCAAGAGCTGGAACACGTCAAGAGCCGGAACCCGGCCAGAGCGATGAGGAGTGTGCGGTGAGCGTGCGCAACGTCAAGATCGAGTCGCGGGTGGGGCTGCATGCGCGGCCCGCCGCGCTGTTCGTGCAGACCGCGGCCCAGGCCGCGATGGACGTGACCGTGGCCAGGCGCGGCGGTGACCCGGTGAACGCCAAGAGCATCCTCGCCGTGCTGGGGCTGGACGCCCGGCACGGGGAGGAGGTCACGCTGACCGCGGAGGGCGAGGGCGCGGAGGAGTTGCTCGACAGCCTGGAGAAACTGCTGTCCACCCCGGAGCCCGAGGGAGCCTGAGGTGCCGGACAGCGAGCCCGGGAGGCCGGAGGTGCTGCAGGGCGCGGGCGTCAGCCCCGGCGTCGGAGCCGGGCCGGTCCGCGCCATCGCGGGGGCCGTGCCGGAGCCGCCGGCCGGGTCCCGGCACGGCGGGGACGCCGCCGCCGAGCGCGACACCGCCCTCGCGGCGCTGGAGGCCGTCGCCGCCGACCTGGAGGAGCGCGGCGGCCGTGCCGCGGAGGCCGGCAACACCGCCGGGCGGGACGTGCTGAACGCGCAGGCCATGATGGCCCGCGACCCCGGCCTCGCCGACGGCGTGCGCGCCGGGATCGACGCGGGGGCCGCGGCGGCCCGCGCCGTGTTCGAGGCGTTCGGCGTCTACCGGGAGATGCTGGCCGGCGCCGGGGAGTACCTGGCGGCCCGGGTCAGCGACCTGGACGACATCCGCGACCGCGCGGTCGCGCGGCTGCTCGGCCTGCCGGTGCCGGGCGTTCCGGAGTCGGCCGAGCCGTTCGTCCTGGTCGCCCGGGACCTCGCGCCGGCCGACACCGCCGTCCTCGATCCGGCGCAGGTCGTCGCGTTCGTGACGGAGGAGGGCGGCCCCACCAGCCACACCGCGATCCTGGCCCGGACGATGGGCGTGCCCGCCGTCGTGGCGCTGCCCGGCGCGACGTCCCTCGCCGACGGGACCCGCGTCCTGGTCGACGGCTCGGCGGGGACGGTCCGTCCCGAACCGACCGACGCCGAGGTCGCCGCGGCACGTGCCGCCGCCGCGGCCCGCGCTTCCGCGCTGGAGGAGTCCACCGGACCGGGCGTCACCAAAGACGGGCACAAGGTGCCGCTGCTGGCGAACATCGGCGGCCCGAAGGACGTCGAGGCGGCGCTGGCGCACGGTGCGGAGGGCGTCGGCCTGTACCGCACCGAGTTCCTCTTCCTCGACCGCTCGGCGCCCCCGTCGGACGAGGAGCAGGAGGAGGCGTACCGGAAGGTCCTGGAGTCGTTCCCCGGCGGCCGCGTGGTCGTCCGGACACTCGACGCGGGCGCCGACAAGCCCCTCGGGTTCCTCCCGGCCCCCGGGGAGGAGCCGAACCCCGCGCTGGGCGAGCGCGGCCTGCGGATGATGCGCCGGCACCCCGACGTCCTGGCGGCGCAGCTCGCCGCCCTGGCGCGCGCCGCCGCCGGGCTGACCGCCCGGCTCCAGGTCATGGCCCCGATGGTGACCGACGCCGCCGAGGCCGCCTGGTTCGCCGCGGCGTGCCGCGAGGCCGGCATCCGGCATCCCGGCGTCATGATCGAGGTGCCCGCCGCCGCGCTGCGCGCCCGCGACCTCGCGCCGGAGGTGGAGTTCTTCAGCATCGGCACCAACGACCTCGCGCAGTACGCCTGCGCGGCGGACCGGCAGGTCGGCGGCCTCGCGCGGCTCCAGGACCCGTGGCAGCCCGCGGTGCTCGACCTCGTCGCCCCCGCGGCGGCCGCGGGCGTCCCGTGCGGGGTGTGCGGCGAGGCGGCGGCCGATCCGGCGCTCGCGTGCGTCCTGGTCGGCCTCGGCGTGACGTCGCTGTCGATGAGCGCGCCGACCCTCCCGCTCGTGCGCGCCGCGCTCGCCCGCCACACGCTGGACGAGTGCCGCCAGGCCGCCGCGGCCGCCCGCACCGCCCGGACCCCCGGGCAGGCCCGCGAAGCGGCCGGGAGACACCTGCCCGGCCTGGCCGAGCTGGGGATCTAGCCGGTCACCGGCTAGTCGTAGCCGAGGCCGTGCCCGACCGGCTTCCCGGCCGCGGGCGCCGGGAGCCGGCCCGCCGGGCTCGCCGCGCCGCTCAGCACCTTGGCGAGCGCGCTGACCGAGACGGCCTTGGCCGAGTACGTGGCGAGCGCCGCCGCGGCACCGCCGGCGGAGTCGAGGTCGTAGGGGCGGCCGAGGGCGGCGGCGACGACCGGCTTCGGCCCCAGCGCGCGGATGCGGGCGGCCGTGGCCTGCCCGGCGTTCTCGGTGGTCAGGACGGTGACGTCCGCCGCACCGGGCGCCGCCGTCGCGACGCCGTGGCGGCGCAGCGCGGCGCGGAGCGCCGCGCTCTTCGGGCCGGTGACCGCGACCTTCCTGCCCTTGAGGGGCAGCACGCCGTTCCCGTTGCGGACGAGGGTCACCGAGCGCTCCGCGACCTGGCGGGCGGTGGCCCGGTGCGCGGCCGTGCCGATCGCGCCGGCGGCCTTGGCCGGGTCGGCGGCCGTCCCCTGGAACAGGCCGCGCCGCTGCTTGAGCCGGAGGATGCGGGTGACCGACTCGTCCAGCCGCCGTTCGCTGATCTTCCCGGCGCGGACGGCCGCGAGGACCGCCCGGTAGGCGCGCGGCAGGCTCGGCGGCATCAGCAGCTGGTCGGCGCCCGCGTTGATCGCCCGGACCGGGACCTGCGCGTCGCCGTACTTCTGCCGCACCCCCGCCATCTCCAGCGAGTCCGTGGTGATCACGCCCTGGTAGCCGAGCCTGTCGCGCAGCAGCCCGGTGAGGACCGTCTTGGAGAGCGTGGCCGGGTCGCCCGACCGGTCGAGCTTGGGCATCACGATGTGCGCCGTCATGATCATGTCGACGCCCGTGTCGACCGCCGCCCGGAACGGCGGCGCGTCCAGCCGCTCCCACTGCTCGCGGGTGTGCGTGATCACGGGCAGGCCGGTGTGGCTGTCGGTGGCGGTGTCGCCGTGCCCCGGGAAGTGCTTGGCGGTGGCCGCGATCCCGGCGGACTGGTAGCCGCCGACCGCGCCGGCGACCATCTTCGCCACCAGGGCCGGGTCGGCGCCGAACGACCGCGGCCCGATCACCGGGTTGCGCGGGTTCACGTTGACGTCGGCGTCCGGGGCGTAGTCGAGGTTGATCCCCACGGCGCGCAGCTCCCGGCCGGTGACCTGGGCGGCGGCGTGCGCCTGCGCGGGGTCGCCGGTCGCGCCGAGCGCCATGTTGCCGGGGAACCGGGTGACGAACGGGGTGCGCGAGACGATGCCCTGCTCCTCGTCCACGCCGAGCAGCAGCGGGATCTTCGACGCCTTCTGCAGCGCGTTCGACTGCGCGGCCGTCCGCGCCGGGGTGGAGATGTTGCCGGGGAAGTAGATCAGCCCGCCGACGCGGTACTTCCGGATCTTCTCGACGGCGTCGGCGCGGCTGGAGAACGTGGGGACGAACAGCTGGCCGACCTTGTCGGCCACGCTCATCTTCGCGACGTGGCCGGGGATCCAGGCGTCCGGCGCCGGCGTCGGCTTCGCGGGTGCGGAGGACGCGCCGGACGGGGCGGACGACGCCCGTCCGCCCTTGCCGCTCTCGCCTCCGCCGCAGCCCGCGACCATCATCATGGCCAGCGCCGCCGCCGCGAACGCGCGTGGAGGTGATGCACGCACCCGACCAGGCCCCCCGGCATGGCTCGCTTCCTCGGTCGCATCGGTCGTCGCGACGTTATGCGCTCCCCGCGCCGCTGTCGAACCGATCAGCGGACGGCTCCCGCCGCAGCGGTGGTCCCACCGGTCACGCGGCCATCGCGGACGCTCCCGGTGCCCCGCCGCCACCCTGGTAACACCCCCGATCACGATGGACCCCGGATCGCAGCGGATCGCGGATCTGGCGGGGTCCATCGCGATGGCCCCGGACGGCTTCGGTGCCGTCTGCCTTGCGGGGCCGGCCGGGCCGGATCGAGTGGCCTGGCCGGGACCGGCGGGCCGGGGAGGGCGGCTCAGCCGGGCAGTGCGTGGCCGAGGCGGCGCAGTGCCATCCCGGCCGCGCCGACGGCTCCGTCGCCGGCGCAGCGCGGTGCCGCCCGGAAGCGGTCGCGCAGCCCGGTGCGGACGGCGTCGGCGACGGGTCCCTCGCGCAGCACCGAGCCGTGCATCACGACCGGTGCGGCGGGGTCGGACAGGGCCGGGCGCACCGCGTCCACGTCGCGGAGCAGCCACTGCGCGGCCTCTTCGGTGATGCGCCGGGCCACCGGATCACCGGCGGCCGCGGCGGCGGCGACGACCGGGCCGAGCCGGCCCAGGGCCGCGGGAGGACGGCCGTACACCTCCTTGATGATCGCCTGCGCGAGCCGTGGATTGAGCGGGGTGCGGGTCATCTCGGAGTGCGCCGCCGGGGCGGGGACCATCGCGTGTCCCGGCGGCCCCAGATGGGCGGGCGACCCGCGTCCCGGCGGGCCGTGCGCGCCGGGCGGACCGTGCGGGCCGGAGGAGCGGTCGGCGGACTGGGAGCAGGGCCCGTTCCCGGGCGGTGGACCAGGGGCGTCGGGGTCCAGCACGGCGGTGCCCGTGCCGCTGGAGTGGAGGCGACCGCCCATGGTGCCCGGACCGCAGTCGGGTCCGAGCGCACCGCCCCCGCCGGGGGAGCCGCCCCCCGAGGAGAGCGTGGCGGCCTGGGAGAGGACGGAGGCGCCCGGGGAGGACGAACCGGCCCCGGCCAGGGTCAGCGCCCTGGGATGGCGGGGTCGTCGCCTGTCCGAGTCGATCTCCGCGACCACGGTGGCGCCGAGCAGGGCCCGGGGAACCGAATCGGTGAGCAGCGTCGGGGAGCCGCGGCCGTCGTAGGCGGCGAGCGCGGCCCGGACGGCCTCCTTCCCCAGCCATACCGCCGAACCCTCGTCCCCGACGAGCCAGCCGTAGCCGTCGGCGCGCTGCACGATCGTCCCGTCGCTGATGACCGCCGCGCCGGCGCCCGTGCCGGAGAACACAACGATGCCCTTGGGTTCGTTGGTCCCCGCGGCGAACGCCACCGCGATATCGGTCACCACCGCGGGTGAGCCGCGCAGGCCGACCGCCTGCCATGCCTGCCGCGCCGCCGTCACGGCGGCGGGCCGGCCGGCCGAGCCCGCACCGGCGATCCCGAAGACGCCGGTGAGGATGTGGGTTCGGTCCAGGTCCCCGATGGCCTCCCGCAGGGCGGTGGTCAACGCGCCTGCGGTGTCGCCTCCGGAGTTGGGGTTGGCCCCGGGGCCGGTGCCGGAACCGGCCAGGGCGCCCCCCAGCGTCAGTACGACGCAGCGGGTCTTCGTGCCACCCGCGTCGATACCGACCACGTAAGGACCGGCCAAATGGGTCAACACATGGCGACCGTAGCCTTTTCTACCGTTGACGTGACATCCTGCACGTAAGAAAATTTCCATCATGAGGAAACCCATCGGCTCCGAACGGAGCCCCGAGCAGCGCCCCGAGCGGGGGACCATGGGGGAGCCCGGCGCGCCACAGGACGAGGCGGCCGCCCGGCAGGGCGACCGGGACGCCACGCCGCTGAGCACCGTGGTCCGGGTCCGGTCGCTGCTGCCCTCCCTGCCCCCCGCCGAACGGCGCGTCGCGCAGCGCGTCATCGACGACCCCGAAGGGGTCGCCAACTCCACCATCACCGAGCTCGCCCAGGCCTGCGGCACGTCGGAGACCACGGTCATCAGGTTCTGCCGGGCGATCGGATTCCACGGCTACCCGGAGCTGCGGCTGACCCTCGCCACCGAGGCGGGCCGGGCGCAGAGCGCCACCGGCGGCCGGGTCATCGGCAGCGACATCAGTCCCGACGACTCCCTTGAGCAGATCGTCGAGAAGGTGACCTTCGCCGACGCCCGTGCCGTCGAGGAGACCGCCGCCCAGCTCGACATCAAGATGCTCGAACAGGTCGTGGACGCGGTCGTCGCCGCGGAGCGGGTCGACGTCTACGGCGTCGGCGCCAGCGCGTTCGTCGCGGCCGACTTCCAGCAGAAGCTCCACCGCATCGGACGCGTCTGCTCCGCCTGGGCGGACGCCCACATCATGCTGACCAGCGCCGCGGTGCTGGGCAGCGGCGACGTGGCGATCGGGATCTCCCACACGGGCGCGACGGTGGAGACCATCGACGCCCTGGAGGTCGCCCGGAGCAGGGGCGCCAAGACCGTGGCGCTCACCAACTTCCCCAAGTCCCCCATCGCGGACGCGGCGGATCTGATCCTCACGACGGCGGCACGGGAGACGACCTTCCGCTCCGGCGCGACCGCGAGCCGGCTGGCGCAGCTCACGGTGGTCGACTGCCTGTTCGTCGGAGTCGCGCAGCGTACCTACGGGCCGACCCGCAAGGCCCTGGAAGCCACCTTCGAGGCGGTCCGCGGACGGACCGTGCGACCCGACCGGAGGCGTCGGTGATCGATTGCGAGCTCCCCACGGAGGGACGCAACCCCCGGACCCTCGACGTCGACACGCTGCCGACACTGGAGGTGCTGCACCTGATCAACACCGAGGACGCGACCGTGCCGATGGTCGTGGCGTCCGTCCTGCCGGAGGTCGCCCGGCTGGTCGACCTGTCGGTCGACTCGCTGCGGGCGGGCGGGCGCGTCCACTACTTCGGCGCCGGCACGTCGGGCCGGCTCGCGGTGATCGACGCCGCCGAGCTGCCGCCGACGTTCGGCATCTGGGGCCGCGTCGTGGCGCACCACGCGGGCGGGCCGGGCGCCCTGTCGCAGGCGATCTCCGACGTCGAGGACGACGCCGAGCTCGGCCGCCGGGACGCGCACGACGTGCAGCCGGGCGACGTCGCCATCGGCATCGCGGCGAGCGGGCGCACGCCCTACGTGGTGGGGGCACTGCGCGCCGCCGCCGCGGTGGGCGCCCGCACCGCGCTGATCAGCTGCAATCCGCACACGCCGTACGGGGACGAGGTGGAGGTGCACATCGGCCTCGCCACCGGACCGGAGGTGATCAGCGGCTCCACCCGGATGAAGGCCGGCACCGCGACCAAGCTGGTGCTCAACTCCTTCTCCACCACGCTGATGATCAGGATGGGGCGCACCTACTCCAACCTGATGATCAGCGTGAACGCGCTCAACTCCAAGCTGCGCGCCCGGCTGGTGCGCATCCTCACCGAGGCGACGGGGATGGACTCCCGCACCTGCGAGAACGCGCTGGCGGAGGCGGGGGGGAACACCCGCGTCGCACTGGTCTCGCTGCTCGGCGAGGTGCCCGCGGCACGCGCGACCGTGGTGCTGGAGGAGACCGAGGGCGGCGTCCGGGAGGCGCTGCAGCGGCTGAGATCCGCCTGACCGGGCGGATCCGCGTCAGCGAACGGACCGGTGCGCGGCGGCGCGAGCGCCGCCGGACCGGACGGGACGGCCCGGCGGGGGAGACGCCGGCCGATGGGGGGTCCGTGGTCACGCGATCGCCGCCGGCGCCGATCGTGTGATCACGGACGTGAACCGGGTGCGCTTGGTACGGGCCGGCGGGCCGCCCCGGTAGAACAAGATTCGGGAATTGGCCGGGAATCGCCTACGATCGGGCCGTGTCCGACGAAGCATCCCCCGCCGTCAAGGCCGTGATCACCGACTGGGGCGGCGTCCTGACCTCCCCGCTCGCCGACGCGATCGACGTCTGGCTCGCCGCCGACCGCATCGACGTCCAGCACTACAAGCGCGTCATGCGGGCCTGGGTGAAGCAGGCGTACGACGGCGCCGGCACCAACCCCATCCACGGGCTGGAGGACGGCTCGCTGGCCGTCGACGAGTTCGAGCGGCTCCTCGCCGCCGAACTGCTCACCGTGGACGGCGGGCCCGTGGCGGCCGCCGGGCTGATCGCCCGCATGTTCGGCTCGTTCAGCCCCGTCCAGCCGATGTACGACGCGCTGCGCGCCGCCCGCGCCTACGGGACCCGCACCGCGCTGCTGTCGAACTCCTGGGGCAACGAGTACCCCCACGACCTGTTCGCCGACCTCTTCGACGCCGTCGTCATCTCCAGCGAGGTCGGGATGCGCAAGCCCGACGAGCGGATCTTCCGGCACGCCCTGGAGCTGCTCGGCACGGACCCCGCCGAGTGCGTCTTCATCGACGACATCGAGCACAACATCCGCGCCGCCGAGCGGCTCGGCATCCGCGGCATCCACCACACCTCGCCCGACACCACCATCGCCGAACTGCGCGCCCTCGGCCTGCTGGCCTGACCGTCTGGCAGACTGGCTGACCGTCATGCGCGTCTACCTGCCGTCCACGCTCACGCTCCTCGCCGGCGTCCACGCCGCGAAGGAGATCGGCCCCGCGCCGCTCACCGCCCACGCCGTCACGCCCGCGCTGCGCGAGTGGTACGCGGGCGGCGACCTGGAGGAACTGGAGTACGCGGCGATGTCCGCCGCCGCCCGCGCCTCCCTGCGGCTGCTCGCCGCCGACCCGTCCGTCCCGCGCCGCCGCGTGGTGCTCGCCGCGGAGGTGCCCGACGACCTGGTCGGCTGGGCCCGCGGCGACGCCGGAGTGGGCGGCGGCGACCGGGCGCTGGTCGAGGTGTCCGCCGCCGTCCCCTGGAGGTGGATCGCCTCCGGGCACGTGGACGACGCGGACGCCGCCGCCGACATCGCCGCCGCCGCACAGGCCGTCCCGGCCGCCGACGCGGGCGACGACGACGCCGTCTTCACCGTGGACGGCGCCGACGGCCACGAACTCCTCTGGTATGCCACCCAGGAACTCCCGCACCTCCTCGACTGACCCCACCGGAACGCGGCAAATCGTGCGAGGCGGTATTTCGCGGCGCGTGGGCGGGTAGGTCCCCGGCAGGTCGACAACGCCGTCGGATTCGCAGGGAGCCGCGAGATGGACGCCGTCAGCACGGTGCCGGAACCGAGGAACGAGCCGGTCAGGAGCCACGCCCCGGGCAGCCCCGAACGGGCCGCCCTGGAGGCCAGGATCAAGGAGCTCGGCGGCGAGCAGACCGAGCTCACCATGACGATCGGGGGCGAGCGGCGGATGGGCGCCGGCACGCCGATCGCCGTCGTCGAACCGCACAACCACCGGCACGTCCTCGGCCGGATGGGCAACGCCACCGAGCCCGACGTCGCCGAGGCGGTCTCCGCGGCACGGGAGGCGGCGCCCGGGTGGCGGGCGATGGCGTTCGAGGACCGCGCCGCGATCTTCCTGCGCGCCGCCGACCTGCTCGCCGGGCCGTGGCGCGCCACGATCAACGCCGCCACGGTCCTCGGCCAGTCGAAGTCCGTGCAGCAGGCCGAGATCGACGCCGCCTGCGAGCTGATCGACTTCCTGCGGTTCAACGTCCGCTACGCGGAGCAGATCCACGAGATCCAGCCGCTGTCGCCCCCGGGCGTGTGGAACCGGCTGGAGTACCGGCCGCTGGAGGGCTTCGTCCTCGCCATCACCCCGTTCAACTTCACCGCGATCGCCGGGAACCTGCCGACGGCGCCCGCGCTGATGGGCAACGTCGTGGTGTGGAAGCCGTCCCCGACCCAGCAGCTCGCCGCGCACCACACGATGCGGCTGCTGGAGGCCGCCGGGCTCCCGCCCGGCGTGATCAACATGGTCACCGGGGACGGGCGGGCCGTCTCCAACGTCGCGCTGCGCCACCCCGACCTCGCCGGGCTGCACTTCACCGGCTCGGTCGCGACGTTCCAGCACCTGTGGCGGACGATCGGGGAGAACATCTCCGGCTACCGGGGCTACCCGCGGATCGTCGGCGAGACCGGCGGCAAGGACTTCGTCGTCGCGCACCCGTCCGCCGACCCGGCGGTGCTGAAGACGGCCCTCGTCCGCGGCGCCTTCGAGTACCAGGGGCAGAAGTGCTCCGCCGCGTCCCGCGCCTACATACCCCGCCCCCTCTGGGACGCGATCCGCGACGACTTCGTCGCCGAGACCGAGTCGCTCACCATGGGCGACGTCGCCGAGGACCTGTCGCTGTTCATGGGCGCGGTCATCGACGAGCGCGCGTTCGCCAAGCACCGCGCGGCGATCGAGCGGGCGCGCGGCATCGCCGCCATGCGGATCCTCGCCGGCGGCGAGCTGGACGACTCGCGGGGCTACTTCGTCAAGCCGACGATCCTGGAGTCGTCCGACCCGGACGACGAGATCTTCACCAAGGAGTACTTCGGCCCGATCCTCGGCGTGCACGTCTACGACGAAGGCGACTACGACACCGTCCTGCACCGGATGGAGGGCGCGTCCGAGTACGGCCTGACCGGCGCGATCATCGCCGAGGACCGCGCCGCGATCGCCGCCGCCACCGACGCGCTCCGCTTCGCCGCCGGGAACTTCTACGTCAACGACAAGCCGACCGGGTCGATCGTCGGGCAGCAGCCGTTCGGCGGCGCCCGCCAGTCCGGCACCAACGACAAGGCCGGCTCGGTGTTCAACCTCACCCGCTGGACGAGCGTCCGCTCCATCAAGGAGACGTTCGTCCCGCCGACCGACCACCGCTACCCCCACATGGACACCTGACCGCGAGCACGCCCCGACCGCGCCCGGACGGTTGCGGAGAGTGCCCGGCAGGCCGGACGATAAGCTCGCCTCGCCGCCCCCGGCGGGGCGGGCCGGTGCCGGGGCGCCGCCCTCCTCGTCCAACCGACCGCGCATGGGAACGGGATGTCGACGCTGAACCGTCTGGTGCTGTGGAACATCGATCACACGCTGGTCGACGTCGGGCGGGTCACCCGGGACGCCTACGCCGAGGCGTTCCAGCGGACCATCGGGCGCCCCCTCGTCCGCCTTCCGCCCACCCCCGGCCGCACCGAGTCCGAGATCATCTTCGAGACCCTCGCGTTCAACGACGTCGTCACCACCGACGACCACCTCGCCGCGTTCTTCGCCGCCCTCACCGAGGCGTTCGCGAGCCGCCGCGCCGGCCTGCGCGAGCACGGCCGCGTCCTGGCCGGCGCCCGCGAGGCCGTCGAGGCGCTCGCCCACGTCCCCGGGGTCGTCCAGTCGGTCCTGACCGGCTCCCTGCAGCCGAACGCCGTGCTGAAGGTGTCCGAGCTGGGCCTCGCGGGACACCTCGACCTGGCCGCCGGCGGGTACGAGAACGGCGTCTACAGCAAGGCCGCCCTGCTGGAGCTCGCCCGCGCCCGCGCCGGCGAACGCCACGGCGCCCGCTACCCCGAGTCCGCCACCGTCTACATCGCCGACTCGCCCCGCGACGTCCAGGCCGCCCACATCGCGGGCTCCCCGATCATCGCCGTCGCCACCGGCAGCGCCACCGCGGCCGAACTCCGCGCCGCCGGCGCCGAACGCGTGCTGTCCACCCTCGCCGACACGAACGCCGTCGTCAGCGCGGTCGCCGAGCTCACCCGGATCTGACCCGCGGCCGATCCGTACCGGACCCGTCCCGCGCCCGGCCATGTGGGGGCGGGGGATGGCCGCGGACGCGCGTATGTGAGGATTCGGGATTGCCCGTGGCCAGGTCTGTGACCTGCGATGGGTCGTGGAGCCGATGGGAGATCGGCACGCGGATTCCGAAGTTGCGCGACCTGCCGCGCGGGGCCGATATTGAGGTTGGCCGCGCGCAGCCGGCGCGTCGGGGAGGGAGAGAGATGACCCGTGAGGTGGCTGAGGGTTCGGCGCTGTGGCGGCCCTCGGAGGAGGTCGTCGCGAACGCGCGGGTGACCCGCTTCGTCCACTGGCTGTGGGACCGGGGCATCCTCACGGAGACCTACGACGACCTGTGGCGCTGGTCCGTCACGGAGGTCGACGCGTTCTGGGACGCGATCTGGTCCTACTTCGAGGTCGTCGGCGAGCGCGGCGACGGCCCCGTCCGGACGGGCGGGCCCATGCCGGTGGACGGCCTGACCTGGTTCCCCGGCGCGACCGTCAACTACGCGGCGAACGCGCTGCGCCGCGCCGGGCAGGCCCCCGACGACACCGCGGTGATCTTCCGCTCCGAGGCGGGCGGGCACCGCGTGCTGTCCTACCGGGAGCTGGCCCTGCACGTGGCGGAGGTACGCGCGGGCCTGACCGAGCTGGGGGTGGGCAAGGGCGACCGGGTCGCCGCCTACCTCCCGAACATCCCCGAGGCGCTCGTCTGCTTCCTGGCCGCGGCGTCGCTGGGCGCGATCTGGTCCTCGTGCTCCCCGGACTTCGGATCCTCCTCGGTGATCGACCGGTTCGCCCAGATCGAACCGAAGGTCCTGATCGCGGTCGACGGTTACGCCTACAACGGCAAGCGGTTCGACCGGCGCGAGATCGTCGGCGAGATCGAGGCCGCGCTCCCCACCCTGGCCGCCACCGTCCTGATCCCCTACCTCGACCCGGCCGCGACCCCCGACGGCCTGCGCGCGGGCATGCCCTACGCGGACCTGGCCCGTCCCGGCGGCGGCGCCCTGGAGTTCGAGGACGTCCCGTTCGACCATCCCCTGTGGGTCGTCTACTCGTCCGGCACGACCGGGCTGCCGAAGCCGATCGTGCACGGGCACGGCGGCATCGTCCTCGAACACCTCAAGGCCCTGACGTTCCACCAGGACCTCGGCCCGGAGGACGTCTTCTTCTGGTACACCACCACCGGCTGGATGATGTGGAACTACCTCATCGGCGGCCTGCTGGTGGGCTCCACCATCGTCATGTATGACGGCGCCCCCCTCGACCTGTGGACGCTCGCCGCGGACAACGGCGTCACCTATCTGGGGGTGGGCGCTCCCTACATCACGGCCTCGGCCAAGGAGGGGCGCCGCCCCGGTGAGGAGCACGACCTGTCGGGCCTGCGCGGTATCGGCTCCACCGGCTCCCCGCTCCCGCCCGAGGGCTTCGCCTGGGTCTACGACGCGGTCGGCGAGGACCTCCTGCTCGGCTCGTTCTCCGGCGGCACCGACCTGTGCACCGGCTTCGTCGGCCCGTCGCCCCTCCTGCCGCTGCGCGCCGGCGTCATCCAGTGCCGCGGGCTGGGCGCCAAGGTGGAGGCGTTCGGTGACACCGGCCAACCGGTCGTGGACGAGGTCGGCGAGCTGGTCATCACCGAGCCCATGCCGTCCATGCCGGTGTTCTTCTGGAACGACGAGGGCGGCGAGCGCTACCGCGAGTCCTACTTCGACATGTACCCCGGCGTGTGGCGCCACGGCGACTGGGTCAAGATCCTTCCGGACGGCGGCTGCGTCATCTACGGCCGCTCCGACTCCACGCTCAACCGCGGCGGCATCCGCATGGGCACGTCCGACTTCTACCGCGTCGTCGAGGCGTTCGAGGAGATCGCCGACAGCCTCGTCATCGACACCGGCCGCCTCGGCCAGGAGGGCCGCCTCCTGCTCTACGTCCAGCTCGCCGAGGGCGCCGGCCTGGACGACGACCTGCTGGGCAGGCTGAAGCGGGAGATCCGCTCGGCCCTGTCGCCCCGCCACGTCCCGGACGAGATCCACGCCGTCCCCGGCATCCCCCGCACCCTGTCGGGCAAGAAGCTGGAGGTCCCCGTCCGCAAGATCCTCCAGGGCACCCCGGTCGACAAGGCCGCCAACCGCGACTCCATGGCCAACCCCGAGATCCTCCCCCACTTCACCCCGTAGGGGCTGCTCCGTCCAGGGCTTCCACCCGAGAGCGCCTGCATTCAGCGGGTGCGGGAACGGGCGTAGGCGAGGATGTCGCGGCGGCGGTAGAGGCGGCGGACGCGGCCGCCGCCGAGGGGCTCGACCTTCGCCGGTTCGGGCCAGCCGGCGGGGGGCCGCTTCGGGTAGACGGTGACGCTCGTCTGGGCCAGGCCGAGGATGCGGGCGGCGTCGGCGAGGGTGACGAGGTCGTCCGGGCCGTCCTCGGGCGGGCGCTCCTCGTAGGCGGTGTACCAGGCCGTCCAGGCGGCTTCGTCCCAGTACAGGGCCTTGCCCGCGCGGTGCGCGACGTCCGGGTGGCCGTTCGACGCGCGGTCCGCCCAGAGTTGCTTGAGGCGGTGGCGGCTCAGGTTGTGGCGGGCCGCCAGCTCGTCGCGGGTGACCAGGCCGGGCGGCACGCCACCGGACCGGTGCGCGGCGTACCAGCGGTCCCAGGCTTCGGCGTCCCAGGCGAGCTGGGAGCCGACCGTCCCGGCCGCCTCCGGGTGGCCGTTGGCCGCCCGCTCGCGGAACCACTTCTCCAGGGTGCTGCGTCCGAGCCCGTGCGCGTCCATGAGCTCCGCCCGGGTGTAGACGCGGCGGCCGTCGAGGATCGTCATGGTTTCAAGTTTCGCCTGTGTGACACGTTAGGCGGCTGTATCGCCGGGGCATGTGACAGGTTTATGGTTGGTCCCCCCGGGCCAATCGTGTACCAACGGAAGCGGTGGGTCAGATCGCGCCGTATTCACGCAGGACCGGGTGAACTTCCCATGGGCCTCGCGCGTCACACAGTCGAGGGTGATCCGGGTCCACGGGGGGCCCGTCGATCAAGAGAGGGACGGTTCCACGCATGGAGGTTGGGGCGCTGCGGTCTGGAGACCCGGATCGGCTCGGTCCGTACGCCCTGATCGGCCGGGTCGGCGAGGGCGGCCAGGGGACGGTCTACCTGGGCACGGACGAGGGCGGCCGGCAGGTCGCGATCAAGCTGCTGCACTCGGAGCTGACGTCCGACGACAAGGCGCGCGCCCGGTTCCTCCGGGAGCTGGAGGTCGCCAAGCAGGTCGCGCCCTTCTGCACCGCCCAGGTCATCGACGCGGACGCGACCGGCGACCGGCCCTACATCGTCAGTGAGTACGTCCGCGGCCCGTCGCTGAACCAGCAGGTGCTGGAGGGGGGTCCGCTCGGCGGCGCCGTGCTCGACCGGCTCGCCGTCGGCACCGCGACGGCGCTGTCCGCGATCCACCAGGCGAAGATCGTCCACCGTGACTTCAAGCCGCACAACGTGCTGCTCGGCCCGGACGGCCCGCGGGTCATCGACTTCGGGGTGGCGCGGGCCATCAGCGGCGGCACCACGCTCACCAGCCGTGTGATCGGCACCCCGTCCTACATGTCGCCCGAGCAGATCGCCGGCGACGAGGTCGGCACCCCGTCGGACGTGTTCTGCTGGGCGGCCACCCTGGTGTTCGCGGCGACGGGCGAGCCGCCCTTCGGCCAGGACTCCATCCCCGCCGTCATCAACCGGATCCTGCACGAGGAACCCGAGCTCGGCGGCCTGCACGGGCCGCTGCGCGAGCTGGTGCTCGACTGCCTGGAGAAGGACCCCGCGGACCGGCCGGGCGCGCGGCAGGTGCTGATGCGGCTGCTCGGCCACGAGGAGAGCTCGCGGACCGCCGTCGACGCGGCCCCCGCACGGGCGTCCGGCGGCACCGACGAGACCGCGATGCTCGCCGCCGGTTCCGTCCGCGCCGCCGAGATCGGCGGCGAGGACGAGGTCTTCGAGCCCGACCCGGTGTTCGGCGACGACCCCGTCTTCGACGACGATTCGGCCTACGACGACGAGCCCGTCTTCCGGGACCCGGAGGCCCCGGCCGCGGCGGTCGCCTTCCACGGTGCCGGAGCGGACGACGACCCCGCCGCGACCGAGGCGAAGGGCCTGGAGCCCGGTCTTCTCCCGACGCCCGCCGAATGGTCGGCCGACGACACGCTGCCGCCCGCACTCGCCGGCGGCAAGGGCGGCGGGGGCGGGCGCGGGCTCCGGGAGACGCTCGCCGGCTCGACCCGCTCGGCCGTGCTCGCCGGCGCCGCCGCGCTGTTCGTGGCGATCGTGGTGATCTCGTCCGTCCTCGCGCTCAGCTCCGGCGACAGCGGCAAGGCGGGGCAGAAGGTCAGCGACCCGAGC
Organism: Actinomadura sp. 6K520; assembly: GCF_004349245.1. Classification (GTDB taxonomy): domain Bacteria; phylum Actinomycetota; class Actinomycetes; order Streptosporangiales; family Streptosporangiaceae; genus Spirillospora. The sequence goes on along the minus strand of NZ_SMLC01000015.1, from coordinate 20,271 downwards.
GCCCCGCCCGCGCCGACCGACGTCGTGCCCAGCACGTCGGCGCCGTCCACCAGCGAGGAGCCCGTCCAGCAGCAGCCGGTCACCCCCTCCTACACCCCGTCGCCCGGCAGCGAGAGCCCGTCCGCGAGCCCGTCGCCGTCCGGCAGCCCCACCCCCAGCAACTCGGCGCCGACCACGCCGCCGCCCGGGTCGACACCGCCGCCCAGCACCGGGACACCGCCGACCGACCCCGAGGATCCGCCGACCGACCCCGAGGAGCCACCGGGCGGCGGCTCGGGAGACGACCCCGGCACCGGCGGCCAGGGCGGCACCGGCTGACGCCCCCGGGCGCCGCCCCGCCGGTCAGTTTCGGCCATCCCTCCCGGGTGACCGCGTACCGCCTGGCAGGGTGGGACAGGCCACGTTGACCTCGCGGCCGGGCAGGTCGGCTTTGCGGCGATTCCTGGTTACGCTGGCGCGTGAGCGTCGCCACAACGGGGTGGCGAACGGTCTCTAGGGGAGTTGTTGATGGGCGGCATGCTCGATTCGGCGAAGGACGACCTGCTCCGGCGGGCCGCGGAGACGTGCGCGCAGCGCCCGGGCCCGCGCGGCGGAGACGTGGAGGAGACCTTCGCCTTCCTCCGGCTCTACTACCGGCACGTTGCCCGCGAGGATCTGGCGACCAGGGACCCGGCCGACATCTGCGGTCCCGCGCTGGCGCACCGGACGCTCGGCGAGGAACGCCCCCAGGGGCGCGCCAAGGTCCGCGTCTTCACCCCGACGCTGGAGGAGTACGGCTGGGACCCGGGGCACACGGTCGTCCAGGTCGTCACCGACGACATGCCGTTCCTCGTCGACTCGGTGACGATGGAGCTGTCCCGGCACCAGCTCGCCACCCACCTCATCGTCCACCCGCTCCTCGGCGTGGACCGCGACGTCGCCGGCCACCTGAAGGCGTTCCGCGGCAAGCTAGACAGCGGCACCGACGTCGACGAGTCGTGGATCCACATCGAGCTCGACCGCACCAGCGACCGGGCCGTCCTGGACGGGCTGGAGCGGGACCTGCTGCGCGTCCTGCAGGACGTCCGGGTCGCCGTCGAGGACGAGCCGAAGATGCGGGCCAGGGCAGGGGAGATCGCCGCCGCCATCGAGCAGGACCCGCCGCCGCTGCCCGCCAAGGAGCTCGCCGAGGGCGTCGAGCTCCTCGACTGGCTCGCGGACGGCCACTTCACCTTCCTCGGCTACCGCGACTACACGCTCACCGACGACGGGACCGCGCTGCGGCCCGAGCCCGGCACCGGCCTCGGCATCCTGCGCGGCGACACGCGCGAGTCCGGCAGCTTCGCCGCGCTTCCGCCCGAGGTGCGGGAGAAGGCGACCGAGAAGCACCTGCTCGTGCTCACCAAGGCGAACTCGCGGTCCACCGTCCACCGCCCCCTGTACCTCGACTACATCGGGGTGAAGAAGTTCGGCGCGTCCGGCGAGGTCACCGGCGAGCGGCGGTTCCTCGGCCTGTTCACCCACGTCGCCTACAGCGCGTCGATCGCGCACGTCCCCGTGCTGAAGCGCAAGCTGGACGAGGTGCTGGAACTCGCCGGGTTCACCCCCGACAGCTACGACGGCCAGGACCTCATCGAGATCCTGGAGAGCTACCCGCGCGACGAGCTGTTCCAGATCTCCGTCGACGACCTGCTGCACATCGCGCTCGGCGTGCTCCGCCTGCGCGAGCGCCGCCAGCTGCGGCTGTTCCTGCGCAAGGACCTGTACGGCCGCTACATGTCCTGCATGGTGTACCTGCCGCGCGACCGGTACACCACCAAGGTGCGGCTGCGCATCCAGGAACTGCTGAAGGAGGCGTTCGAGGGCGTCAGCGTCGACTACAGCGCGAACGTCACCGAGTCGATGCTGGCGCGGCTGCACGTCGTCGTCCGCGGCGAGCGCGGCCGTCCGCTGCCCGACGTGGACGTCGCCGACCTGGAGGAGCGCCTGGCCGCCGCCACCCGGTCCTGGGCGGACGACCTCGCCGACGCGATCCTCGAACAGTGCGGCGAGGAACGTTCCGGAACCCTCGGCCGCCGGTACGGGGACGCCTTCCCCGAGGGGTACAAGGCCGACTTCCCGGCCCGCACCGCGGTGGCCGACCTGCGCCGCCTCGAAGCGCTCGGCGACGACACCGCCACCTCGATCAACCTGTACGAACCGTACAGCGCCGAGCCGGGCGAACGGCGCATGAAGATCTACCGGCTGGGCGAGCCGATCTCGCTGTCGCAGATGCTGCCGCTGCTGCACAACATGGGCGTCGAGCTGATCGACGAGCGGCCGTACGAGATCGTCACCGCCGAGGGGCGGCGGTTCTGGATCTACGACCTCGGCCTGCGGTACGCGCCGCCCGCCGACGTCCCCGAGGACGCCGTGAAGGGCCTCTTCCAGGAGGCGTTCACCCGGCTGTGGCGCGGCGAGATCGAGAACGACGGCTTCAACGCCCTCGTCCTGCACGTCGGGCTCCACTGGTGGCAGGCCATGATCCTGCGCGCCTACGCCCTGTACCTGCGGCAGACCGGCACCACGTTCTCGAAGCGCTACGTCGAGCAGGTGCTGCTGCGCAACGCGTCCCTCACCCGGCTGATCATGCGGCTCTGGGAGAGCCGCCTCGACCCCGCGATCGCGGGCGGCGAGGAGGAGCGCAGCGCCGGCATCACCGAGGAGATCCGGGGCAGGCTCGACGAGGTCGCCAGCCTCGACGAGGACCGCATCCTCCGCGCCTACCTGGCGCTCGTCCAGGCCACCCTGCGCACCAACTACTACCAGGGCAAGCCGTACCTGGCGCTGAAGTTCGACCCGCAGGCCATCCCGGACCTGCCGGAGCCCAGGCCCACCTACGAGATCTTCGTGTACTCGCCGGAGGTCGAGGGCGTGCACCTGCGGTTCGGGTCGGTGGCGCGCGGCGGGCTGCGCTGGTCCGACCGGCGCGAGGACTTCCGCACCGAGATCCTCGGCCTGGTCAAGGCGCAGGCCGTGAAGAACACCGTGATCGTCCCGGCCGGCGCGAAGGGCGGTTTCGTCGGCAAGCAGCTCCCCGACCCGTCCGTGGACCGGGAGGCGTGGCAGCGGGCCGGCATCGCCTGCTACAAGGACTTCATCTCCGGCCTGCTCGACCTGACCGACAACCTCGTGGACGGCAAGGTCGTCCCGCCCCCGAACGTCGTCCGTCACGACGGCGACGACACCTACCTGGTCGTCGCCGCCGACAAGGGGACCGCGACGTTCTCCGACCTCGCCAACGAGGTCGCCGCGGAGTACGGCTTCTGGCTCGGCGACGCGTTCGCGTCCGGCGGCTCCGTCGGCTACGACCACAAGGGAATGGGCATCACCGCCCGCGGCGCCTGGGAGTCGGTCAAGTACCACTTCCGCTCCCTCGGCACCGACGTCCAGCGGGAGGACTTCACCGCCGTCGGCATCGGCGACATGTCCGGGGACGTCTTCGGCAACGGGATGCTCCTCTCCGAGCACACCAGGCTCGTCGCGGCGTTCGACCACCGGCACGTCTTCGTCGACCCCGACCCGGACCCGGCGACGTCGTTCGCCGAGCGCCGCCGGCTGTTCGAGCTGCCGCGCAGCAGCTGGGCCGACTACGACACCTCGCTGATCTCCAAGGGCGGCGGCGTGTTCCCCCGCACCGCCAAGTCGATCGCGGTGACCCCGGAGATGACCGAGGCGCTCGGTCTCGACGACGGGGTGAAGACCCTCACCCCGCACGAGCTGATCAGGGCCGTCCTCACGGCGCCGGTCGACCTGCTGTGGAACGGCGGCATCGGCACCTACGTGAAGTCGTCCATGGAGAGCAACGCCGACGTCGGCGACAAGGGCAACGACCCCGTCCGGGTCGACGGCGCGGACCTGCGCTGCCGCGTGGTCGGCGAGGGCGGCAACCTCGGCGTGACGCAGCTCGGCCGCATCGAGTACGCCCGCGGCGGCGGCCGCGTCAACACCGACTTCATCGACAACTCCGCCGGTGTCGACACGTCCGACCACGAGGTCAACATCAAGATCCTGCTCGACCAGGTGGTGCGGGACGGCGAGCTGACCGGCAAGCAGCGTGACAACCTGCTGTACGAAATGACCGACGAGGTCGGGCGGCTCGTCCTGCGCGACAACTACGCGCAGAACGTGGTGCTCGCCGCGTCCCGCGCGCAGGCCCCGGCGATGCTGCACATCCACGCCCGGTACCTGCGCAAGCTCGAACGGGACGGCCGGCTCCAGCGGAGCCTGGAGTTCCTGCCGGACGACAAGGCGCTCGCCGAGCGGCGGCAGTCCGGCCTCGGGCTCACCGGTCCCGAGTTCGCCGTGCTGCTGGCCTACGCCAAGCTCACCCTCGACCACGACCTCGCCGAGTCCGACCTGGCCGACGACCCGTACCTGGAGTCCTGGCTGGTCGACTACTTCCCGACGCCGCTGCGCGCCCGGTTCCGGGCCTACATGGACCGGCACCCGCTGCGCCGCGAGATCATCACGACCGCCGTGGTGAACGACCTGGTCAACGCCAGCGGCTCCACGTTCGTGTTCCGGATGAACGAGGAGACCGGCGCGTCGTCGTCCGACATCGCCCGCGCCTACCTCGTCGCCCGCGACGTGTTCGACATGCCGCGGTTCCGGCAGTCGGTGGAGGCCCTGCAGCACCAGGTCACCGAGTCCACGCAGATCGCGATGCTGCTGGAGGCCCGCAAGCTCACCGAACGCGGCGCCCGCTGGCTGCTGCACAACCGGCGGCCCCCGTTCGACATCTACGAGACGATCGACTTCTTCGCCGGCGGCGCGGCCGCGCTGCACGCCCACGTGTCGAAGCTGCTGGTCGGACTGGACCTCGCCGCGTTCGAGCAGCGCCGCGACGGCTTCGCGGAACTGGGCGTGCCGGACGAACTGGCCGAGCAGTGCGCCTCGTTCGTGCCCGCCTTCTCCACCTTCGACCTGGTCGGCATCGCCCACGAGACGGGCCGTCCCGTCGAGGAGGCCGCCGAGGTCTACTTCGACCTCGCCGACCGGCTGCAGCTTTCCCGCCTGCGGGAACGGATCATCGCGCTGCCGCGCGACGACAAGTGGCGCTCGATGGCCCGCTCCGCGCTCCGCGACGACCTGTACACGGCGCACGCCGCGCTCACCCAGGACGTCCTGGTCACCAGCGCCCCCGGCCTGCACCCCGACGAGCGCATGCTCCACTGGGCGGAGAAGAACAAGCCCGCGCTCCAGCGCGCCCAGCAGACGCTCAGCGAGATATGGGAGAGCGACAGCTTCGACCTCGCGACCCTGTCGGTGGCCCTCGGCGCCATCCGCACCCTGGTGACCGCCAGCTCGCTGTAGTTTTTTTGCAGCGCCCTTGGCGTCAGGCGCTAGAGCGCCTTCCTTCGGCGGGCACTGCGTGCGATCGCTGCATCGCTCCGGCTCGCCTAGCGGCTCGCTGCGCGATCAGGTTTCTCGCAGGCTCGGAACCTGCCTTCGGACGCGATCGCGGACGTTGGGGTCGTCGCGTGGCCGGTGTGCTGGCTGATGTGGTCACGGCCGGCTTGCAATCGCTCGACCGGAAAAGGTCCCGGTGGGTGGGGTGGTGGCGTTTTACACTTGCCGGACTTGGCGGTCGGCCGGTTGGTGGGGTTCGTTGTGGGTTCTACGGCTCGGGTTGCCTGGTGGGTGGTTTTGACCGCCCTTGTAGCGGGGTGTTCGGGGAGTGGTGGCGGGGCTCGGGAGACGGGGGTTGTTGCGGGTCCCGCGATTGGTGCTGAGGAGTCGGCCTCGGTCCTGCGGGAGTGGGCTGAGCGGCATAATCGGGCGGTCACTTCCGGGGACGCGGAGCTTTGGCGGGATGCGGTGACGGGGGCGCTGGAAGCGCCCGTTGCCGCACGTGCTCGCATGTATGGGAAGTTGCCGAAGTCGGCGCGGATCTCGCTGGCGAATCCCGTTTTCTATGTGCCTCGCCAGAGTGAATACCCCAGGTGGTTCGGGGTGGCCGCCTTGGAACGGTCGGGTGGGGGTGAACGGCAGGTGCTCGGGGTTTTCGTCAAGGAGGACGCCAAGGGCGGCTGGCGTGCCGGGCACTGGCTGACGTTCAAAGGGCGGCCGCCGCAGATTGACCGTGACCGGGAGGGGTACGCGCTGGCCGCGTCCGAATCCGGGCTGCCCGAAGCGCATGCGGGTTATCTCGGCGGCGACGACGATGCCTTGGTTCCCGACAGCTACACGTCCAATGCCCGGGATCAGGAAGTGGGTGACTGGACGGTCGAGCGGGGGGCGGTCACGCCCGGTCCGGGAGACTCCTACGCGTTGCGCACCGAGGATGGCGGGGCGCTCGTCTGGTACGCGGTGAAGGAGGAGAGGACGCTGGCGGGAGGTAAGGCGTCCACCCTTCCGGAAGAGGTTCGCGACCACCTGGAGAAGAACGGCGACGAACCGGGTGAGACCGTGCGGACGACCTGGCAGTGGCTGGTCATCGGTTACGCGCCCGAGTCCGGGAAGGGGCGCATTCTGGGCGAGTCGGTCTCGCTCGTGGCCGCCCGCTGACCCGCGGCGTGCCAGGTGGCACCATCGGGTGCCGGGTGTTCCGCTGCAGCGGTCGGAGGAGCGGGACGGCCCGGCACCCGACGGAGATCAGGGGAGGAGCGTCGGCGGAAAGGTCATCTGACGTGCACGGCCTTGCGGTACATGCCGGTGACCGTGGCCTTGCCTTTCGGCGGGACGGTGGCCAGGTACTGCACGAGGACGGTGGTGTCGAGGCGCGTCCTGGCGGCTCTGGTCGGGGCCAGTCCGATGAGGTCGCCGCTCACGGTGAGCCGGCCCGGGCGGGACGAGGAGTACGCCTCGTTCTGCTTCAGGACGTACCAGACGAGAGCGCCGCGGTCCTTGGTGCGCAGCGCGTGGACCGTGTAGGGGGCGGCGGAGAACCTGGACGACAGGGTCACACCGCGTCCCGCCAGCGTTTTCTCGCCGTTTTTCAGCGCCTTGTAGGTCTCGGTGGTCTGCGGTCCCTCCGCGAGGACGGACGCGCCTGCGGCGGTGGGGCCTTCGCTGAGGAGGGCGGCGTGTGCGGCGGGCAGTTTCCTGGGGGCGACCGCGAGGCCCTTCGCGTTCGGCGTCACCGGTGTGGCGTAGCCGTCCGGGTCGAGTGCCACCTTGCTCAGCGACGCCTCACCGGGGTGGGGGTCGGCGGCGAGTAGCCACGGCGCGTCGGCCTTGGCCCGCGTGAACAGCATCGCGTGCCGCAGCGCCTGCTCGTCCTGGCCGGTGACGGCTCCGACGGCGAACCACTGCGGGTAGCCGTTCAGGCGGGGGATGTAGAACGTCGTGCCGGTGAACCGCAGCTTCGCCGGCGGCCGCTTGACGGCACGCCGGAGCCTGAGCGCCGCGACGTCCATGGTGAGCTGCGGATCGGTCTCGATGGCGTGCAGCGACCTGCGGTCGAGCCCCCGGCCGGCGCGGTCGGCCGCCTGGGTGAAGGACGCCAGCACCTGCTGGGCCTGGGCCTTGGTCAGCGGGGGCGTCCCCGCGGGCTTCGCCGGGTCGGCGGACGAGGCGGCGCCCGAGCAGCCCGCGCTCAGCGCCGCGGCGAGCAGGCCGGACGTGAGGAGCGCGGCTCCGGCGATGGTACGTGCGGGCATACTGCCCCCCGAGTGGCGACGGCGATTCCTGACCGCCCGTCATCCTCGCAGAGTGATCATGCCGTCACGCTGTGAACACGAAACCTCGTCGAAAGATCTTGCGTCAGGCCGATTCGGTCTCCCGCTGGCGCATCCAGCGGATCTCGGCCTCGATGAACTCGTCGATGTCGCCGTCCAGGACCGCGGAGGGGTTGCCGACCTCGACGCCGGTGCGCAGGTCCTTCACGATCTGGTACGGGTGCAGCACGTAGTTGCGGATCTGCGTGCCCCAGCTGCTGGTGCCCTCGCCGCGCAGCGCGGACATCTTCTCTTCCTCCTCCTGGCGCTTGCGCTCCAGGAGCTTGGCCTGCAGGACGTTCATCGCCGTGGCGCGGTTCTGGATCTGGCTGCGCTCGTTCTGGCAGGACACGACGATGCCGGTCGGGATGTGGGTGATCCGTACCGCCGAGTCGGTGGTGTTGACGCCCTGCCCGCCGGGCCCGGACGAGCGGTAGACGTCCACCCGCAGGTCGTTCTCGTCGATGTCGACATGGTCGCTCTGCTCCACGACCGGAACGACGTCCAGCCCCGCGAACGAGGTCTGCCTGCGGCCCTGGTTGTCGAACGGGGAGATCCGCACCAGCCGGTGCGTGCCGTGCTCGCCGCGCAGCGTCCCGTATGCGTAGGGGGCCTTGACCGTGAACGTCGTGGACTTGATCCCGGCCTCTTCGGCGTAGGACGTCTCGTAGACCTCCGTCGGGTAGCCGTGCCGCTCGGCCCACCGCAGGTACATCCGCTGGAGCTGCTCGGCCCAGTCGGCCGCGTCCACCCCGCCGGCCTGCGCGTTGATGGTGACCAGCGCCTCCCGGGCGTCGTACTCGCCGGACATGAGGGTGCGGACCTCGAGCTGCTCGACGGCCTTGCGCAGCGCCGCGAGTTCCTCGTCGGCCTCCGTGCGGGTGTCGGCGTCGTCCATCTCCCGGGCGAGCTCGTAGAGGGTGGCGGCGTCGTCGAGCCGCTGCCGCAGGCCCTCGACCCGGCCCAGCTCGCTTTCCAGGTACGACAGGCGGCGCGTCACCGTCTGGGCGCGCTCCTGGTCGTTCCACAGGTCAGGGTCGGCCGACTGTTCCCGCAGCTCGGCGATGTCCCGGCGCATGCCGTCGAGGTCCAGCACCTGCTCGATGCTGGACAGGGTCGAGCCGAGCTCCTTGAGCTGCTCTTCGGGTTCGATGCCTGCCACGCTCACGAGCTTAGCGCCGTCCGGGGACTGCTAACCGCCGCCCGGTCGACGCCCTTCCGTCCCCGGTGCGCCGCTTTCGCCGCGGAGGGGATCACGCGGCCAATATCATGTGGGTGGCAGAATCACGGGCCGAGGACGCCGGCCGGAGGGCGGCCGGAGGGGAACTCGGTCCGGGGGACGGTCTGTGCACAGGTTCACGCGGGTGATCGCGGCCGTGGTGCCGCTCGTCCTGGCGCTCGCCCTCGCGGGCTGCGCCGGGGACGAGTCGAAGGCGCGGCCCGCCGTGAGCGTGCCCGCGACCTCGCCGCCCGAGCCCGTCCCGCTGACCCCGGACGTCGCGGAGCGGGCGTTCCGCACCTATGTCACCGACGAGGACGTGGCCAGGGCGGCCGGCGACGAGCGGCTGGCGCTGACCTGGACGTCCGACGGGCAGTCCCAGCTCACCGCGGCCGAGTTCCGCGAGGCCGCCTACGACGGCGACCCGGTGCGGCGCTTCGTGTACGGCGACCCCGAGCTGTACGTGCCGAAGCTCAAGGACGACGCCTATCCGCAGTGGTTCGTGGCGTCGGTGAAGCGCTCCGTCCTCGGTGAGCGCAAGAGCGAGCGCACGGTGCTGATGGCGTTCGTCCTTCGCAAGCCGTCCGAGGACTGGAAGCTGACGTTCGCGACCGAGATGCACCGCAAGGCGAAGCTGCCGGACATCGCCGTCGACGACGACGGCTACGCGGAGGCGCTCAGCACGGACGACACGTCCCTCCTGATCCGTCCCCGCGACGTCATCGGCATCCACGCGACGGTCGCCGCGGAGGGCGAGGGCAGCGTCGCCGCCAAGGTGATGAAGTCGAGCGCCGTCACGACCGGCTTCTACAAGGACGCCAAGCGCGCCAAGAAGAAGGCCAAGGCGGACGACCTCACGCTGCAGGTCGTCTACACGGCCACGCCCTTCCCTTACTTCGGGCTCCGCACGGAGAGCGGCGGCGGCCTGATCGTCTACTCGCTGTTCCGCAACACCTCGCTCATCGCCGAGGACCCCGACACGCCCAAGCCGGAGATCCCGAAGGAGGCGGAGCACCTGCTCGACGGAACCGTCGAGGGGAACCAGGTCGACACCAGCGCGACCCTGCACTTCGCGGCGTACGACCCGCCGCGCGGGAAGCAGGGCGGCGACGCGAAGGACACCGGCCAGAAGGACGACGACAAGAAAGACGGCGACAAGAACGACGAGGGCAAGAAGGGCGAGGCCCGTCCGAAGGCGCACGTCATCGCCGACGAGGGAGCGATCTCCAAGGCCGCCACGCCACCGCTCAAGAAGCAGCCCTGAGAGCCGGACCGAAGAAGGCGCCCCGCGGTCAGCCGTAGGCGCGCTGCAGGACGAGGGCGACGAACAGCAGGGCGACGAGGCCGGCGAGAACCAGGGCGGGCGAGGTGAACGGTCCGTGGCGGTGCAGTTCCGAGCGGGCCTCCCGGCAGATGGGGCAGCGCCCCTCCACCACGGGGTTCGAGCACCGAGCGCAGATCAGATGTTCGCAGCTCATGCGGTGGGCCCCAATCTCAAGGAACGGGCACGCGGGTCCGTGCGGGGAAGCGTCGACCGGTCTGGTGTCTGTCGACCTATTAGGTATCTTTCGCCATCATCCAGCGTAGCCGGACTGTATGGTCGTTCCGGCAAGTCCGGGGGCTTGACGGTATGAAACGGCCGGACGTCGGGAGACGGTTCACATGGCACTGATCGGACGGCACGTGCTGATCGGGGCATGCGCCGGTTCCCGGCCCCCCTACCACGTCGAGTGGGACGAGACAGTTGACCGTCCCCTCTACACTGCTCGAAGGCTCCGCGTCCCACCTGGCCGCGAAGCCGGGCGGCGCAGACCGGAGGCCGCGGAGGATTCCGCGGCCCGCGGGCCGGGCCGCTCCCCAACCCCTAGAGACCGAACCGCCGTGATGCAGCCGTGATCCACTTCGACAACGTCACCAAGGTCTACCCGAGCCAGAACCGGCCCGCCTTGCAACACGTGAACGTCGCCATCGAAAAGGGCGAGTTCCTGTTCCTGGTCGGTCCCTCCGGCTCCGGGAAGTCGACCTTCCTGCGCCTCATCCTGAAGGAGGAGCGTCCTTCCCAGGGTCACGTGCACGTGGCGGGCAAGGACCTGAACAGGCTGAGCAACTGGAAGGTGCCGCACCTGCGCCGCAGGATCGGCTGTGTCTTCCAGGACTTCCGCCTGCTCCCCAACAAGAACGTCTTCGAGAACGTCGCGTTCGCCCTCGAGGTGATCGGCAAGCCGCGGCGCTTCATCGGCAAGGTCGTCCCCGAGGTCATCGACCTCGTCGGCCTGGAGGGCAAGGCCCACCGGATGCCGGACGAGCTGTCCGGCGGCGAGCAGCAGCGCGTCGCCATCGCGCGGGCGTTCGTCAACCGGCCGATGATCCTGCTGGCGGACGAGCCCACGGGCAACATCGACCCCGCCACCTCGATCGGCATCATGAAGGTGCTGGACCGGATCAACCGGACCGGCACCACCGTCGTCATGGCCACCCACGACGCCGCGATCGTCGATGCCTTCCGCAAGCGCGTCGTCGAGCTGGAGGACGGACGGGTCGTCCGCGACCAGTCGCGCGGCGTGTACGGACAGGCCTACTGACCGTGTTCGCCGGGGAGTGCGGGATCACGTCCGCCCGCCGTCCGGGCCGGGGCCCGGTACCCTCCACGGCACTTCCATCTGAACCATCGATTCCTGCCGGCTCGTACGACACCCCGAGGGCCACGCGGTAGGAACCGCCCGCATCGGGCCACATCGGGACGGCCCAGGCTTCGGCGGGACACAGATCAAGGACAGCGAGGCATGCGCGTACAGTTCGTTCTCCAGGAGATCTGGATCGGTCTCCGCCGGAACATGACGATGACGATCTCCCTCGTCATCACCGTCGCCATCGCCATGGCGCTCTTCGGCACCGGGCTGCTCCTGCGGCAGCAGGTCGACTCGTCCAAGAGCTACTGGTACGACAAGATCGAGGTCTCGATCTTCCTGTGCGCCAAGACGAGCTCGAACCCGAGCTGTAAGAAGCAGGACGTCACCGACCAGCAGCGGCAGGCGCTCAAGGGGCAGCTGGACCAGATGCCGCAGGTCTCCGAGGTCCAGTACGAGAACAAGCAGCAGGCCTACGACCGGTTCAAGGACCGCTTCGCGGGCTCGCCCGGCTTCGTGGAGAGCACCCGTGAGGGTGACATCCCCGACTCGTTCCGGGTCAAGCTGAGCAACCCCGAGGAGTACAAGGCGGTCGCGCAGGCGATGCTCGGCCAGCCGGGCGTCGACACCGTCATCAACGAGCAGGAGATCCTGAAGCGGTTCTTCCGGATCCTGAACGGCCTGCAGGTGGCGGCGCTGACGATCGCGCTCATCCAGGTGATCGCCGCGGTGATGCTGGTCGGCAACACCGTCCGGCTGTCGGCGTTCAACCGGCGCCGGGAGACGGGCATCATGCGGCTGGTCGGCGCGTCCAACACCTACATCCAGCTGCCGTTCATCCTCGAAGGCGCCATCGCCGGCCTCATCGGCGGCGGGTTCGCGTCCATCCTGCTGATCTTCAGCAAGAAGCTGCTGATCGACAGACTGGCCGGGGACGTCCAGCTCGTGAGCCAGCTCGGCTGGAGCACGGTGATAGCCGTCATCATCGTCTCCATCTGCTTCGGTGTGCTGCTGTGCGCGGTCGCGTCGTTCCTCACGCTGCGGAGATACCTGAAGATCTGACGCGATGACCGGATCCGGCGCAACCGCCGGATCCGGCGTCGCGCGCCGCTCTACACTTGCCGCATGCTCCGGATCGTGCCGCTCCCGGGGAAGCGGCCCCGGCCCCCCGACCAGCGAGGAGCGGGCCGCCTGCTGCGCGGCACCGCCGTCGCGGCCGCGATCGTCGCCGCGTACGGCGCGGGCGCCGTGACCGGCTCGGGCCCGCGGCAGCCCACCGCGGCGGCGGACGGATCGGTCCTCAACGAGGCGGCCGCGCAGATCGGCCGGCACGCCGCCGAACCCGTCGCACGCGGCGACCTCGACCGCGCCGCCATCAAGGGCATGCTCCGCGTCCTGGACGACAGGTGGGCGCGCTACTACTCCGCCAGCGAGTACGACGACGTCGAGGGACGCCTCAACGGCGACTACGGCGGCGTCGGGCTGTGGCTCGGCACCCGCGACGGCGGGGACGGCGCCGGCGGACGGGTGCTCGTGGCGAGCGTCCAGCCGGGCACCGCCGCCGCCCGCGCGGGCGTGCGGGCCGGCGACGTCGTCACCGCCGTCGGGGGCTCGTCCGTGGCCGGGTGGGGCGTCGAGCGCGTCGCGGAGGCGCTGCGGGGACGTCCCGAGGCCGCCGTCGAACTAACCGTGGAGCGCGGCCGTCGAACAAAGCGGTTCCATCTCGTCCGCACGCAGGTCTCCGAAGGGGACGTCACCGTGACCGATCTCCCAGAGGACGCCCGGCTCGTGCGGGTCGGCGCCTTCACGCGCGGTACGGGACGGCAGGTCCGCGCGGCCGTGTCCGGGGAGCCGCCGCACGGCCGTCCCGAAGGCGGCGTCGTGCTCGACCTGCGCGGCAACCCGGGCGGCCTCCTGGAGGAGGCGGTCGAGACGGCCTCGGCGTTCCTGCGGAGCGGCCCCGTGGTGACGTACCGGCCGCGCGGGCGGCCGGCCCGCGACCTCGCGGTCACCGCGCCCGGCGACGCGAAGACCCCGCTCGTCGTGCTCGTCGACGCCGGCACCGCCAGCGCCGCCGAGGTCGTCGCCGGCTCTCTCCGTGACCGCGACCGCGCGGTGATCATAGGATCGCGTACGTACGGGAAGGCGTCGGTGCAGGAGGCCGTCACGCTCGCCGACGGGTCGGTGATCGAGCTCACCGTCGGTCGCTACCGGACCCCTGGCGGCCGTAACCTCGACGGGGTGGGGATCGAACCCGACATCGCGGTCTCCGCGGACCGCCCGCCCCCGGTGGCCGAGCGGCGCGCCCGGGCGGTGCTGCGCGGCCTGCGCGCGGCCCTGCCGGACGACTGACCCGGCCGGCGACCGACCGCCGGACCGACGGAGACGCCGGACAACACCGAGACGCCGGACAAGGATGATGACGTGGCACGGGACACCGGGCGCAAGAAGGACACCGGGCGCAGGCTCATCGCCCAGAACAAGCGCGCCCGCTACGACTACCACATCGACGAGACGTGGGAGGCGGGCATGGTGCTGACGGGCACGGAGGTCAAGGCCCTGCGCGCCGGACGCGCCTCCCTCGCCGACGGCTACGCGCACGTGGTGGACGGGGAGGTCTGGCTGGACAACGTCCACATCCCCGAGTACACCCAGGGCACCTGGACCAACCACGCCCCCCGCCGGCGCCGCAAGCTGCTGCTGCACAAGCGCGAGATCCAGAAGGTCATCGCGAAGTCGTCCGAGCCAGGGTGGACGCTGATCCCGCTTTCGCTGTATTTCAAGGACGGCAAGGCCAAGGTCGAGATCGGCCTGGCCCGTGGTAAGAAGAGCTACGACAAACGCCAGGCCATCGCCAAGCGGGAAGCCGAGCGGGAGATGCAGAAGGCGGCGGCGGCCCGGTTCAGGAGACGGTGAAGGGTGTCGATGACGAACCGAGGCCGGAGGCGGTTCCCCGGCGGAATCCGGAGGACACGGCGCCGGGCGGTCGCCCTGACGGTGAGCGGTGCGCTGGTCGCGGGCATGACGACGGGATGCTGGGCCGAGCGGTCGGCGATGCCGGCCGTCCGCGACTTCCTGATCGCCTGGCAGGTCGGCAACTTCGAGGCGGCGGCCGGCAACACCGTCGGCGTGGACCGCCAGGAGGTCGCGGACGCGCTGAGCCGCGTCGGCCGCCAGCTCGACGCCGCGTCGCTGCGGCTGTCCCTCGGCACCGGTGTCAGCGACAGCGATGTCGCCCAAATCGTCCAGAACGGCGACGAGGCCGACGCGCGCTTCACCGTCAAGATCGACCTCGGTGAGAACGGCCAGCCGTGGGAGTATCCCGGGCTGATGCGCCTCAAGCGCGTCGGCGGCAAGTGGAAGGTCGTCTGGAGCCCGTCGATCATCCACACGAGCCTCAAGCCGGGGCAGCGGCTCGCCGTCGTGACCGAGGGCCCCAAGCGCGCCGCCATCACCGACACGCACGGCCGCTCGCTCGTGCGCAAGGTCGGGGCCTACGACGTCGGAGTGTTCCCCGGGCAGCTCGCCGACCCGAAGAAGACCCTCGACCTGCTCGCCGAGCAGGCCAAATTCGACGGCGGCCGCCGGCTGGACGCCGAACGCCTCCTCGGCCGCGTCCGCTCCGCCCCGCCGCAGGACTTCCTGCCGCTGCTGACCCTGCAGGTCCCCGCGCACAACGCGCTCGTCCAGCGGCTGACCGCCGTCCCCGGGCTGAAGTTCAACGGCGTCCAGGCGCCGATCGCCCCCGCCTACGCGCCCGAACTCGTCGGCACCCTCGGCCCCGCCACCGCCGACCGCCTCCAGCAGGTGGGCGCCCCCTACCAGCCGGGCGACACCATCGGCGTCAGCGGCATCCAGCTCCTGCAGCAGCGCCGGCTCGCCGGCACGCCCACCGTCCGCGTCGTCGCGCAGGACGAGTCGGGGGAGAACACCAAGGAACTGCGCTCCTGGGACGGCCAGCCGCCGCAGGAGGTGCAGACCACCCTCGACCCGTCCTACCAGCGCAAGGCGGACAAGGCGCTCACGGGCCTGCCCTACCCCGCGTCCATGGTGGTGGTGCGGCCCAGCACCGGCGAGGTGCTCGCCGTGTCCAACCACGGGACGGGCGGCACGAACCTCGCGTTCGAGGGCGAGTACCCGCCCGGGCTGACGTTCGGGATCGTGTCCGCCGAGGCCCTGTTCTCCGGGGCGGGCATGAGCCAGTCGAGTGAGACGACCTGCCCCGGCAGCGTCACCGTCGGCGGCAAGACGTTCACCAACCAGCCCCGCGGCGACAGCACCTTCGCCAACCACTTCGCCGCGTCCTGCAAGACGACCCTCGCGCAGCTCCACACCAAGCTGGACGCCCGGACCCTCGTCAACGCGGCCGCCCAGCTCGGCATCGGCCAGGAATGGGGCCTGAGCGTCCCGGCCTTCACCGGCTCGGTGCCCGCCCCCGCCGACGACGGCGAGAAGGCCGCCGCGATGATCGGTGAGGGCAACGTCCAGGTGAGCCCCCTCACCATGGCCCTCGTCGCCGCCGCCGCCCAGAACGGCACCTGGAAGCCCCCGTACGTCCTCAAGGACATCCCCAAGACCATCCAGGCGCCCCCGCCGCAGAACCTCAAGTCCGAGTCCATCGTGAGCCTCAAGAAGGTCCTCGGCCGCACCGCGTCCCACGGCAACGCCCGCGGCGCCCGCGTCTCCGGCGACCTCGTCGGCGTCGCCGCCCTCGCCGAGTACCGGGACGGCAGCCGGAACAAGTCGGTCTCCTGGTTCGTCGGCAGCGTCGGCGACCGCGCCTTCGCCATCGCCGTCGAGGGCAGGGTCAACACCTCCAAGCTCGCCGCCGACTTCCTCCGCGGCTGAGGTCCCCGTTACGGCTTTGTTATCTC
Source organism: Actinomadura sp. 6K520 (assembly GCF_004349245.1). Taxonomy (GTDB): domain Bacteria; phylum Actinomycetota; class Actinomycetes; order Streptosporangiales; family Streptosporangiaceae; genus Spirillospora. The sequence goes on along the minus strand of NZ_SMLC01000015.1, from coordinate 3,872 downwards.
TTTACGTCGGGGAGGCAACCATCCCGCCGCCTCCGCGCGTCTTCACGGGTGACTGAGATCCCGCTCGGGGGGTTGCGGGCTCAGTCGCCGTGATGAGACCGGAGCCTCGTCTCGGGGGAGGCTCCGCCGTCCGGACCGGCCCGACCCTGCCGGTCGACCCCGGTGGGCGTGAGGACACTCGCGCCCACCGGGGTTCACGGCTGCCCGCGGGGGAATGACGTTGCCGTCCCGCACGTTATGCTTGTAGCGTCGTCGTGCGGACGTCCCGGGACTGCCGCGTTGACAACTGAACATGGGGGTGACCGGCTTCGACTTCGGTCGTTCGAGCCAGGGGAAGCGGGTCGAGGGTTGCTGTCGTGACCTCGTAAATCCTGTGACAGCAAACCAATAACTGCCAACAAGAAGCAGTCCGAGTTCGCCCTCGCCGCCTGAGGCGAGGAGCGACTCTGTCAGCCCGGTAGCGTCTCCGAACCGGGGTCTGGCATCGTAAGGAGACTCAACCTGCAAGCCCGGTCGCGGGGCCTGTAGGGACAGTAAACAGCGACTGAGCCCGTCGGCGACACGCCTGCGTGAGCGCCGGGGCTGAGAAAGCGTCAAGCAGGCTGCACCCGGAGAAGCCCTGACTCATCACCGAAGGACGCGGGTTCGATTCCCGCCACCTCCACCCCAAGAACAGGCCCGCTCGAAACACACGTTTCGGGCGGGCCTGTTTTGTGATCGTCGAAGCCGTCCGTCCGCCGCCAGGTCGTGGCCGGCGTCCTGACCCGGGACACGGGCGGGACCTGGTGGTACAAACGAGATGCAGTCATCTACCGTGCCACCCGGAGGGCGCGATGCCGGGCTCGCATGACCTGGTTCTCCCGCCGGTTGATGCCGTCTATGTCCTTCGCAAGGGCCGTGACCCGCTCGTATGGGTGATCGCGCTGGTGTGCGCGCCGTTCGTGATCGGTCCCGCCGCTGCCTTGCTGTACTCCGTTCTGGCTGGTGGGCCGGGCGTGCTCGGCTGGTCGCTGGCGACATTGTTCATGGCTGCGGTCTGCGGCGGGGTGCTGGGCTACCTGGTGCATGACGACCGTCGGGACCGCCGCAATGTCGCCGGTGACGTCTTGGTGGCCATCGGGAGGGACGGTGTCTACCTGGGCAGGCGTCCTGCGCAACACATCGCCTGGCCGCAGATCGCCGAGGTGGTCGTCTTTCACCTTCCGGTGCTGACCGACAGGGGGCCGGCTCCCTTCCTGGTCGTCGTGGAGCGCGGAACACGCGGGAGCCGCGTCAGAGTCGGTCGGCGTCCCGCTGATCCCCGTCAGTGGGGGCCATCCACGGATCTGTACGACAGAGAGCCCGACCTGGAACAACTCACGGCCGCTGTGCGTCGCTACGGGCGCCATGTTCGCGTATGGGATCGCGGGCTCGTCTCTGGTGTCCACAGTTGATGAGCAGCACCCCCACGGCAAGTCCGGGCCCCAGCCCGCCGCCTGATCGGCGGCGTAGGTCTCCACGCGGGGAACAGGCGGCCGTCGCGGCCGAACAAGACCCGTGTGGGGACGTCGGGCCATGCCCTGAGCGGTGACGGTTCCTTCATTCGGGCCTCAGACTGGTCCCGCCCCCGGTGAGCACCTTGGCGGCCAACTTCGGCGGAACATCCTGGTGAAGGGGCTTGACCGGCGCGGTCTGTGCGCGACCTCGGGTTCCGCGTGGGCCGGTGGAGTCCTTCGGTTGGGCGGCTCGCGGGCGCACTCGGCCGCGGGGGCTCGGCGTCCTGGCGCACCGCAGCGGGTCCGTTGGAGGTGGGCCGTGGGGTGGTGGTATGGGGAACACTGGTGGGGTGACCACCGACAATGGCCGTTCCGGTCCGCCGGTCACCAGCACGTCCATCGTCGTGCTGTCACTGGCGCGCCGGATCGAGGCCGAACTCACCAACGTCCTCGCCCCGCTGGGGCTAACGGTCGCCAGGCTCGGGCTGCTCGGCCACATCGCCACCATGCCGGGGACGTCGTTCAGCGACCTGGCGCGGATGTCGGGGATCACTGTCCAGAGCGTGCACGGCGCGGTCAAGGCGCTCGCCGCCGCGGAACTCGTCCGCGACCATAACGCCCGTGCCGGGTCGGCTTCGACGATCGAGATCACGCCGAGCGGTGCCCGCCTACTGGCCGAGGCCCAGCGGGCGGTGGCCGACGTCGACGAGCGCATGTTCGGCGCGGACGCCGACCCCGTCCATCGTGAGCTCGGTGACGCGGTGCGCGCCGCTTTCGAGGGCCGGACCACCTCCTGACCTGGCACGGGACCACCGCTCTCCCCTTCGGACGACCCCACCTTCAGGATGCCTGAAGCCGCCTATAGGCTTCAGGTTACCTGAAGGTTTCCGATCCGTTTCGGGGGTGCTTGTGTCCAAGGAATCAGGCCATCGCTTCTCGCGGCGCGGTGCGATCGCCGCGTTCGCGGCGACCGCGGGTGCGGCGGCGACGGGTGGTGCGCTGGTGGCCGGTGGTCGTGACACCGCCCCGGCGCCGCGTCCAGCACAGGCCGGGGGGCGCATCGAGCCGTTCCACGGCGCGCACCAGGCCGGCATCACCACCGCACAGCAGCGGTACGCGCTCTTCGCGGCGTTCAACCTGGAGACCACCCACCCGGTGAAAGGCGAGCGCCTGTCCACCGAGCAGACCGTGGCCGCATTCCGGCGGCTCACCGAAGGGTGGACGGTGGCCGCCGAACGCCTCACGCGGGGGCTCCCGCCAGGTCCCATGCCGTTCGCCCGGCCGGAGGTGCCGGCCGATTCCGGCGTCGCCGATGATCTGGAACCGTCCAGGCTGACCGTCACCTTCGGCCTGGGACCGGACCTGTTCGAGCGAATCGGACGAGAAGGGGCGCGGCCCCGGCGGCTGGCGCCGCTTCCCGACTTCCGCGGCGACCGGCTGGAGAAGGTCTGGAGCGGCGGGGAGCTCTTCGTCCAGGTCTGCGGCGACGACCTCCAGACGGTCAGCCGGGCCTTCCGCACCCTGCGCAGCCGCGCTCCGGGCCTGGCCCGGCTGCAGTGGAGTCAGCAGGGCTTTCTGGGAGCGTTCGGCGACGCCACACCGCGCAACCTGTTCGGCCACCGGGACGGCACCACCAACCCGCGCTTCGGCACCGCCGAGTTCGACCGTGCCGTCTGGTCGGACGCCGATGAGCCGGCCTGGTTCTCCGGCGGCACCTACCTGGTCTTCCGCAAGATCCGCATGGACCTGCCGAAGTGGGACACCTCGACCGCGCGCACACAGGACCGGACGATCGGGCGGCGCCGGAGCGACGGGGCCCCGCTCAGCGGCGGGCACGAGTTCAGCGACCCCGACTTCGGCAAGAAGGGACCGGACGGCAAGCCTCTCATCCTCGCCGACTCCCACGTGGCGCTGGTGCACGACGTCCCGATGTTGCGCCGCGCGTACAACTACGACTACGGCTTCCAGGCCAACAGGCAACCGGTCGCCGACCACCACCACGGCAAGGACGCGGATCACGACCACGGTGACGACATGCCCGTGCATTCCGGCGGAGGCCACGACGCCTACGACAGCGGCCTCTTGTTCTGCGCTTACATGAGCGACCCCGGAGACTTCGTCCGCACCCAGCGCAAGCTGGCCGAGTCCGACCGGCTCAACGCCTTCATCGAGCACACCGGCAGCGCCGTCTTCGCCATTCCGCCGGGTATGCGGCCCGGCGAGAACCTGGCCGACGCCCTGCTCTCCGCCCGCTGACCTTCCTCCGTGCGCACGGTCGAGCGCGGCTTTGCCGTCGGTGGCCGGGTGAACAGCTCCAGGGCGGCTTCTCTTCGCAACTCTCCCCGGCATAGATTTCGTGCGTGGGCGTGACGTTGCGGGTGGGGGCGGAGGTCGCCC
>NZ_SMLC01000159.1 GCF_004349245.1 Actinomadura sp. 6K520 | reverse complement strand
CCCCATCACCGCCCCCTGACCCAGGCGCCCCCCGGGGCCATCCACCAAGGCTGTCCCGATGATCGAAAAGGCCGGTGTCATCGCCACCGGCGACGGACAATAGAGATCATCCCGGCGAACAGGAGGAGCCTCATGCACGCATCACTTCAGCCGGGCCTGGCCGCACGGCTGGACTACACCGTCCCGGCCGAACGCACCGTCCCGCACCTGCTGCCCGAATCCGACCACTTCGCCGCCATGCCCGCCGTCCTGGCCACCGGCTACCTGGTCGGCATCGTGGAATGGACCTGTATGCGCGCCCTGCACGGGCACCTGGAAGACCACGAGCAGACCCTGGGCGTGCACGTCGACCTCAGCCACCAGGCCCCCACACCCCCCGGCAGCACCCTGACCGTCCACGCCGAACTCACGGCCGTCGACGGCAGACAACTCACCTTCACTGTCAACGCCCACGACGACGACGCCACCGTCTGCCAGGGAACCCACCGCCGCGCCGTCATCGACACCGAACGCTTCCACGCACGACTCCGCACCCGAACCACCACGCCGCACCCGCCGAATCCGCGCTGACAACAGCCCGGCTCCCGGCCTTTCAGCGGGGCATCATGGCTTTTCCCGTCCGCGTTTCCAAGATCAGGGAAGGGGAATGCGCAGTGCGGTGATGCCGCGCATGTCGAGCCAGGCGGCCTCCGGTGTCCGGACCATGCGTAGGAGGATCTCTTCGCAGGCGGGGCAGCGGGCGACGAGTCCCGGGGCGTGGTGGTAGAGACGCAGGGTCGCGACCGGGCCGGTTCGGGCGCAGCCCGCGCAACGGGCCTCAGCGGTGGTGACATCGGGGGTGAAGATCTCGCTCAGCGGGCCGGCCAGCGCGTTCCCGTCCTGGTAGTCGTCGATCATCGTCAGCCTCCTGTCGGGCCGAATCGCTCGGTCTTGATCTTGCGGGCGGCATGGCCGAGGGCCAGCAGCACCTCGGCGGCCGTTTCCACGAACCCGGTCGGGCCGCAGACGAAGCAGTCCGGCTCGAAGTCGGCGGGCCAGCCGTGGGCGTCCAGGTCGGCGACCGTGAGCCGCCCGGGCGGCCGCCGGCCCTCGGGCGCCTCGCGGGTGTAGAGGTGGGCGACGTCCAGGCCGGGGGCTCCACGGCGCAGTTCGGCGGCGTAGTACCGGTCGGCGGGTGTCCGCACCGAGTAGACGAGCCGGAACGGCGTGCGGCTGCCGGCCTGCCCGCGGGCGCGGATCATCGCCATCAGCGGCACGATCCCCGATCCGCCGGCGACCAGCAGCACCGGCGCCCTGGCGTCGGGACGCCAGACGAACCAGCCGCCCACCGGCCCGCGGATCTCCACCGGATCGCCGTGCGACAGGCCCCCGGCCAGGTAGGGCGAGACCTCCCCGTCCGGCACGCGTTGCACCGTCAGCTCGACCCGGTCGCCGGCGGCGGGCGCGGCGATCGAGTAGCTGCGCTGGGTGCTGTAGCCGTCCTCGGCGGTGAGCCGCACGTCGACATGCTGGCCCGCCGTGTGGCCCGGCCAGCCGGGCACGTCGAAGACCAGCGTCTCGGCGGTGGGCGTCTCGGTCCGCGTCGCGGCGAGCCGGGCGACGCGCCAGGTCAGTCGCCTTGGTACCGCTGTTCGCGCCATGGGTCCCCGTAGTCGTGGTAACCGGCCGTCTCCCAGAACCCCGGCTCGTCCTGATCGAGCAGGCGGATGCCGCGCACCCACTTGGCCGACTTCCAGAAGTACAGGTGCGGCACCAGCAGCCGGGCCGGCCCCCCGTGCTCGGCGGGGAGATCTTCGCCGTCGAAGCGGTAGGCGATCCACGCCTGCCCGTCCATGACGTCCGCGAGCGGCAGGTTGGTGGTGTAGCCCCCGTAAGACTGGGCGAGCACGTAGTCGGCGGCGGTGTCCACCTCGGCCAGCAGGGTGTCCAGCGACACGCCCTCCCAGCGGGTGCCGAGCTTGGACCACTTGGTGACGCAGTGGATGTCGACGGTCGGCGTCTCGCTGGGCAGCTCCGTGAACTGCCGCCAGTCCCAGCTGTACTCCCGGCCGCTCTCGGTCATGACGGTGAACTTCCACTGCTCCGTGCTGACCCGCGGCGTCGGACCGGCCGACAGGACGGGGAAGTCCTCTGTCAGGTACTGGCCGGGAGGGAGCTCGACGCCCGTCCCGCGCCCTCGGCCATGGAAACCCGGTGACACGATACCCATCACCAACCCCCCTTCCAGGGCTCCTTCGAGGGGGGAGACGACGCACGACGCCATTCCCGCAGGCCGCGCCACCGAAACCAGTCCGCCCACGCAACTCGGGCACTCTCGGTCGCCGGATGACTGCCCTGCTCAAACAGTGAAAATCGGGACAAGCAAGGCGCCGGGTCGATGGCGGGGAGGAAGGGTCACGCTGTGTCGTTATCGGGGGTGGCTTGGGCCAAGCCTGTGCGGTAGGCGATGACGACGAGTTGGGCGCGGTCGCGGGCCTCCAGCTTCATCATCGCGCGCTGCACGTGGGCGCGGACGGTGTAGGGGCTGAGGAACATCCGCTCGGCGATCTCCTGGTTGGACAGGCCGGTCGCGACCAGCGCGACCATCTCGCGTTCCCGCGGGGTGAGCACGGCGAGCCGTTCGGGGTCGTGCGGCGGGGCTCCGTCGGGGGTGGCCAGGAAACGGGCCACCAGGGAGCGGGTCGCGGCGGGCGACAGGAGGGTGTCGCCGTTGGCGATCGTGCGCACCGCGTCCAGCAGGTCCTCGGCCCCGATGCCCTTGCCGATGAAGCCGCCGGCCCCCGCGCGGAGCGCCTGAGCGACGTACTCGTCGGTCTCGTACGTGGTGAGGATCAGGATGCGGCTGGCACGCAGTTCCGGGTCCGCGCAGATCTGCGAGGTGGCGGTGAGGCCGTCCACCTCGGGCATGCGGATGTCCATGATCACCACATCCGGGCGCAGCTCCCGGGTGAGGCGCACCGCCTCCCCGCCGTCGGCCGCCTCGCCGACGACGGTGATGTCGTCGGCGGTGTCGAGCAGCGTCCGGAAGGCGGCGCGCAGCAGGGCCTGGTCGTCGGCGAGGAGGACGCGCAGCGTCACGGCGCATCCCCGGCCTCTCCGGCGGTCGTTTCCGCGCCGGTCTCCCGCGCCGTGTCCCTGGCGGGCGGCAGGGGCAGTTCGGTGGAGACGAGGAAGCCGCCCTCCGGGCGGCTGCCCGCGGTAAGGCGCCCCCCGACCGCGGTGGCGCGTTCGCGCATCCCGATCAGGCCGTAACCGGGTGGACGGTCCGGGGACGCGTTCGGTGCCGTACGGGCGCCCCCGCCGTCGTCGGCGACGGTGATGGTCACGCGATCGCGGTTCCAGGTGAGGCGCACCTGGGCGCTGCCGGTACCTGCGTGTTTGGTCACGTTGGTCAGGGCCTCCTGGACGATGCGGTAGGCGGTGAGGTCCGCTCCCGGCGGCAGCGGCCTGGACGTCCCCTCCTGGTGCACCGACACCTCCAGGCCGGCGCGGCGGAAGGACTCCAGCAGCGTGGGGAGGCGGGACAGGCCGGGCGCCGGTTCGGTGGGCGCGGCCGCGTCCCCGGACTGGCGCAGCAGGCCGACCGTGGCCCGGAGGTCGTCGAGCGCGTCGCCGGTGGTCTCGACGAGCTCCTTCAGGCTCTTGCGGGTGTGCTCCGGGTCGGTGTCGAAGAGGTGGGCGGCGACCGTGGCCTGCGCGTTGGCGAGGGTGATCTGATGGGCCACGAGGTCGTGCAGTTCCCGGGCGATGCGCACCCGTTCCTCGGCCACTCTCCGGCGCGCCTCCAGTTCCCGGCTCTCCTCGGCGCGCTGGGCCCGCTCCTCCACGGCCGCCAGGTAGGCCCGGCGGTTCCGCGTCGCGTGACCGAGCACCCCGGCCACCAGCGGGAACGCCGCCACCACTGCCATCCTGCTCGCGTCCTTCCACGAGATGGCGTCGAACAAGGCGGTGGAGGTGGCCAGCAGCGCGGCGGAGGCCGGCAGCACCGCGCTCGTCCCGCGCCGTTCGGTGCGCACGGTGAGCGAGTAGGCGCTGATCACGGCGGGGGCCATGATGAGCGGGGTCAGCAGCAGGCCCAGGAGCGGGGCCAGCATGCCGGCCGTCGTCGTGGCCGCCATGGCCGCCAGGGGCGCCCTGTGCCGCAGCGGCAGCACGGCACAGGACACCGCGGCGAGGAGGTAGGTGGCGGCGGGCGGCGCGGACAGCGTGTCGTCGACCCGCACCATGCCGCCGAGCAGGCAGAGGACGAACGCCGCCGCCGTGGTCGCCCCCTCCCGCCACCACATGCCGCGTGGTCGCGGGGCGCCGCCTCCCGGATTCGGCACGGCCGGCTCAGCGTCCGCCGCCGGGGAGCAGCGGCACCGCCGCGTCCGGCCTGGTCGCGGAGGCCGGGACGTGGCGGCTCAGCTTCTCCCCTTCGATGTCCACGTTCGGCAGCACACGGTTCAGGATAGGAGGCAGCCACCAGGCCCGGCGGCCGAGCAGTGCCAGGACCGCGGGGACGATCGCCATCCGGACCACGAAGGCGTCGAAGGCGACGGCGGCGGCCAGGCCGACGCCCATCGTCTGGATGGTCGGGGAGCTCATCCCGATGAAGCCGGCGAACACGCTGATCATGATGATCGCCGCCGCGGCCACCACACGTCCGCTGTGCCGGAAGCCGTGCACGACCGCCTCTCCGGGGGACGCGCCGTGGACGTGGGCCTCCCGCATCCGGGAGAGGAGGAAGACCTCGTAGTCCATGGCGAGGCCGAACACTATTCCGATGATGAGGATCGGCATCAGCGACATGACCGGTCCGGTCTGCTCGGTGCCGATCAGGTCCGCCGCCCAGCCCCACTGGAAGACGGCGACCAGGACGCCGAAGGCGGCGCCCACCGACAGCAGGAAACCGAGCGCGGCCTTGACCGGGACCAGGACCGAGCGGAAGACCACCAGCAGCAGGAGCACCGCCAGGCCGATGACCACGGTCAGGTAGGGAAGCAGGGCGTCGGACATGGCTTCGGAGATGTCGATGTTCATCGCGGTGGTGCCGGTCACGAGGACGCCTGCGCCCGTGTCGGCCTCGATGCCGGAGGCCGCGCCCCGGATCGCGTGCACCAGGTCCTTGGTCTCGCCGCTGCTCGGCGCGGTCTGCGGGACGGCGGTGAGGACGGCCGTGTCCCGGGCCGGGTTGAGCACCGGGTCACCGACGGACGCAACCCCGTCCACCCCCCGGACGGTCTCGGCGACCAGGTTCGTGGTGGCCCGGGTGTCCGCGGACCCCGACATGTCCACGACCACGGTGAGCGGGCCGTTGAAGCCGGGGCCGAAGCCTTCGGACAGCAGGTCGTAGGCACGGCGCTCGGTGGTCTGGACCGACTTGGACTCGTCCCCCGGCAGCCCGAGTTCGAGGTTCAGTGCCGGCAGGGCGACGGCGCCGAGACCGAGTCCGGCGACCAGCAGCACGGTCACCGGCCGGCGCAGCACGAACCGCGCCCAGCGGGTGCCGAGCCCTGGCCGCCCGGCGGCGGCCGCCGGGTGCGGACGCCCGCTTCCCGGCCGGGCGGCCTTGCGGACCGCGCGGGGCAGGATCCGCCGGCCGGCGAAGCCGAGCATCGCGGGGACCAGGGTCAGCGCGACGAGCACGGCGAGGGCCACGGCGCCCGCGCCGCCCATGCCCATCTTGGTGAGTTCGGGGATTCCGACGACCCCCAGCCCGACCAGGGCGATGAAGACGGTCGCGCCGGCGAAGACGACGGCGGATCCGGCCGTGCCCGCCGCCCGGCCGGCGGCCTCCTCCGGCTCGCCGCCCTGGGCGAGCTCGTCGCGGAAACGGGAGGTGATGAACAGTGCGTAGTCGATGCCGACCGCCAGCCCCAGCATGAGCGCCAGGATGGCGACGGTGGACGTCAGGCCCAGCCGGACGGCCAGCGCGGAGATCAGGCCGAACGCGATGGCCACGCCCGCGAAGGCGGTCAGCAGCGACAGCCCGGCCGCGACCAGCGACCCGAGGGCGAGGACCAGCACCACCGCCGCGACCGCCACGCCGATGATCTCGGTCGTGCCGCCCGGCTCCTCCTGCGAGTCCAGGGCCGAGCCGCCGATCTCCACGGTCAGCCCCGCGTCCCGGGCCTGGTCCGCGGCGTGCCGGAGGGCGTTCTTCGCCGGCTCGGTCAGGTCGACGGCGCCCGCGGTGTAGGTGATCGTGGAGTAGGCGATGGTGCCGTCCTCGCTGACGGCGCCGGTCTCGTAGGGGTCGGTGGTCGAGGCGACCTGATCGCCCCCGTCCATTGAGCCGAGCGTGTTCCGGACGGCCGCCTTGTTCCCTTGGGCCGTCACCCGCTGCCCGTCCGGGGCCTGGAACACCATGCGGGCTTCGGCGCCCTGGGAGTTGCTCTGCGGGAAGCGCTCGTCGAGCAGGTCGAACGCCTTCTGCGACTCGGTGCCGGGCATGGACAGGTCCTCGTCCTGACCGGACGGCGCCGTGGCGGCGGCGACCCCGGCCAGCACCAGGGCACCCAGCCACAGGCAGAGCACGAGCCGGCGCCGCCGGAAGGCCCACCGTCCGATCCGGTAAAGAAGTGTCGCCACGGGTTGATCACTCCAGACGCTGCGGGAAAGGGGGACCGCGTGAGATTCACGCGGCCTCCAACACTTCCCTGCGGCGTCCCTGCCGGGCATCGTCCCCCGACACCGTCTCCTCCTCGTGCACCCGGACCAGCCGCCCGCGCGTCCTAGTGCCTACGCACCAGACCGTGGCCCGTGACATCGCCACCTGACGCGCGGCGCGCTCTGTTCAGGGTCGGAGGTTCGGTCTCGGTACGTCCCGTCCCCGGTTGCTCACGGTTCTTGCCGGTCGCCGTGGGTGGGCGGGATGACGGCGATCGGGCAGTGGGCGTGGTGGATGACGCCGTGGGTGGTCGAGCCGAGCTGCGGTGCCGCCCAGTGTCGCTGGTGGGTGCCGACCACGAGGAGGCGGGCGTTGCGGGAGGCGTTGGACAGTGCGGTCACCGAGTGTTCCAGGGCGATCTCGTCCACGACGTCCACGCCCGGGTACTTGGCGCGCAGCGGCTGGTACGCCTCTACGACCTGGGCGCGCAGGTCGCGTTTGGTCTGTTCGATGGCGACGGTGTGATCGGCGTCATAGGAAGTGCTGAACGTCTGCCAGGCGTGGACGACGCGGAGGCGGGCGTCGCGCAGTGCGGCGGCGTCGAAGGCGTAGTCGAGGAGGGTGCCGGCGTCCGTCAGGAGGTCGACGCCCACGACGATTTCGCCGCGGTCGGTGGTGTCTCCGCGCACGATCACGACGGGGACGGTGGAGTGGGCGGCCATGCGCAGGCTGGTGGAGCCCAGCAGCATGCTGGCGAACCCGCCGCGGCCGCGGCTGCCCAGGACGAGTTCGAACGCCTTGGCCGACTGGTCGCGCAGGGCCTTCGGGGGGTCCTCGGCGATGAGGGCGGTCGTGGTCTCCAGGTCGGGCCACCGTTCCTGGACGCGTTCGCGGGCCGCGGCGAGCAGCCGGCGGCCGGCGCGGGTCATCTGCTCGGTGGTGTCGGGCGGCATGAACAGCGGCGCCTTGTAGGGCCAGCTCTCCACCGTGTGGACGATGTGCAGAGGGCGTTCGCGCAGGACGGCCTCGGCGGCGGCCCACTGCAGGGCGCGGTCCGATTCATCGGAGCCGTCGGTGCCGACGACGATCGGCTCGGACATCGCGTTCTCCTTCGAGTGGCGGTTCCCTTGTGTCCACGCTCTTTCCCCGTCGCGCGCGGTCCAAGAGGCAAAGGTCCTTTCGTGGTGCTCTGTGTGCCCTGGGGTGGGGTCGCGCAGCAGCGGGAGGGTTCTCGCGGGTCGGCGCTCGGCCCGGCCGCGCCACCCGCGTGGTGGCGGCGGGCAGGCATGGTTCAGCGGAGGCGCCGCAGGTAGGGGTCCCATCTGCGGCGGGGCACCAGGCGGACGCGGGCGTCGACGGTCACGACGCCGTCCGGGCGGACGATGGTCGGGTTGAGGTCGAGTTCGGCGATCTCCGGGTGGTCGGCCGCCAGCCGCGACAGCCGCAGCAGCGAGTCCCGCAGCCGCCCGACATCGCCGGCCGGGCGCGCCGGGTGGCCGCTGAGCAGCGCCGACAGCCGGGGCGCGCGGATCAGCTCATCGGCGTCCCGGGTCGTGAGCGGCGCCAGCCGGGCCGCGCGGTCGGCCAGCGCGTCGGTGTCGACGCCCCCCGCCCCGAAGATCACCACTGCCCCGAAAACCTCGTCCTGGACGGCGCCGCACAGCACCTCGACGCCCCGCTCCGCCATGGCCTGGACGAGCATGCCCTCCAGATCGGCACCGAACCGCTCCGCCAGCCGGCCGAACGCGGCGCGGACGGCGTCCTCCCCCGTCAGGCCCAGTTCCAGCGCGCCCGCGGCGGTCTTGTGCACGACCTTCGTCACGTGCGCCTTCAACGCGACCGGTACGCCCAGGTCACGGGCCGCCGCGATCGCCTCGTCGGCGGTCCGGGCCCAGCGCCACGGCGCCACCGGCAGCCCGTAGGACTCCAGGAGGCGGTACACCTGGCCGGGTGGCAGCCAGCCGCCGTCCGGCTCGCCGTCCAGGAACCCGCCGATGATGCGCGCCGCCTCGTCCTGGCGGAGGCCGGGTGGCGTGGGCGGCGGCTCCCGGGGGACGTCCCGCCGCCGCGCGTAGGTCCATGCGTGCGCGAGCGAGCGTGCGGCGTTCTCCGGGTAGGCGTAGCACGGGACCGCGTCATCGTTGACGACGACGGTCTCCGCCTGCCCGAGCACCACCGCCGCCATCGGCTTGCGGCCGCCGCGCAGCGCGCCCCGCAGGTCGCCGAGCGCGGTCGGGGCCACCAGTGCCAGCACGGCGTCCACGGCGTCGTCCGCGGCCAGCGCGCCGAGGGCGTCCCGGAACACGTCGGCGGAGACCGCCGCGGTCGTGTCGACGGGGTTGGCGACCGCCGCGCCGGACGGGAGGATCCGCCCCAGGTGACGCCGCGTGGCCTGGCTCAGGACCGGGACGGTGAGCCCGGCGTCGGCGCAGGCGTCGGCGGCCAGCACCCCGGCGCCGCCCGCGTTGGACAGCACCGCGACCCGCGGCCCCGCCGGCGGCGGCTGGGTCGCCAGCAGCGCGGCGGCGTCGACCAGCTCCCCGAGGTCGTCGGTGGCCACGATGCCGGCCTGCGCGAACAGCGCCCGGCGGGTCAGCTCCGGGGTCGCGGCGGCGGCGGTGTGCGAGGCCGCCGCCCGGGTGCCGGGCGCGGACCGGCCGGCGAGGACGGTCAGCAGCGGCATCTTCGCGGCGACCCGGCGTGCCGTCCTGGCGAACTTGCGGGGGTTGCCGAACGACTCCACGTGCAGGACGCCCAGCCGGGTCGTCTCGTCCGACTCCCACCACATCAGCAGGTCGTTGGCGCTGACGTCGTACTTGTCGCCCACCGAGGCGAACGTCGAGACGCCGATCCCCAGCCGGGACAGCTCCTCGATCAGCGCGATCCCGACACCTCCCGACTGGACCGCCACGCCCGCGGTCCCGGGCTCGGGCCGGCGCGCGGCGAACGTCGCGTCCAGCCCCAGCGCGGTGTTGGCGACGCCCAGGCAGTTCGGCCCGACCAGCCGCATGCCGTACTCCCGGCAGGCGGCCAGCAGGCCGCGTCCCTGCTCGGCGGTCAGCCCCGAGCCGATCACCACGAGCGCCGGTATCCCGAAGCGCCCGCACGCCGCCGCCACGGCCGGCACCGAGGGCGCGGGCACCGTGATCACCGCGAGATCGGGCGCCTCGGGCAGATCGGCGAGCGCCGCCACACAGGGCGCGCCGTGCAGGTCGGGCCCCGCGCAGTGCGGATTCACCGCGTACACGCCCCCCTTGAAGCCGCCCGCGATGATGTTGCGCAGCAGCTCGGCGCCGACCGTCCCGCGCCGCCGGGACGCCCCGATGACCGCCACGGCCCGGGGCCGCAGCAGCGGTTCCAGGCTCGCCACGTCCGCCTGCCGCTCCCGCTCGGCCACCGCGTCCAGGTACCCGTCGCCGGAGGCGAGCGGGATCGTCACCTCGACGACACCGCCGGAGGTCCGCCGCCTGGCGCCCATCCCGGCGTCGGCGAACACGCGCAGCATCGCGCTGTTCGCCGGCAGCGTGTCGGCGCGGAACGCGACGATCCCGGCGGCGCGGGCCAGGGAGCCCAGGTGTTCGAGCAGCAGGGTCCCGACGCCGCGGTGGTGCATCCGGTCCGCGACCGCCATCGCGATCTCCGCCTCGCCCGGCACGCCGGTCGGCTCGTACTCCGCGACGCCGACCAGGTCGCCGTGCAGCCAGGCGCCGAGCGCCGCGTGAGCACCGCCGTCCGCGCGGCAGACCCGCGCCGCCACATCGGCCGCCATGGCCCGGTTCAGCCCGAAGAACCGCAGGTACAGGCTCTCCTCGCGGAGCCCCTGGTGCAGCTCGCGCACCGCCTCCTCGTCCGCCGCGCCCAGCCGCCTGATCTCGATCTGCGTCCCATCGGTCAGCAGCGCGAACGCCCGCGCGCCGGAAAGCCGCTCCGTCATGCCTCCAGCCTCCGCCGGAACGGGCCGCCGATCAGCGTCCCAAAGTCATCGACAATCGGGACTTCGGTCCCTCGACGCCCCCCGAGGAGGCCCACGCTGCATAGCCCCCCAAGGCGGGGGCAGCCTTGGGGCAACGCGCGGACCTTCCGAGAACGGGCACGGCAGAACGCCACTCAAGAGTGAGGATCGAGTCCGATGGCCGGTGGACTGCTCACGGACCTGTACGAAGTGACGATGGCGACGAGCTACCTGCGCCGCGGCATGACCGGCCCGGCGACGTTCAGCCTCTTCGTCCGCCGGCTCCCGCCCGGCCGCGGCTTCCTCATCGCCGGCGGACTGGCCGACTGCCTGTCGTTCCTGGAGGGCTACCGTTTCACCCGGGACGATCTCGACTACCTCGCCACGGAGCAGCGTTTCGACGACGCGGCGCTCCGGGCGCTGGAGGAACTGCGGTTCACCGGTGACGTCCAGGCGGTTCCTGAAGGGCGCGCGGTGTTCGCGGGTGAGCCCCTGCTGGAGGTCACGGCGCCGATTGCCGAGGCGCAGCTGGTCGAGACCGTCCTGCTGAACCACGTCACCTTCCAGACCACGATCGCCACCAAGGCCGAACGGTGCGTGCGGGCGGCGGGCGGTGCGCAGGTCGTCGACTTCGCGTTCCGCCGGACCCAGGGGATCGACGCCGCGATGGCCGTCGCCCGCGCCTCCCACATCGCGGGCTTCGCCGGCACCAGCAACGTCGAGGCCGCCCGCCGGTACGGCATTCCGGCGTCCGGGACCATGGCGCACTCCTACATCGAGGCGTTCCCCGACGAGGACGCGGCCTTCGCGGCCTTCACCGCCGACTTCCCCGACCGCACCACACTGCTGGTCGACACCTACGACACCCTCGGCGGCGTCAAGGCGGCCATCGACACCGCCCGGCGGGCGGGGCAGGCGCAGCTCGCGGGGATCCGCCTCGACTCGGGGGACCTGGGCGCCCTGGCCTTCCAGTCCCGGCGCCTGCTGGACGAGGCCGGCATGACGCGGACCCGCATCGTGGCCAGCGGCGGGCTGGACGAGTTCGGGATCGCCGAGCTGAGCGCCTCCGGGGCGCCGATCGACGTCTACGGGGTGGGCACGAAGATGGGCGTGTCGGCCGACGCCCCCTACCTCGACAGCGCCTACAAGCTGGTGGCCTTCGAGGGCAGGCCGGTGATGAAGCTGTCCGCCGGAAAGGCCACCGCCCCCGGCGCGAAGCAGGTGTACCGCGGAGTACGGGGCGACCTCGTCACGCTCCGGGAGGAGCCCGCCCCCGCGGGCATGGAGCCCCTGCTCGTCCCCGTCATGGAGTCCGGGCGCCGGACCGGCCCGGACGAGTCGCTGGAGGACGCACGCGACCGGCGCGCCGCCGACGTCGCCGCCCTCCCCGACCAGGTCACCAGGTTCCACCGCCCCGAGACCCGCACCGTCACGCTCAGCCCGGAACTCCAACGCCGCCGTGACCGCCTCCGCGCGGAACTCACCGCCAAGATCGCGCACCGCACGGCCTGAGGGCGGACCGGTGCGGGGGGCGCGCCGTGCCTCCCCGCGGGCGCTCAGGAGGGCCGGGGGCCGGCCGCGTCAGGCGAGCGTCAGGAACAGCCTTTCGAGCTGGGCCCGATCGGTCTCGGCCTGCTCGGTCCCGGCGTCCTCCTCGCGCGCCGCGCACTGCTCCAGGCCGGTTGCGATGATCTTGAAACCGGCGCGGTCGAGGGCGCGCGAGGCGGCGGCGAGCTGGTTGACCAGGTCGGCGCAGTCGCGGCCCTCCTCGATCATCTTGATCACGCCGCCGATCTGCCCCTGCGCGCGCCGGAGCCGCACCGTGACCTCCGCCAGGGACGCCTTGTCCAGCTCCATCTTCCCCGTCCCCTCTCCTAGGCGCTGTGCCGGTGCTCCGCGGCATGCCGGCGCACGTCGTCCATGTCCACGGCCCGTGCCTCTTCGATCAGCTTCTCCAGCTCCGGCTCGCGCAGCGCGCCGGGCTGCGCGTACAGCACGACCCGGTCGCGGATGATCATGAGGGTCGGGATGGAGGAGATGCCGAAGGCGCCGGCCAGCTCCTGCTGGGCCTCGGTGTCGACCTTGCCGAACACGATGTCGGCGTGCTTCTCGGAGACCCGCTCGTACACGGGTGCGAAGAAGCGGCAGGGGCCGCACCAGCCGGCCCAGAAGTCGATCAGGATCATGTCGTCGCCGCCGAGGACGTCCTCGAAGTTCTCGCGGGTCAGCTCGGTAGTGGCCATCACTGCCTCCAATGCGGTCGGGATACCCCTACGGGTATAAGAACAAGCGGCCGGCAGCTCGGATTCCCGTTTCTGGATACGGGTAGGGGTATCTTGGGAAACCGGCCCGGACATAGACACGGATGGGGAAGTTCCATGGATTACGGCATGACCGTCACGCTGCAGCGGCCGTTCGGCGAGACCGTCGAGCGGGTCAGGGCGGCGCTGAAGGAGCAGGGGTTCGGCGTGCTCACCGAGATCGACGTGCGCGCCACGCTCCAGGAGAAGCTCGGTGAGACGATCGAGGACTACCTCATCCTCGGCGCCTGCAACCCGCCGCTGGCCCACCGGGCACTGGAGGCCGACCGGCGCATCGGCCTGCTGCTGCCCTGCAACGTCGTCGTCCGGTCCGCGGACGGCCACACCGTCGTCGAGGCACTGGACCCGCAGGTCATGGTCACGGTGAGCGAGCAGCCCGGCCTCCGGCCGGTCGCCGACGACGCGGCCGCGCGGCTCACCGCGGCGCTGGAGTCACTGCGCGGCTGAGCCCGCCGGGCGCGTCATCGCACCCGTTCCGGCGCGGGTGCGTGCTCGGCGTCCGCGCCGGAGGACGCCTCCGGCCGTCCGCTCCCGCGCTCCCGGCGCCCGCGCCTGCGCTTCAGGAGCAGGGCGGCCACGGCCACGGTGCCGGCCCCGGACGCCGCCCAGCCGAGGGGCGTGCCGAACACGGCGTCCCGCACCGCGGCCGGCGCCTCCTGCGTCACGACGAACCCGGCCATCACCAGGACGAACCATCCGAACGCCCGGCGCAGCCGCTCCGGCTCGACGCGTCCGGCCAGCCGCGAACCGGCGACGCCGCCGAGCACCGCGGCACCGGTGACCGCGAGGGTCAGCGGCCAGTCGATCTGGACGGCGGAGAGGTACCCGGCCAGCCCGGCGAAGGACTTCATCGCGATGACCAGCAGTGAGGTCCCGACCGCGGCGGGCATGGACAGTCCGCCGAGCAGGACGAGCGCGGGAACGACTAGGAAGCCGCCGCCCGCCCCGACCAGCCCGGTGACGAGTCCGACGGTCACCCCTTCGGCGAGGATGCGGAACACGGGCCGTTCCGTGTGCTCGCCCGTGGGAGCGTGCCGGCCGCGCAGCATCGCGACCGCGGTCACGGCCATCATCACCGCGAAGGCGGCCAGCAGCACCCCGGCCGGTATGTAGGCCGCCAGCCGCCCGCCCGCGTAGGCGCCCGCCATGCCGGCACCGCCGAACAGCAGCCCGGTTCGCCAGCGGACGCGCTTGGCGCGGGCGTGCGGCACGACGCCGGCCAGCGAGGTCGCGCCCACCACGAACAGCGACATCGCGATCGCCTGCTTCGTCTCCACCCCGGCCACGTAGACCAGGATCGGCACGGTGAGGATGGACCCTCCGCCGCCGAGCAGGCCGAGCGAGACACCGACGGCGAGCGCGGCGAGCAGCGTCAGCGCGAGCGTCATCACGGCCGCCGATCCCGCAGCAGCGCGACCATGCGCTCCGCGTCACAGGCGGGGGCCCGGTTGAAGGGCAGCTTGGCGAGCAGCATCCCCATCATGCAGGTGTTGGTCAGGGCCGCGATCGTCAGGCCGGCGCCGACCGCGGCGGCCAGCCATTCCAGGCCCGGCACGGCGACACCGCCGACGACGCCCAGCAGCACGAGGAGCCCGGCGACCAGGCGCACCTGGCGTTCCAGGTCCCAGCGAGACCTGTTCCGGTTGAGCGGCGCGTCCGCCGCGTCCCAGGCGACGATCCCGCCGTCCAGGATGTGCACATTGGTCATCCCGGCTTCGACCAGCGCCCGCTCGGCCTGGGCGGCACGGCCGCCGGTCCGGCAGACCAGCACGACCTCGTCCAGGGAGCCGCGCAGCTCGGCGCTGTGCTCGCGCAGAGTGTCGAGGGGGACGTTGTAGGAACCGGGGATGTGCGACGCGGCGAACTCGGCGGGCGTGCGCACGTCCAGCAGGCGCGGCGCGTCCGGGGTGGCCAGGCGGTCGCGCAGGGCCGCGGCGTCGATCTTCGGCGACAGGTCGGGCATGTGAGCCTCTTTCCTCGTTGGAGACCGGTTCCGGACCCGGTGCGGGCCGGGTCCGGGACCGGGGACCGGTGCTGTGCTGACCGGTGCTCTGGTCGTCGGGCTTTGGTGTGGTTGCTCTGGTGTCGGTGCTGTGGTGGTCGGTGCGGGTGTCAGGCGGCGTTCGCGACGACCGGCAGGCCGGCGCGGGCGCTCGCGTCGTACTCGTCGTCGATGGCGACCACGCGCCGCCCGGCGGCCGCCAGGAGCGAGGCGGCCGCGGCCGCCCGGTAGCCCGCCGCGCAGTGCACCCACACCTCGCCGCCGGGCACCTCGTCCACGCGGCGCGGCAGGTCCTGCAGCGGGATGTGCACGGCGCCCTCGATGTGCGACTCGTCCCACTCCAGGGCGCGGCGGACGTCCAGCACCACGACCGGCCGGTGGTGCCGCACGGCGGCCAGCTCGTCGAACGACGCCCTCGGGAAGGAGGCGAGCCGCTCCCCGGCGGCCCAGCGCTCCGGGCCGCCGGTGGCCGACGCGGCCGGGCGGTCGATGCCGATGCGGACCAGCTCGCGCTGCGCGGCGGCCACGTCCTCCGGCGTCTCCCCCAGCAGCGTCAGCGGCGTCCCCCACGGGACGAGCCAGCCGAGGTAGGTCGCGAACCCGCCGTCGAGCCCGAAGTTGAGCGTTCCCGCCATGTGCCCGGCCGCGAACGCGGTACGGGTCCGCAGGTCGACGACCCACTCCCCGGCCTCGATGCGGCGGCGCAGCTCGGCGGGGTCGGCGCGGCGCGGTTCCGACAGGTCGGGCGCCTCGGGCCCGGCGCTGTTGGCCGGACCCATGTGCGCGTAGTACGCCGGCCAGGCGTCCAGCCCGGCCAGCAGCGACTCCACGTACTCCCGCTCGCCCAGGGTTAGCGCCGGATTGGTGCGCTTCTCCCGCCCGATCGTCGACGCCTCGGCCTCCGACTGGGTGGCCGAGCAGAAGCTGCCGAACCCGTGGGTCGGGTAGACCTCCGCGTCGTCGGGGAGCTCACGTGCCAGCCGGTGCGCCGAACCGTACTGGGCGGTCACCAGGTCGTGGGTGTGGTCCGGTCCGAGCAGGTCCGGCCGTCCGGTGGACCCGTACAGCAGCGAGCCGCCGGTGAAGACCGCCGGGGCCCGGCCCGGGGCCTCCAGGACGTAGGCCAGGTGCGTGAACGTGTGGCCCGGAGTCGCCAGGACCCGCACCCGCATCCGCGCGCCGACGGCGATCACGTCGCCGTCGGCCACCGCGTTGTGCTCGAAGGCCACGGGGTCGGCGGCGTTGACGTGGTACGCGGCGCCCGTCGCCCGGGCCAGCGCCAGACCGCCGGTCACATAGTCGTTGTGGATGTGGGTCTCGAAGACGTCGACGACCGTCACCTCCCGCGCCTCGGCCAGGGCGAGCACCCGGTCGATGTCGCGCTGCGGGTCGACGACGAACGCGACCTCGCCGTCGGTGACGAAGTAGCTGCGGTCCCCCAGCGTGGGGGTGTCGATCGGAATGATCTCGAGCACTGGACTGCCTCTCTCCAACTCGTCAGGCGGCGTTCTCGCGCACCCCGTGTGCCACCGGTCCGTCGGCCGGACTCGCCGCACATCCCTCTTGGCATATACCCCTGGGGGTATCTGAGAGGCAGGGTAGCCGAAGGGCGGACGGCGACGCAAATACCCCTAGGGGTATTCGGGAACAGGTCGTCGCCCGAGGAACGGAACGATCGCCCGGGACACCCGGCGGTCCCGCCGCGGGAGCGGACCCGCGTGCCGATCCCGTCCGGCCCAGCTCATCGCGACGTGCGCCCTATACCCTGATGGGTATGAGGAGGGCGATGTGAAGTTCGAGGCGGACGCCCTGGCCGATGTCCTGGTACGCCTGCGGCGTGCGCAGGG
>NZ_SMLC01000158.1 GCF_004349245.1 Actinomadura sp. 6K520 | reverse complement strand
TAAGAGACAGGGGCGCTCCTGGGAGGGGGGCTTGTCGGACGTCTCCATGCGAGTGTCGGTCTTGGTGGTGTCTTCAACGCCCACGCCCGCGGCCCTTTCGCTGGGGGAGGCGGACCGTCCATCAGGGCAGTGGGGCGGACGGTTCGCCGGGGTGTGCCTTGACGCGCGGGGCTCACGCCAGAGCCACACCGGCCCCCATGTAATCGCGCACGTCCGAACTTCGCACGTACAGATATCGGCCATCCAATGCCGTGCGTTCGTTTCCAAATCGTATGTTGGCAGCTGGCGCGCGCTTCGTCATTCGAGAGCCCGACTGCAGGTCAGTCAGCAATAGATTCGCGCATAATTCAACGAAAGTGGCGGTGACCTATTTGTCGGGTTCTGTGTCAGATGGGCCAATTGGACGGCATGTGCTCACCTGAGTGCAACCATCGTCCTGACTGGTATAGGCGAGGTCCTTTGGATCCGCATGCTTCCCTTTCATGCGCCGGCGCCGTCGTCCAGCGTGACGATCGCGCCGGTCACCATCGATGCGCGGTCCGCTGAGCGGGCGTGCCTCCGGCTTCGGTGCTCGCAGGGGCGATACCGTGTTGGACGGGCCATTCCTTGGAGGGGTCGCATGAGGCCGCCAAGCTGCGTGATCTGCACACGAACCCCTCAGGACGAGGAACAGTATTCGTCCTTCAAGATCGTCCGGTTCTCGATCGACGCGGACGAGGAGGCGCTCGAACGGGAGCGGGCGCGGGACGGCTGGGTCGGGCATCCCCCATGGCTCATGTGGTTCTGCGGTGAGCACCTGGCCCAGGGCGAGGAACTGGCGGATCTGCATTGGCGCGAGGCCGGAGAACGCCTGCGGACTACCTGAAGGTAGCCGCCGGCCGGACTCTCTACGGCGCCGAGGGGGACCCGCCGCGCAACGTCACCATCATCGGCACGATGAACATCGCCGACCGCTCCATCGCCCTCGTGGACGCGGCCATGCGGCGCCGCTTCTGGCGAACCGGCCCGGCTGCTCGCCGAACTTCACAGCCGCATCGACGACTGCGCGTCCCATCACCCTCGTGGGCGCCAAGTACAAGGCCGGGGACACGCCCCAGGAAGGCCTCTACCAACTGCTCGCCTAGCGATGAGACTGAACCGCGCCTACCTGGTGTTCGCGTCCAAGACCGAGACCCACACGCACGGCATCGCCGGTACCGAGGACATCCAGATCGTGGAGCACCGCGCTCAGATCACCGGGCTCGCGCGCCGGATCGTGGCAGAGACCGCCCGTCTTCGAGCCTGACGAGTCAGGACCACGTGAACGTTCAATTCGCAGGCGTTCGAACTTCCGCCGCACGGACGGTCGACACCCGTCTCTTGAGCGTGCCGATCAGGGGCCTGACAAGGGGTTTTGCATGTGTGTGCCGGTCGGCGACGTGATGATGAACACGCACGATGACGAACCGGCCACCCTGCGCTGAGGATGCCCATGTCGTACCCGATCCCTCTCCCGCCCATCCCCGCCCTGTCCGCTCCGGCGGACGCGCAGCGCTGGCGGCGCGCCTTCCCCGGAGAGCTCGACCAGGCGTGTGCGGCCCGCCGCTTCACCGCCGCCCTTCTGGCCGGCTGCCCCGAGCTGGACGAGGTGCTGCTGGCCGTGGACGAGCTCGTCGTCAACGCGCTGCGGCACACCAAGTCCGGCCAGCCCGGCGGCACCTTCACCGTCGAGATCACCCGCTGGGACGGCGCCGTCGCGATCTGCGTTGGCGACGAGGGCGGCCCGAGCGAACCCGTCGTCGCCGACGCGGCCGAGGACGCCGAGTCCGGCCGCGGCCTGCGCACCGTGTCGCTGCTGGCCGCCAGTTGGGGCTGGTTCGGCAACGATCGCTCCCGCACCGTCGCCGCGCTCTTCTCCGCCGCGTCGCTGCGGGGGGCGGCGTGAGCGGCCGGGATCTGCGCGAGTGGACCGTCGCCCAGGTGCGTTCCGCCATGACCGCCGCGATGCGCACCGACCCCGAGGCCCTGCACGGTCTTGCCGAACGCAACGTCGCCGCCCTCGACCCCTACAGCCTGTCGTTCCTGCGGACCGCGCGGATGCTGACCCTGGCGACCTCCGCCGCACTGACCACCGTCCTGGCCGCCCACCGCTACGGACACGACCGCCACGACCGCCTCGTCTGCCTGGCCTGCGGGATCGACCGCTGCCGGACCGTCCGCGCCATCTCCGACGTCCTGACCGCCTACGCCCTGCAGGCCCACCCGCTCGACCGGCCCGAAGCCTGGCGCCGCGCCGACGCCTGGTACACCCGCACCACCGGCGGCCGCTCCGTCCTGCTGTCCATCGAATCCTTCGACCACGGCTTCATCGCCCGCCCTGCCACACCGCCGCCCGAAGCCCCTGACCACGTCCTGATCATCGACCGCAACACCGCCGCCCTCACCCTCTGGCCCGCCTATGACACCGACACCCTCGCAACCAAGTACGGCCTCTACAGACGTGGCGAACTCTGACCGGCTGACGCAGTGCCTCAGCCCTTGCGCCACTCCGGCGAGGGGAGAGCGCCGGCCGCCTGCGGGCCCATGAGCCCGAGGCCGCCGTCCACGAACAGCGAGGCACCCGTGACGTAGGAGGCCCCCGGGCTCGCCAGGAACGCGATGGCCTCCGCCACCTCGCTGGCGTGCCCGGGGCGAGGCACCGGGTAGCCGGGCCGGGTGTCCGGTTCCGGCGGCTGCTCGTGCTGGCCGGTCATCGGCGTTGCGATCTCTCCGGGGGCGACCGTGTTCACCGTGATCCCGTGCTCCGACAGTTCGAGCGCCAGCACCCGGGCGAGCATCTTCATCCCGCCCTTGGCCGCGCAGTACGGCCCGGCGCCGACCCTCGGATACTCCTCGTGGACGCTGGTCACGTTGACGATGCGCCCGCCCTCGCCTTTCCGGATCATCCGCCGGGCGGCTCGCTGGGCGCACAGGAACGCCCCGTCGAGGTCGACGGAGATCACCTCCCGCCACTCCGCGAACCCCATGCCGATCAGGTGCCGCATGCTGCCGGTCCCGGCATTGTTGACCAGGACGCCGAGGCCGCCGAGTTCTTCGGCCAGGTCGTCCACGACGCCGGCGGCCTGCTCCGGATCGGTGAGGTCGTGCCGCCGGACGGCCGCCCGCCGCCCCTCGGCCTCGACCTCCCGCGACGTCCCCTCGGCCCCCTTCCGGTCGGACCGGTAGGTGATGCCGACATCGAACCCGTTCCGCGCTAGCGCGACCGCCGTCGCCTTCCCGATCCCGGAGTCGGCCCCCGTGATGATCGCGACCCGGTCGTAGGTCACGTCTCGTCCGGGTCGCGTTCTACGCCGGCGATGGGGTCGCCTTCGCGGGTGCCGCTCTCGGCATCGCTCTCGTAGCCTTCGGCCGCGCTGTCGCTTCCCGGGACGGTCCGCTCGCGGGGCTGTTCCTCCCGGCCCGAGCTCGCGCCGGGCTCCGGGCCGTCCGGCTGATCCCTCTTCTGCATCACTGGCCTCTCTGGTCGGCGGCTTCTCCGTCCCGCACGTTGTTGCCGCAGAGCTAATCCCTAACCGCCGGTCCGGCGTAGGGTCGGTCCGTGCGGATTCCAGGGGAAGCGGAGATCCGGGCGCTGCACGAGAGGCACGCGCCCAGCCGGGAGGCGTTCGAGGTCGTCTACACGCACTGCGTGATCGTGTGGCGGATCGCCGAGCGGATCATCGAGACCGCGGGGCTCGACGTCGACGCGGAGCTCGTGCGGGCCGGGTGCCTGCTGCACGACATCGGGGTCTACCGGCTGGACGACGGCGACCGCGCTCCCGGGCAGTACGTGCGGCACGGAATGCTGGGGCACGAGCTGCTGCGCGACGAGGGGTTTCCCGAGGAGATCTGCCGGTTCTGCTCCTGCCACACCGGGGTGGGCCTGACGCGCGACGACATCGTCCGGCAGGGGTTGCCGGTGCCGCCCGGTGACTACGTGGCCGAGACCGGCGAGGAACGGCTGGTCATGTACGCCGACAAGTTCCACAGCAAGACGCGCCCGCCGACGTTCGTGTCCGGCGACTCGTTCGCCCTTCGCGTGCGCCGGTATGGCAAGGAGAAGGTCGCGGTCTTCGAGGCGATGCGCGAGTTCTTCGGCGAACCCGACCTGAAGCCGCTGGTGGACGAGTACGGCCACGTCCTCGTGTAGGGAGTCACACTCCATAGGAGTTCGCGGAGCCTTACTCGTCCTTGCGTCCGACTCACGCCTCTTGGTCGATTGCATGTTCGATGTATTTAACTTAAAGTGCTCGCCATGCAACAGCAGGTCACTGATGGTGTGGGTGGCTCCGCCCGGCCGGACGGTGCCGTATGAGCGACCCAGCCCCCGCCGACGAGAAGAAGAAGCGCGGCGGGTTCCAGGCCAGACGCGGGTTCGTGGTGCAGGCCTACACCTTCGCCCTAGACCCGGGGGCGGAAGCCGAGGATCGGCTGCGGTCGCATTGTGGTGCGGCCCGCACCGCCTACAACTGGGCGGTGGGGCATGTGCTGGCCACCTGGGCGCAGCGGATCGCGGAAGCCTCCTACGGGATCAGTGAGGAGGAGCGGACGCCATGGCGTCCGTGGTCGCTGGCGTCGCTGCGCAAGACCTTCAACGCGGTCAAGCGCACCGATCCGCAGTTCGCCGGGTGGTGGGCCGACAACTCCAAGGAGGCGTACAACACCGGCCTCGCGCACGCTGCGGCCGCGTTTGACAACTACGCCGCCCGCAGACGGGGCGAGCGGGCCGGGCCGCGGGTGGGGGCGCCGCGTTTCAAGGCGAAGCGCCGGGCGCGACCGACGTGTCGGTTCACCACCGGCACCATCCGGGTCGAGGACGATCGCCGCCACGTGACCCTGCCGCGGCTGGGCACGATCCGCACCCACGAGAACACCCGCAAGCTGCAGCGCCGCTTGGCGAACAAGACCGCGCGGATCCTGTCGGCGACGGTGTCGCATCAGCGGGGCCGGTGGCAGGTGGCCTTCCAGGTCGAGGTGCAGCGCCGGACCGCCGCCCCGGCTCGTCCCGAGGCGGTGGTCGGGGTCGACCTGGGGGTGGCGACTCTGGCGGTGGTGGCCGACACAGCCGGCAACGTCTGCCACATCGACAACCCGCGGCACCTGGGCAGTGAGTTGGTCAGGCTGCGGCGCGCGTGCCGGACGGTGTCACGGCGTCAGGGCCCGGACCGGAGCACCGGGCGACAGCCCTCCCGCCGGTGGCGGGCGGCCGACGCTGAACGCACCCGGATCCACCACCGAATCGCGAATCTGCGCACCGATGCGATCCACAAGCTCACCACGAGCCTGGCCGCTGAGTACGGCACCGTGGTGGTCGAGGACCTGAACGTGGCCGGGATGCTGAAGAACCGGCGGCTGGCCCGGTCGGTCGCCGATGCCGGGTTCGGCGAAATTCGGCGGCAGTTGGCCTACAAGACCGGGTGGGGCGGTGGGCGGCTAATGGTGGCCGACCGGTGGTTCCCTTCTTCCAAGACGTGCAGCCGGTGCGGGACGGCGAAAGCCAAGCTGCCCCTGTCGGTGCGCACCTTCACCTGCGATGCGTGCGGCCTGTCTATGGACCGGGACCACAACGCCGCAGTGAACCTGGCCGCGCTGGCGGCCTGCACGACCGGTACCGGAGTGGCCGGAGACCGGGATGCGCAAGCGTCGAAGCCTCGCCGAGCCGACCATAAGACCCGCACCACCCGCCGGAACGACACGGGACCGGCGGAGCGGGCCGGTGGCGCAGAACCCGCACCACGCGGGAAGGAAACGAGAGACCGTCGCAGGACACCCGACTCCGTTGTGGTGACACCGGCACGGACCTCCCGCGCGGAAACGCACGGGATGCCGATACCTGATCGGGATCGGCAACGGGCAGGATGGAGGGGTGAGCCTCATTGATGAACTTCCCTCCGGAAACGACACCGACGCCGATTCGCTGTTCGAGGCGTTCGAGCGGTGGGTGTCGGGGCGCGGGATCACGCTGTATCCCGCGCAGGAGGAGGCGCTCATCGAGGTGGTGTCGGGCGCGAACGTGATCCTGTCGACGCCGACCGGGTCGGGCAAGAGCCTGGTGGCGGCGGGGGCCCTGTTCGCGGCGCTCGGCCGGGAGCAGGTGGGGTTCTACACGGCGCCGATCAAGGCGCTGGTGTCGGAGAAGTTCTTCGACCTGTGCGAGATGTTCGGGCGCGAGAACGTCGGGATGATGACCGGCGACGCGAGTGTGAACGCGGACGCGCCGATCATCTGCTGCACGGCGGAGGTGCTGGCCAACATCGCGCTCAGGGACGGCGCCGACGCCGACATCGGCGTCGTGGTGATGGACGAGTTCCACTTCTACGCCGAGCCCGAGCGCGGGTGGGCGTGGCAGATCCCGCTGCTGGAGCTGCCGCGTGCCCAGTTCCTGCTGATGTCGGCCACGCTGGGGGACGTCGCGTTCTTCCAGAAGGACCTGACGCGGCGGACGGGCCGGCAGACGGCGGTGGTGACGTCGGCGGAGCGGCCCGTCCCGCTGATCTACGACTACCGGGTGACGCCGCTGCACGAGACGATCGAGGAACTGCTGGCCGAGCAGAAGGCGCCGGTCTACCTGGTGCACTTCACGCAGGCGGCGGCGATCGAGCGCGCGCAGTCGCTGATGAGCATCAACGTGTGCACCAAGGCGGAGAAGGCGCGGATCGCGGAGCTGATCGGCAACTTCCGGTTCACCACGAAGTTCGGGCGGAACCTGTCGCGGTTCGTCCGGCACGGGATCGGGGTGCACCACGCGGGGATGCTGCCGAAGTACCGGCGGCTGGTGGAGCGGCTCGCGCAGGCCGGGCTGCTGAAGGTCATCTGCGGGACAGACACCCTGGGCGTCGGCGTCAACGTGCCCATCCGCACGGTGGTGTTCACCGCGCTGAGCAAGTACGACGGGCACCGGGTGCGGCGGCTGCGGGCGCGGGAGTTCCACCAGATCGCCGGGCGGGCCGGGCGCGCCGGGTTCGACACGGTCGGGTTCGTCGTCGCGCAGGCGCCCGAGCACGTCGTGGAGAACCAGAAAGCACTTGCCCGGGCGGGGGACGATCCGAAGAAGCGGCGGAAGGTGCAGCGCAAGAAGCCGCCCGAGGGGTTCGTCGGGTGGGACGAGGACGTCTTCAAGAAGCTGCAGGACGCCGAGCCGGAGATGCTCCGGTCGCGGTTCCAGGTGAGCCACGCGATGCTGCTGTCGGTCATCGCGCGTCCGGGCAACGCGTTCCAGGCGATGAAGCGGCTGCTGACCGACAACCACGAGGAGCCGGCGGCGCGGCGCAGGCACATCTCTCGGGCGATCGCGATCTACCGGTCGCTGCTGGCGGGCGGTGTGGTCGAGGTGCTGCCCGAACCGGACGAGATGGGCCGCTACGCGCGGGTCACCGTGGACCTGCAGGAGGACTTCGCGCTCAACCAGGCGCTGTCGACGTTCGCGCTGGCCACGTTCGAGATCCTGGACCCGGCGTCGCCGTCGTACGCGCTGGACGTGCTGTCGGTGATCGAGGCGACGCTGGACGACCCCCGGCAGATCCTCGCGGCCCAGGTCAACAAGGCGCGGGGCGAGGCCGTCGCCGAGATGAAGGCCGAGGGCATCGAGTACGAGGAGCGGATGGAGCTGCTCCAGGACGTCGACCATCCGAAGCCGCTGGAGGACGAGCTCGACGCCGCGTACGGGATCTACCGGGCCGGGCATCCGTGGGTGGGCGACCATCCGCTGCGCCCGAAGTCGGTCGTTCGGGACATGTACGAGCGGGCGATGACGTTCACCGAGTACATCGGGTTCTACGAGCTGGCCAGGGCGGAGGGCCTCGTCCTGCGCTACCTGTCGGGGGCCTACAAGGCGCTGCAGCAGACCGTCCCGGAATCGATCAAGACCGACGACCTGATCGACCTCATCGAGTGGCTGGGGGAGCTGGTCCGGCAGGTCGACTCCAGCCTGCTGGACGAGTGGGAGCAGCTCGCCAACCCCGCCGACGAGGACGTGGACGAGCCGATCGAGGAGCGGGTCACGAAGGTGACGGCGAACGCGCGGGCGTTCCGGGTGCTGGTCCGCAACGCGATGTTCCGCCGGGTGGAGCTCGCCGCGCTGGAGAAGTACCGCGAGCTGGGCGAGCTGGACCCGGACTTCGGCGCCGACGCGTGGGCCGACGCCATGGACGGGTACTTCGCCGAGCACGACGAGCTGTTCACCGGGCCCGACGCCCGGGGCCCGAAGCTCCTGCAGATCGAGGAGGTCCCGCAGGACGCGCTGTGGCGCGTCCGGCAGGTGTTCGACGACCCGGAGGGGCACCACGACTGGGGGATCAGCGCCGAGGTCGACCTGGCGGGGTCGGACCAGGCGGGCGAGGCCGTGATCCGCGTGACCGCCGTGGACAGGATGTAGGTAGGGAGCAGGGGCATGGTGCAGGTGGCGGTGGCGCAGTTCGCGCCCGGGGTCAACAAGGACGAGAACCTGGCGGCGATCGGCAGGTTGGCGGGTGAGGCGGCCGGGCGGGGGGCGAAGGTCGTCGTGTTCCCCGAGTTCGCCATGTTCACCGCACCGCAGCTGGACGAGCGGTTCGCCGACTCCGCCGAGCCGCTCGACGGCCCGTTCGCCGGCGGGCTGAAGGACGTGGCCCGCCGGCACGGCGTGCACGTCGTCGCCGGGGTGAACGAGCGGCTGGACGAGCCTGGGCGCATCTCCAATACCCTCGTCGCCGCCGGTCCGGGCGGGGACTTCGTCGCCGAGTACCGCAAGATCCACCTGTACGACGCGTTCGGGTACCGGGAGTCGGCGCTGGTCCGGCCGGGTGAGCTCGCGGACCCGGAGACGTTCACGGTCGAGGGCGTCACGTTCGGCATGCAGACCTGCTACGACGTCCGCTTTCCCGAGGTGACGCGGCGGATCGTGGACGCGGGCGCGGACGTGCTCGCCCTCCCCGCCGCCTGGGTGCCGGGGCCGCTGAAGGAGGACCACTGGCGGACGCTGGCCCGCGCCCGCGCCATCGAGAACACGATCTACGTGGCCGCGGCCGGGCAGTGCGCCCCGACCGGGGCCGGGAACAGCATGCTCGTGGACCCGATGGGCGTGGTCACGGCCGGGCTGGGGGAGAGCCCTGGGGTCGTGGCGGGGGAGGTCTCGCCGGAGCGCGTCGCCGCCGTCCGTGAGAAGAACCCGGCGCTGCGCCTTCGCCGCTTCACGGTCACGAAGGCCGAATAGGCGCCGTTGTATCGAGGTGACAACGGTCTTCCTGATTCTGCGTATCGAGTCGGGCGCTTAGCGTGACGATCGGAGGGTGCGCCTCTCCTCCGATCTCCCGCCCGCCGGATTCACCCGCGCCGAGCCCCGGCCGCCGGGTCGGCCGCGCCGGTTCCCGCCGCGGGTTCTCGCGGCGGTCGCCCTGGGTGCGGGGCTGGCGCTCGCCGCCGGTTACGGGGCGATCGCCGCGCCGGCCCGCACGGTGCCGCCCGGCGCGGACACGGCGTCGCCCGCCCCGCGTTCCGTGCCGCCGCCGTCGGCGCCGCCGCGGTCCGCCGCGGCGTCCCCGTCCGGCCGGGCGGTGCCCGGACCCGGGGAGGTGGCGTCCGCCGGCCGCCCGGTGACGCGGGAGAAGCCGTCCCGCCGGGGGCGGGCCGTCCCTTCGCGGACGCACCGGCCGCGCACGCCCCGTCCCACGCAGGTGCCCCGGCCGCGGAGTGCGCGGCCCGCGCGCCCCGCCGTGCCGCCCTGGATCGCCGCCGAATGCCGCCGCCGCTACCCGGACGACCCGCGCCGCAGGGCGGTCTGCGCCGCGGTACTCACCCGGGCCTTCGGCGGCTGATCAGGCGGCCTCGGAGGTCAGCAGCCGGTCGAGGCGGGTGCGCAGTTCCCGCACGTCCACGCCCGCCTGCGCCGCGAGCCGCGCCGCCGCGGAACCGTCGTCGTGCAGGACGCCGAGCAGGATGTGGCCGCCGCGGATCTCCTTCTGCTTGAGCCGGATCGCGTGCCGCAGGCTCAGCTCCAGGGCCTTCTTCGCCTCGGGGGTGAAGGGGATGTGGCCGCGCGGCCGCTGCCCGGCGGGCACGTCGAGGGCGCCCTCGCCGAAGGCGTCCTCGGTGGCCGCCCGGACGGCGTCGAGGTCGATGCCGAAGCTCTGCAGCGCCTCGGCGTCGAGGGCCTCGCCGCCGCTGCCGGCGCGGGCGAGCCTCGCGCGCAGGTCGTCGGCGTCCAGGCCGTGCTCGCGGAGTGTGCGGGCCATGGCCTCGTCGCCGCGCAGCACCGAGAGCAGGAGGTGCCCGCTGCCGATGCGGTGGTGTCCCAGGTCGCGTGCCGCCGTCTGGGCGCCGGTGACGGCCGCCCGGGCCTCCTTGGTGAAACGTTCGAACATGGCGCTTACCGCTCCTTCCTGAGCCGGCGGCTCCCGCCGTGCTTCTTGTGGACGGCCTGCCGGCTCACGCCGAGGCAGACCGCGATCTCCTGCCAGGACCAGCCCTGGTCGCGGGCACTGGCGACCTGGAGGGCCTCCAGTCGTTCGGCCAGCTCGCGCAGCGCGCGTACCGCCCGCAGTCCCACGGCGGGGTCCCGGCTGCCCGCCTCCCGGGCGAGCGTTTCTCCATCGGTCATGGTGTCAATGTAAGTTGACAGCCGCTTCATGTCAACCGATGTTGACGCAGGAGCGGGATTCAGCGGACGTTCACCAGGGTGGTGAGGAGGTCGTCCAAGGTGATCATGCCGGCGATGCCGCCGTCCGAGGCCACCGCCAGGGCGAGATGGCTGTGCTGCGCCTTCAGCGTGGCGACGGCCTCGCCGACCGGAGTCCCCACCGGGATCGCCGGCACCGGATGCGACAGCGCCCGCGCCGTCGTGTCCAGCCCGCGCGCACGGGCCAGGTAGGCGTCCCGGACGTGCACCATCCGGGCGGCCCGCCGCCCGGAGCCCCGCAGCATCATCCGGAGCCGCCCGGTGCGGGCGGCGGTCTCGATGATCTCCTGCGGCGTCGCCGCCGCGGAGACGGACACGATCTCCGCGACGGGGACGACCAGCCCGGCCAGCGGGGCGCGCGGCGCGTCCAGCGCGGTGGTGAGCAGCGTCAGCTCGGTGTCCTCGATGAGCCCGAGCCGCCGGGACTCCTCCGCGATGCTGCGCAGCTGCTCCGGCGTGCGCGCCACCTCCCGCGAGGCGGCCGGCTGGACCCCGATCCCGCGCAGCATCAGGTTCGTCCAGCCGTTCAGGACGGCCAGCACCGGGCGGGCGGCGGTGACGAACGCGCGGAACGGCAGCGCCAGCACCGTCGCCGAGCGCTCCGGGTACGTGATCGCCCACGACTTGGGCGCCATCTCGCCGACGACCATGTGCAGGAACGTCACGAGTGCGAGCGCGAGGACGAACGCGACCGCGTGCGCCGCGCCGTCCGGCAGTCCGAGGGCGTGGATCGGCGGCGTGAGCGTCGCGGCGAACACCGGCTCGGAGACCAGGCCGAGGCCGAGGGAGCACATCGTGATGCCGAGCTGCGCCCCGGCGAGGGTCAGCGACAGCTCGTCGATCCCGGCGATCGCGGCGCCCGCGGCCCGCCCGCCGCGTGCCGCGGCCCGCTCCAGGCGGGGGCGCCTGGCCGCCACCAGCGCGAACTCGGTCGCGACGAAGAACCCGTTGCCGATCAGGAGCGCCAGGGTGACGAGGGCGCCGAGGGCGGGGCTCACCGGTCCGCCTCCACGGTGCGGATGCGGATCAGCTCTGGCACGTGCCGATGGATCGTCAGGACCTCCACCACGGCGGTGCGGGGCGGCTCGTCCAGCCGTGTCGGAGAAAGGTCGACGGTGACCACGTCGCCGGGCTCGGCGACCCGGCCGAGCCGTTTCAGCAGCAGGCCCGCGACGGTCTCGTAGTCGCCGTCGGGCAGTTCGATCCCGGTCTCGTGGGCGACCTCGTCCATCCGCAGCCCGGCGTCGGTCGTCCACCAGTCGCCGGTGCGGATCGCGAGGTCGTCGTCGGGCTCGTTCTCGTCGGCGATCTCCCCGACCAGCTCCTCGGTGACGTCCTCCCACGTGACGATCCCGGCGAAGCCACCGTACTCGTCCACGACGCAGGCCATCGGCGCGCCGGCGTCCTCCAGCCGCCGCACCACGTCCGGCAGCGGCAGGGAGGACGGCAGCAGCAGCGGCGCCTGCGCGATGTCGCGGACCTCGGTGCGCGCGATGTCGTCCGGTCCGAGCAGGATCAGCTCCTCCAGCCCGACGACCCCGACGAGGTCGTCGACACCCGCGCCGACGACGGGATAGCGCGTGTGCCCGCTCGCGGCGATCACGTCGGTCAGCTCGTCGGCGGAGGCCGCCGCGGGCACGGTCACCACGTCGACACGCGGGATCATGACCTCCGCGGCGTCCCGCTCGGCGAACGTGAGCGCCCGCCCCAGCAGGTCGGCGTGGCCCTCCTGGAACCGCTCGCCGGACTCGCCGATCATGCGCCCGAGCTCCTGCAGCGTCGCGCCGTGGTGCAGTTCCTCCACCGGCTCGATGCCCACCGCGCGGACGAGCCGGTTCGCGGACGCGTCGAACAGCCTGATCAGCGGCCCCGCCACCGCAAGGTAGACGAGGGTGGACGCGGCCAGCGCGCGGGCCAGGCCCTCCGCCCTCGCCAGGGCCAGGTTCTTCGGGAACAGCTCGCCCAGCACCATCTGGACCACCGTGGCCAGGGCGAACCCGAGCGCCACCGCCACGCTCCCGGTCGCCGCGTCCGGCACCCCGGCCGCGCCCAGCGCCGGGGCGATCAGGTCGGCCAGCGCCGGCTTGGCGATGAAGCCCACCACCAGCGCGGTGACGGTGATGCCGAGCTGGGCGCCCGACAGCATGAACGACAGCCGTCCCATCACCCGCAGCGCCCGCGCCGCCGCCCGGTCGCCCTCCGCCGCCCGCTGGTCGAGGGCCGGCCGGTCCGCGGTGACGTAGGCGAACTCCTGCGCCACGAAGTACCCGGTGGCGACGGTCAGCAGCAGGATGGCCAGCAGCCCGAGCGCGGCGGTCACCCGGCCCTCCCTCCACTGCCCCTCATGTCCAAGATCCCCTTACCCCGTCGGCGTGTTCTTCCCCGGATCATGGACGGTTATCGGGCGCTCCGGGTGGAATGAACCCTGGACGAGAGCCGCTCGGGTGCGCGCTGCCCGGGCGGCGGCCCGCGGCCACGAGTGCGAGGGGGCGCCGATGCCCAGACCGTTCGCGTCGTCCGCAGATCTGGGCGACAAGACGCAGACGCTGGAAGTCCTGGCGGACGGGGTCTACGCCCTCACCGCGGAGGGGGACCCGAACGTCGGCGCCGTCGAGGGCGAGGACTTCCTCGTGTGCTTCGAGGCGCTCGCCACGCCCGCGGCCGCCCGGGACTGGCTGGCCGTCCTGCGCGCGCACACCGACAAGCCGATCCGGTACCTGGTCCTGTCGCACTACCACGCGGTCCGGACGCTGGGCGCGAGCGCGTTCGGCGCCCCGGTGGTCATCGCGCACGACCTGACCCGATCACTGATCGCCGAGCGCGGCAAGCAGGACTGGGAGTCGGAGTTCGCCCGGATGCCCCGGCTCTTCAAGGACCCGGCGGGCATCCCCGGTCTCACCTGGCCCTCGGTGACGTTCTCCAGCACGCTCACCATCGACCTCGGCGGCGATCGCGGCGACCTGGACCTGGCGTACTGCGGGCGCGGCCACACCGAGGGCGACATCGTCGCGTGGCTGCCACGGCAGCGGATCCTGTTCGCCGGCGACCTCGTGGAGACGCAGGCCGCCCTCTACACCGGTGACGCGTTCCACCGCGACTGGGCGTCCCGGACGCTCGACCACGTGCACTCGTTCGGCGCCGAGACCCTCGTCGGAGGCCGGGGCGCCGTCGCGCACGGCCGCGCGGCCGTGGACGCCGCCATCGGGCAGACCCGCGACTTCCTGGAGACGATGATCCGGGAGACCGGCCGCGTCCGGGACGGCGGCGGCACCCTCAAGGACGCCTTCGCCGCCGTGCACGCCGCGCTGGCGCCCGCCTACGGACGCTGGCCGATCTTCGAGCACTGCCTGCCGTTCGACGTCGCCCGCCTGTGGGACGAGCTGGACGGCGTCGAACGCCCGCGGATCTGGACGGCCGACCGCGACCTCGAGGTCTGGGCGCGGCTCCAGGGCTGAGCGGCGGACGGGGCGTCAGTCCTCGGCCAGGACGATGACGCGGTCGTCGGCCGTCAGCGTGAGCGGCGCCCGCCTGTCCGGGTTGAGGACCACCCCGTAGCCGGGCGGCTCGTGGAAGCGCGCGGTCCGCCGGTAGCCGAGCGCGACCTCCCCGCGCCGCCGCGCCGACTCGATGAGCGTCGCGAAGTTCGCCTCCTCGCCCGGCGCGAGGTAGTCGCAGGCGGGCTTGAGGTAGATCTCCGAACCGGCCGGGTCGAGCAGGTCGACGAACACGTCGTACAGGTAGCGGTTCTCGCTGAGCTGGGTCAGCATCAGGCTGATCAGCTTCTCGCTGACCACGAAGTCGTCGGCCTTGGTGACCTGCGCGATCTCCCGGTTGGCGTCGTCGTTGATCTCGCTGACGATGGAGAACGGGTCGCCCAGGGCGTCCTCCATGTCGCGCAGGTGCAGCAGCGTGACCAGCGTGCGGGCGTCGGCGTGCTCGTGGTCGACGCCCTCCTCCGACAGCACGATGATGTGCTGGTAGGAGCCGACGTCCAGGGACTCCAGGGACGGCCGCTCGGTCGGCTCGGCCCGGACGAAGTCGACCACGAGATTGTCGCGCGGGCGCAGCCGGGCGGTCGGATCCTCCCGCGGTGCCGCCACCGTCAGGGCCGACTCCGGGGCGAGGAACTCGTCCAGCAGCTCGATGATCTTCGGGGCGCGGTGGTTCCAGCCGAGCAGCAGCGTGCGCTCGGGCACCGGCGGCCGCGGGATCGCCGTGGTGATCACCGATTCCCGCACCGGCGGGGCGGGCGCGGACGCGGACGCGAGCCGGATCAGCAGGTCGTCCTCGGCCAGCACGATGACCTCGTCGTCGCCGCGGATCACGGTGTCCACCGGCGGGTTGAGCAGGACGGTCCCGTCGGCGCGCCGCAGCCCCGACGGGATGCCGAGATCGTAGGCGGCCAGGGCCTCGCCGAACACCACCCCGTCCAGGGCGGGCTCGCGCCGCATGTAGAACTCGTGGCCGGCGAAGTCGAGCAGGTCGGTGCAGACCTGCGACAGGCCCGACTGCCGGTGCGACTGGACGATCAGCCGGATCGCCATGTCGTCGGCGTCGATCACGTGCGCGCTCTCCCCGCCCGCGAGCCGGGCGGCGGGCAGGTTCGCCGAGTCGTGCACGGCGGCGACCACGTGCGGCCGGCGGCGCCCCCAGGCCCGGGAGCCGAGCGACAGCAGCACCTTGATGACCCGGGTGTCGGCGTCGTCGGTCTCCGGTGTGACGATCACGATGGAGCGGGCGGAGCCGGGGCTGACCAGCTCCACATCGGCGATCTTCAGGGGGTCGCCGGTCCGGCACACGATGCGGGTGCGGCCGAGGTCGCCGACCCGGTCGCGGATCGCGTCCTCCATCTCCACCTTGTCGCGGTTGGCGAGGATCGCCACGCACGACCTGCGCTTGCTCTGGTTGGCCTCGACCAGCTCGGCGACCACGGTGAAGACCTGCTCGGACCAGCCGAGCAGCACGGTGTGGCCGTGCTCGACGATCCGCGACCGGCCCTTGCGCAGCTCGGCGATCTTGCCTTCGAGGCCGGTGGTGATCACGCCGATCAGCGAGCTGACGATGAAGATCCCGCCGACCGTGGCGACCAGCATCAGCGCCAGGAACGGGCCGGTGCCGGTGTCGTCGCCCATGGTGCCGGGGTCGAGGGTGCGCAGCAGGCTGCGCCAGACCAGGCCCGTCCAATGCCCGTTGTCGGCGCTGTCGCGCGGTGCGATGAGGACCGCCGCGGTGGCCACCACGAGCACCAGCCCAGCCGATGCCAGGGCGAGCCAGCCGATGAGCGCGGGCGTCCCCTTCGACATGGTCCTGTCGAACCAGTAGTGGACCCGGTCCCATCGCGTCGCGCGTCTCAACGGTCTGCCCCCTCGGCCGTTCCCCAGGCGTCAGCCTATTGTGTTGTCTCCCACTATTTCCGGCATTCCCCCCGTGTCTGGCGTGTTCCGTGCCGGCCGCCCCGGTGGGATCGGGC
The DNA here is from genome assembly GCF_004349245.1 of Actinomadura sp. 6K520. GTDB lineage: Bacteria > Actinomycetota > Actinomycetes > Streptosporangiales > Streptosporangiaceae > Spirillospora. Next base: position 988 of record NZ_SMLC01000158.1, on the reverse strand, counting down.
GCCCGGCGAATGCGGTACCGAAAAGTCGATTTGCCCGTCTGCGCACCGCAAGGGGCCGGGGTGCGGAGAATTCCGCACCCCGGCCCCTTGCACCGTGCCGAACGCCGCCGGCCACGCGGAGGACCGCTAGTGCGCGGCCTCGTACTGCTCGATCACATTGGCGGGGATACGGCCCCGCTCATTGACCTTGATGCCGCGGCTCTTCGCCCACTCGCGAATCTCCGCGGAGCGCTCACGGCTGCCCGCGGTCCGCGCGGCGCGGCCACCGCGGCCGGTGGGCTTGCGCGCCTTACGGGCGCCGGCCACGAACGGCTCCAGGCCGTCGCGCAGCTTGGCGGCGTTCTTCTTGCTCAGGTCGATCTCGTAACTGGTGCCATCGATGGAAAAGCTGACGGTCTCGTCAGCCTCTCCGCCGTCGATGTCGTCCACGAGAAGGACTTCCACCTTCTGTGCCATGCGGGGACTCCCTCTAGCTATGCGTCCGGCTTGGCGTCCGGATGTGCCTCGATGAATGCAGCATAGACCTCATCCGATATCTTGCCACGTTCAGAGACTTCGATGTTACTTCGCAATGCCCACGCCCGGACATCTCCGTTCGTGTAGCCCTTGATCTTCGCGGTGCGGGACTTGCGTCCCTTCCCGGCGGGCTTCACCTCGGCCGCGTTCTCGATGAAGGGCGCCAACGCGTCCAGCATCTCGTTCAGCCGCTTGAAGTTGTCATCGCTCAAGTCGATCGTGAACGTGCGGCCCAGGACTTCGAAGTCCCGCTTTGCGACATCGGCCCCTTCGGAGCCGTCGATGTCGTCCACCCTAATGACCTTCTCGGCCATGTGTACTCGGTGTTCCTTCCCCTCGCCTGCGCGGCGCCCCCGACCGTAGCGGATTCCGGGCCCCGGCATGACGCGGAGACGCGCCGGCCGGCGGAACCCGAAGCGGGGGAAGTGACGCGGGAATGGCGCTGTATCAGGCGGGGGGATCGGGCGGGCGT
>NZ_SMLC01000157.1 GCF_004349245.1 Actinomadura sp. 6K520 | reverse complement strand
GCCCCGGGCCGCCACCGCGCAGCCTGCTCAGCAGGCCGCCCTGCTTGCCGCCCGGCCCTTGGCCCTGCCCTTGGACCGGTCCCGGGGGAGCCTGGAAACCGGTCGGAGGCGGTTGCCCCGGCCGGCCCGGTCCGGCCTGGCCCTGCCCCGGCCCGCCGTAGGGCGGCGGGCCGCCGGGGCCCTGCCCCACTGCCTGCCCGCCCATCGGCTGCCCGCCCATCGGCTGCTGCGCCGGGCCGCCCGGGGGGCCGCCGCCGTTCTGCGGTGGACCGGCCGGGAAGACGGCGGTCCTGTTGTCGCCGCCCTCGCCGCCCGGCGGCTGCAGCGCGACCGTCCGGTCCTTGTCGTTGTCGGGGGAGGTCGGCTTCTCCACCTGCCCGAAGGGGGCGCCCCGGCCGCTCGCGTCGTCCACGATCGTCCGCCCGCCGTCGCCCACCGGTCCCTGCGGCCGCGGCGGGACGGGCATCTCGGACGTGCCGATGTCGTCCTCCGCGGGCTGGTCGAGCCGCGTCCGCATCTCCCGCGGGCCGCCGCCCGGCGCCTGCCCTTGGACGGGCGCCTGCCCCTGGACGGGTGTCACCGCCGGGCCGGGGGCCTGGCCCGCCGCCGGGGGACGGGCCTGGGTGCCGTCTTGGTAGAAGTCCTGGACGGTCGCGTCCGCGTTGATCTGCGGGACGGGCGGCGCGGACGACGGCGCGGACGACGGCGCGGGCGTGCCCGGCAGCGACGTGGGCCGGAGCGTGGACAGCGCCTCGGCGAACGCCTCGGCGGTCGGCCACCGCTTCTCCCGCTCGACCTCCAGGGCCCGCAGGATCACCTGGTCGAACGCGGGGGAGAGCCCCTCGCGCAGCTCGCTCGGCGGCGACTTCACCGGCGCCGGTCCGGGCGCCCGCCCGGTGAGCATGTGGTAGGTCAGCGCACCGAGCCCGTACACGTCGGCGCGGACGTCCAGCCCCCCGCCGAACCGCGCCTGCTCGGGCGACATGTACCCGGGCGTGCCGACCGGCAGCGTGAACGCGCCGGACGCGTGCGCGAGGGCCTTCGCCAGCCCGAGATCGGCGATCAGCACCCGCTCGCCGCCGTCCGGGGCCGACTGGAACAGCACGTTCGTCGGCTTGAGGTCGCGGTGGATCACGCCCAGCGTGTTGATCACCTCGACCCCGTGCGCGATCTCCTCGGCGAGCGTGACCGCCTCATTGACCGGAAGTGGCCGTTCGCGCATGCGGTCCGCGAGCGTTCCGCGGTCCGCGTACGACATCACGAAGTAGGGACGCCCGTCCGGGAGCTCCCCGATGTCGTGCACGCGGACCAGCCGCGCGGAGTCGGCGCGGCGCAGGATCCGGGCCTCCTCCAGGAAACGGTTGCGCACGTCCAGATCGTCGATCAGGCTGCCGGACAGGACCTTTATCGCCACCTGGGAGTCGAGGGCCTCGTCTTGCCCCAGCCACACAGAGGCGAACGCCCCCGAACCCAGGACGCGATCGATCCGGTAACGGCCAACTGATGGTGGGAAAGACACACCCGTATCATCCCAACAACGGGCTGAGTGTGCGAACGAGCATTGAGGCGGCATGGCATTCGACGAGAGGACCGAGGAGCTGGCGGTCAAGGCCGCTCAGGGCGATCAGGGCGCCCTCAACGAGCTTCTCCGCAAGATCGAGCCGGACGTCCTCCGGCACAGCTCTCGCTTCCTGCCGTGCCGGCAGGACGCCGAGGAGGCGTGCCAGGACGCCCTGCTGCAGGTGGCGAGGAACATCCACCGCTTCGAGGGCCGGTCGAGGTTCAGCACCTGGCTGCACGTCGTCGTCGCCAACTCCGCCCGCTCCACCTACCGGTCGCTGAAGCGGCGCTCGGTCGAGCAGGCCGGGGAGCTTCCGCAGCAGCGCCCGGATCCGCGCCGGACCAGCGTCATCGCCGGGTCCCGGGTCGACATCCTGGACGCCATGGAGGACCTGGAGGCCCGCAAGCCCGACCTCATCCAGGCCCTCGTCCTGCGGGACGTCTCCCAGCTCGAGTACGCGGAGATCGCCGAGCAGCTCAACCTCCCGCTCGGCACGGTGAAGTCCCGCATCCACGAGGCGCGGAAGCAGTTCCGGCAGACCCTGGGCGACTCCTACACCTGACGGCACCCCGACCGTCAAGCGTCGACAATCGCCGAGTAACGTTCTGTTGATTACTCGTGTGCGGTGCGTGACGGCTGGGACACCATTCCTGCATGTCATCAGGCCCGGACCCCCGCCACGACCGTCCGATCTTCGTCCTCGGGTGTCCCCGCTCGGGGACGACGCTGCTCCAGCTGATGCTGCACTCGCACGCCCGCATCGCGATCCCGGCGGAGACGAAGTTCCTCATCCCCGCCTACGCGCGGCGGTGCGAGTTCGGTGACCTCGAAGACAGGGAGAACAGACGCGCGCTGGCGGAGTGGATCACGACCGACAGGTCCACGAAGTTCCACGCGCTCGGCCTGGACGCCGGCGAGGTCGTCGAGGAGGTCGTCGCCGGGCCGCCCACGCTGGGGTCGGCGATCGGCATCGTGTTCCGCGCCTACGCCCGCCGGCACGGCAAGCCGCGCTGGGGCGACAAGCGCCCCAGCTACTTCAGGCACGTCGGCACGCTGCTGCGGATGTTCCCGGACGCGCAGTTCGTCCATCTCGTCCGGGACGGCCGGGACTGCGTCGCCTCGCTGCTGGAGATGCCCTGGTACGACAAGGACGTCCTCCACGCCATCTCCGCGTGGCGGGAGGCGATCGACCGCGGGCGCCGGCTCGCCGAGCGCCTCGGCCCCGACTCCTACTACGAGCTGCAGTACGAGCGGCTCGTCGCCGACCCCGTCGACGAGCTGACCCGGCTCTGCGCGTTCCTCGGCGAGGACTTCGACCCCGCGATGACGCGGCCGGAGGGGCTCGCGAAGCAGACCGTCTCCCCGCGGAAGAAGTGGCACGGCCGGACGCACGACGCCGTCACGACGAGCCGCATCGGATCGTGGGCGGAGCGCCTCGACCCCTGGCAGATCAGCCTGGCGGAGGCCGCGTTCGGCGAGCGGCTCGCCGAGTACGGCTACGAGCCGAGCGGGCTGCCCCGGCCGCCCGCGTCCCAGCTCGCCCGGTTCACCAGGACCAGTGCCCACCGCCGTCTGGCGCAGCGTAAGGCGGCACTTCGCGACCGCTGGAAGCAGCACCACGAACCGAACCCCGTCCGGTGCCTCCTGGCACCCGAGAGCACCGTCGCCGCGGCGGAGCGGACGGAATCGGCGGAGTCGGTCTGAGTCGGTTTAAGTCAGTCCAAGGCGGCCAGCTGGTCGGCGAACCAGCGCTGCGGTGGCAGGGCCGTCGCGGCGGCGGCGAGCCGGGCACAGCGTTCCCTGCGCTGCGCGGGCGGCATCAGCAGCGCCTTGTGCAGGGTCTCGGCGGTCTGCGACACGTCGTACGGGTTGACCATCAGGGCGTCCTCGGACAACTCCGCCGCCGCGCCCGCCTCCCGCGACAGCACCAGCGCGCAGCCCCGCTCCGACAGGACGGGCCCCTCCTTCGCGACGAGGTTCATCCCGTCCCGGATCGGGTTCACCAGGAGGACGTCGGCCAGGCCGTAGGCGGCGAGCGAACGCGGATAGTCGTCGTTGACCTGCAGGATCAGCGGATCCCAGTCGGGCGTGCCGAACTCCTCGGTGATCTGCCGCGCGGTCCGCTGGACGGCCGCCGTGTACTCCCGGTACTCGGGCAGGTCGTAACGGGACGGGTACGCGAACGCCAGGTGCACCACGCGTCCGCGCCACTCGGGATGGTTGACGAGCAGCTCCCGGTAGGCGGCGAGCCCGCGCACGATGTTCTTGGACAGTTCCGTCCGGTCGATCCGGACGATGAGCTGACGGTCACCCACCTGTTCACGCAGCGCGCGCGCCCGCTCCACGACGTCCGGTTCGGCGGCGCGGCGGCGCAACGCCTCCGCGTCTATGCCGAGACCATGCACGCCCACGTGCGTGACGTGCCCGTCACACGTGACGGTACGGGCGGCACGGTCGACGCGTGCACCGGGCAGCAGCTCGCAGCAGTCGAGGAACGCGGAGGCCCACCGCTCGGTGAGGAACCCCGCATGGTCGGCGCCGAGAATCCCCAGCAGAATCTGCGTTCCGATGTCGTCAGGGAGCAGCGCGTAATACTCCGGCGGCGCCCAGGGCGTGTGCGAGAAATGGACGATCCGCAGATCGGGACGCCGTTCGCGGAGCATCCGGGGCGCCAGCGACAGGTGGTAGTCCTGGATCGCGGCCTTCGCGCCGGGCGCGGCGTCCCGCGCCAGGGCATCGGCGAACGCCGCGTTGTACGCCTCGTAGGACTGCCAGTCGCGGCGTGCGCGAGCGTCGAAATGCGGGCTGCGCGGCGTGTCGTACAGAAGGTGATGGACGAACCACAACGTCGAATTGGCCACGGCGTTGTACGCGCGGTGGAACGTCGCCTCGGGGATGTCGAGCATCCGCACCGCCGCACCGCCGGTCTCGTGGCCGCCCAGGTCGATGCGGCCGTCCGGGGAACGGCGGGCGGCCACCCGGTCGGCTTCGCTCAGGCTCGCGCACACCCACAGCACGTCCGGGCCCCCGGCCGATGGCTCGCGCGGGGCTCCCGTCACGCCGGCGAGGCCCGAGACCAGACCGCCGCCCCCGCGCCGCATGGTGAGCGCACCGTCCTCCGACAACGAGAACGACGCCGGACCGCGGTTCGATGCCACCAGCACTTGGCTCATACCGGAAGGGTCTCAGTTGGGGCCGGGGAGCTTCAAAGTGACCCGCGTGATTCACCACACGGTCGAAAACTGCTCTGAATAGTGCAAAGCGACGGGGGTACCCGGCGGAAATGAGTAATGCCGAGACGAGGAAGACGGTGCTCGTCGCCGGCTTCGCCAACCTCATTCTCGCGCTGGCCAAGATCGTCGCCGGTGCCCTGGCCGGGTCCAGCGCGATGCTCGCGGAAGGCGCCCACTCGATCGGAGACACCCTCAACCAGGGCTTTCTCCTCGCCTCCCTGCGGCGCAGCGAGCGTCCGCCCGACGGCCGCCACCCGTTCGGGTACGGGAACGAGCGCTACGTCTGGTCGCTGCTCGCCGCGTTCGGGATCTTCATCGCCGGGGCCGGGTTCTCGATCTCCTACGGTGTCCTGACCATGCTCGGCCACGGCGGCAGCGGGACGAGCGTCTGGGTGGCCTACTGCGTCCTCGCCCTCGCCGCCGTCCTGGAGGGGACGTCCTGGCTGCGCGCCGTGTACCAGGCGCGCATGGAGACCCGCCGGAGCCGCCGCGGCCTCCTCGAACACGTCCGCCGTTCCCCGGACGTGACGTTCAAGGCGGCGCTGTTCGAGGACAGCGTCGCGATGGTCGGCCTGATGTTCGCCGCCGCCGGCCTGATCCTCCGCGAGATCACCGGATCCGACTTCTGGGACGGCCTCGGCTCCGTGCTCATCGGCGTGCTGCTGGCCGGGCTCGCGTTCGCCATCGGTAGGGAGAGCACCGTCCTGCTGATCGGACGCGCCGCCGACCCCGCCGCGCAGCGCGTGATCCGCGCCGAGATCCTCGGCGCCCACGGCGTGACCGGCGTGGCGGAGCTGCTGACGATGCACTTCGGCCCCGAGCAGCTCCTCGTCGCCGCCAAGGTCAACTTCGCCGACGACATCAGCGCCGACCAGGCCGAGGACGTCGCCGGTGAGATCGACCGCAGGCTCAGGGAGCGGCTCCCGGTCGTCCGGCACGTCTTCCTCGACCCCACCCAGCGCCCCGTCCGGCCCGCGGCGGCAGGCGTGACCAAGGACGCGACCGGGTAACGTCTCAGTCGGTGGACTCGGCTGTCTGGCATCCGGTCAGTTCATGTAAAGTCACGCATACGAGCGCATACGGCGCCCGTGACAACTGAATACAGCTCATCCAGAGGGGTGGAGGGACCGGCCCTGCGAAGCCCCGGCAACCACTCGGCTGAAGCGCGCTCGCGATCCTGCGGGGCCGGCCGGGAGATGGTGCCAACTCCGGCCTGCGACCAAGGTGGCGCAGGGAAGATGGGGAGAAAGGCCTCGCTTCATGGCACTCACGCCTGCCACTGACCTCGGACCCGCTACCGGTCTCGTCTGCCGCGAATGCGGCTCCACCCGTGATCTCGGGCCCTTCTACGCCTGCGAAGAGTGTTTCGGCCCCCTGGAGATCGCATACGACTTCGGGGCGGTCACCCGCGCGGGCATCGAGTCGGGCCCGCGCAACATCTGGCGGTACCGGGGGCTGCTGCCCGTCCCGTCCACGGTGGCGGACACCCCCAACACCGAGCCCGGCCTGACGCGCCTCGTCCGCGCCGACAACCTCGCCGAGAGCCTCGGCCTGCAGAGCCTGTGGGTGAAGGACGACAGCGGCAACCCGACCCACTCGTTCAAGGACCGCGTCGTCGCCGTCGCGCTCGCCGCCGCCCGGGAACTGGGCTTCAAGGTGCTGGCCTGCCCCTCCACCGGGAACCTGGCGAACGCCGTCGCCGCCGCCGCGGCCCGCGCGGGGATCCGCAGCGCCGTGTTCGTCCCGTCCGACCTGGAATCCCAAAAGATCATTACGACGGCCGTGTACGGCGGCACGTTCGTCACCGTCGACGGCAACTACGACGACGTCAACCGGCTCGCGTCCGAGATCGCCGGGGAGCAGGACGACTGGGCGTTCGTGAACGTCAACGTCCGGCCCTACTACGCGGAGGGCTCCAAGACCCTCGGCTACGAGATCGCCGAGCAACTCGGCTGGCGGCTGCCCGACCAGATAGTCGTACCCGTCGCGTCCGGCTCCCAGCTCACGAAGATCGACAAGGCTTTCCAAGAGTTGATCAAGCTGGGTCTGGTCGAGGACAAGCCGTACCGCGTCTTCGGCGCCCAGGCCGCCGGCTGCGACCCCGTCGCCGCCGCGTTCAAGGCCGGGCACGACGTCGTCCGCCCGGTGAAGCCCGCCACGATCGCCAAATCCCTCGCGATCGGCAATCCCGCCGACGGCCCGTACGTGCTGGACGCCGTCCGCCGCACGAACGGCGCCGTCGAGGACGTCACCGACGAGGAGGTCGTCGAGGGCATCCGGCTGCTGTCCCGCACCGAGGGGATCTTCGGTGAGACGGCGGGCGGCGTCACCGTCGCGACCCTCCGCAAGCTCATCGGCACCGGTGCCCTCGACCCGTCCGCCGAAACCGTGATCATCAACTCGGGGGACGGACTGAAGACCCTGGACGCGGTCGCCCCCGTCGTCGCCCCGTCCGCGAACATCGCCCCGTCCCTGGACGCCTTCCGCGCCGCCGGCCTGGCCTGAGAGGAGCACCATGAGCAGCGTGTCCGTCCGTATCCCGACCATCCTGCGGACCTACACCGGCGGGGAGGCCGAGGTGAAGGCCGAAGGCGCCACCCTGCGCGCCGTCGTCGCCGACCTGGAGTCCAGCTACTCCGGCATCTCCGCCCGCATCCTGGACGACAACGGCAAGATCCGCCGCTTCGTGAACGTCTACGTCGGCGACGAGGACGTCCGCTTCAGCGAGGGCCTGGACACCCCCACCCCTGAGGGCGCCCAGATCTCCATCATCCCGGCCGTGGCCGGCGGCTGACGAGGCCCGGCTCGGCCCTGGCGCACACGTGTGCGCCAGGGCCGTTTTCATGTGCGGACGCCCTCTCGCGCCATCATTTCGCGCTGGCCACTCCCGGAGCAATCGGGCATTCAAGGCATAAATGCAAAGACGCCAGAATCATGCAACGTCCGGAAATAATTGTCCGTCGCCTGTGGTGGCAACTCGATTCCCTTACGCGGATCTGTGATTTACTGCCTCCACTTTGGAGGGGCCTGTCAACGCGCTTTAGTTTGTTCTCGGTTCTTTCCTGGAAGAGTGAAGCGTGTGGCGCTCAGAAGGGCGCGCAGAGTTCACACAGGAAGGAACGGCATGAAGCGCATTGCGCGTGCTGTGACGATTACTGGTATCACGATGGGGGCCGCCGTCCTCGCGGCTCCTTCCGCGATGGCCGACATCAACATCTACGCCGTGGAGAAGGCGGACATCGGGCACTACGGTCCTACCTATGTCGGCGAAAGTGGACCGGGCAACCTGAACTTCAGCAGTGTCACGGGGTCGCCCAAGGCCTCGCCGAAGGTCGGCAACGAGTCGGTGAAGGTCGACGACATCAACACCCACCTCAAGGGCGGCAAGGGCAACACCGTCATCAACGAGGTCGAGGGCTCGGAGCAGGACGAGGGCGAGGGTGGCGCCGCGTCCGCCGAGCAGGCGTCCGCCGAGCAGGCGTCGGCCGAGGGGGCGTCGGCCGAGGGCGTCCAGCAGAGCACGCTGGAGGCGCAGGAGGCTGCTCCGCAGCAGGAGGCCGCGCAGCAGGAGGCGGCCCAGCAGGAGGCCGCTCCGCAGGAGGCCGCGCAGCAGGAGGCTGCTCCGCAGGAAGCTGCTCCGCAGGAGGAAGCCGCGCAGCAGGAGGCGGCCCAGCAGGAGGCTGCTCCGCAGGAGGCTGCTCCGCAGCAGGAGGCCGCCCAGCAGGAGGCCGCTCCGCAGGAAGAGGCCGCCCAGCAGGAGGCTGCTCCCCAGGAGCAGGGCGTCGAGCGGGTCGCGTCGGACCACAAGAACGGCCACGACAAGAACGGCCACGACAAGGTCAAGATCGCTCAGTGGGTGAAGAAGTCGAACATCGGGCACAACGGCGGCACTCTCGCCGGTGAGTTCGGCCCGGGCAACCTGAACTTCAGCAGCGTGACGGGCTCGCCCTACGCCTCGCCGAAGGTCGGGAACGAGTCGGTGAAGGTCGACGACATCCACACCCACCTCAAGGGCGGCAAGAACAACACCGTCATCAACGAGGTCGAGGGCTCTGAGCAGGACCAGGTCGCGGGCGCCGATGCCGCCGCCGAGCAGGGTGCCAAGTAGCAGCCTGCTGAGCACCAGGAAGTAGTTCGGCTTCACGGGGCCGGCACCAAGGCCCAGGAAGAGCCCATCGGCCGCTCCAGACGAACACGAGTCTGGAGCGGCCGATGCCTGTCCACCCCTGGGTCGTTCCCCTCGGCCATGGGCCTACTGAACACCGACGAGCAGGAAGGCGCCGCACCCACACAATTAATCCAGGTGGAACCGCAAGCCTCTCATAGTGACGTCCCCGCCTACGGCACCCCATGTTCGCGGTTGATGCGCTCCATGATTTCTGCGATGTCATCGCCGGTAGCGTCGGTGTACTTCTCGACCACCTGCATGGGAATGCGTCCTCTCTGGTTCATCTTGATGCCTTGCTCAGCCGCCCACGTGCGTAGTCTTTTCGAATATTCGAAGTGCGCGATTCGGTGCGCATAGGAGAGATCGGTCTCCCACTCGTCTTTTTCGTAGATGCCGGAAATGTCAATCACTCCTCCAGGGCGCACCGTGGCGAGGGTCGCGCCAGAGACGGCAAAATCTCGTCCATCTTCGTCGGACGGCTCTGGTCCCGCAGTGGATCGCGGTGGATCAGGTGCCGCGCCGTGAGACAGACCGCTCGAAGCTGCAGCGACCGAGGTGTGGAGGGGCACTCGTGCCGGGGAGGACCTGCCGAAGCGGAGCCCCCAGACACGCCCGCAGAGCTCCCGAAACTCCCTCCGGCGCAGGTGAGAACGGTGCCGTACAGGTAGATGAACCTTCCCCCGGCGTGGATGCGCGGCGCTTGCACTCGGCAGGGTAGAGTGCTAAAAAACGGTTGGCACTCTGCTGTGGAGAGTGACAACTTCACAGTTTGGGTCGGGGCGATGAGGCCTCAGTCCGGCGGCGGAATGGCAGTCGTCGGTGCGGGGGCCGTCCGTCGCGGGCGTCGGCTCGATCCGTCTAAGCCACCTTGTTCCGGGAGGACTGGAGCCTATGGCTGCAAAGATGATCGCGTTCGACGAGGATGCCAGGCGCGGGCTCGAGCGTGGCATGAACCAGCTCGCCGACGCCGTGAAGGTGACCCTTGGTCCCAAGGGGCGCAACGTCGTGCTGGAGAAGAAGTGGGGCGCTCCCACGATCACCAACGACGGTGTGTCGATCGCGAAGGAGATCGAGCTCGAGGACCCGTGGGAGAAGATCGGCGCGGAGCTCGTCAAGGAAGTAGCCAAGAAGACCGACGACGTCGCGGGTGACGGCACCACGACCGCCACCGTGCTGGCCCAGGCGCTGGTGCGCGAGGGCCTGCGGAACGTGGCGGCCGGGGCGAACCCGATGTCGCTGAAGCGGGGCATCGAGGCCGCGGTCGAGCGGGTCAGCGAGGAGCTGTCCAAGCTCGCCAAGGACGTGGAGACCAAGGAGCAGATCGCCTCCACGGCCTCCATCTCCGCCGGCGACCCGCAGATCGGCGAGATGATCGCCGAGGCGATGGACAAGGTCGGCAAGGAAGGCGTCATCACGGTCGAGGAGAGCCAGACCTTCGGTCTGGAGCTCGAGCTGACCGAGGGGATGCGCTTCGACAAGGGCTACATCTCGCACTACTTCGTGACCGACCCCGAGCGCATGGAGGCGGTCCTCGAGGACCCGTACATCCTGATCGTTCAGGGCAAGGCGTCGGCGAACAAGGACCTGCTGCCCGTCCTCGAGGGCGTCATGCAGTCCGGCAAGCCGCTGCTGATCATCGCGGAGGACGTCGAGGGCGAGGCGCTGGCCACCCTGGTCGTCAACAAGATCCGCGGCATCTTCAAGTCCGTGGCCGTGAAGGCGCCGGGCTTCGGTGACCGCCGCAAGGCCATGCTGGGCGACATCGCCACGCTGACCGGCGGCCAGGTCATCAGCGAGGACGTGGGCCTCAAGCTGGAGAACACCACGACCGACATGCTGGGCCGCGCCCGCAAGGTCGTCGTCACCAAGGACGAGACCACGATCGTGGACGGCGCCGGTGACGCCAACGAGATCGCGGGCCGGGTCAACCAGATCCGCACCGAGATCGACAACACCGACTCCGACTACGACCGCGAGAAGCTCCAGGAGCGCCTGGCCAAGCTCGCGGGCGGTGTCGCGGTGATCAAGGCCGGTGCCGCGACCGAGGTGGAGCTCAAGGAGCGCAAGCACCGCATCGAGGACGCCGTCCGCAACGCCAAGGCCGCGGTCGAGGAGGGCATCGTCCCCGGCGGTGGCGTGGCGCTGCTGCAGGCCGGCACCAAGGCGTTCGACAAGCTGGAGCTCACGGGCGACGAGGCCACCGGTGCCAACATCGTCAAGCGTGCGCTGGAGGAGCCGGTCAAGCAGATCGCCATCAACGCCGGCCTCGAGGGCGGCGTCGTGGTGGAGCGGGTCCGCGGGCTCAAGCCCGGCGAGGGCCTCAACGCCGCGACCGGCGAGTACGTCAACATGTTCGACTCCGGCATCCTCGACCCGGCCAAGGTGACCAGGTCCGCGCTGCAGAACGCTTCGTCGATCGCTGCGCTGTTCCTCACCACCGAGGCCGTCATCGCCGAGAAGCCCGAGAAGAACCCGGCCCCGGCGGGCGGCATGCCCGACGCCGGCGGCATGGACTTCTGATCGGCGGCGTGTAGCCACACGCGAGGAAAGGGGCGGCCCCCGCGGGCCGTCCCTTTTGCGTGTGCGCGTTCCGCGTCCGATACGCCATCATGCGGGGGATGAGTGATCTTTTCAGCTCACCCGTGCTGCGCGTCGACCAGCCGCGCGGCGTCCCCGGCGCCGGTTCCCGGTACCGGGTGTTCGACGGCCGCGGGACGCTGCTCGCCACCGCGGGAGAGCGCGGCGTCTCCCGGCTCCGCAAGGCCGCCAGGGTCGCCGGCGGAGGCGGTGGCAAGGGACGCACCGTCCATGTCGAGAACGCCCAGGGCGTGCCGCTGCTCAGCGTGGCGGCGAGCGGGCCGACGGCGAGCGCCAGGGCCCAGGTGAGCACCCCGGACGGTGCCGCGATCGGAGCGCTGCAGAAGGTCGGGGAGGCGGCCGGGCACCGGTACACGCTCCTGGATCACGCCGGACGTCCGGTGGGCCGGCTGGACGGAAGCCGCTTCGGCTACAAGTTCCCGGTACTGGACGGCTACGGCGCTCACGTCGCGCAGATCGAGAAGAAGCTCAAGGGTGTCGCCACCGAGCTGCTGACCACCGCCGACCGGTACTCGGTCGAGATCCTCCGCCCACTCCACGACCCGCTCCGCGTTCTGGTGGCCGTCGCCGCGATCGGCATCGACCTGATGCTGTACGAAGGCAAGGACTGGCCTGTCGGGTAGCCCTTGCGGCGGGGGACTTTCGCGTACCGTATGGCTCGGCGAGACCGCTCCGTGACGAGGCTGGGAGAATGCATGAGCGACCCGTTCAGTTCCTCCGTGCTGAAGGTCGAACAGCCGCGCAGGGGACCGTTCGGCAAATCGCGTTACAAGGTTCTCGACGGCGACGACACCGTGCTCGCCATCGCGGCGCCGGCGGTCGACGAGGGCCGCGCCGAGGCGATGCGGGGGATCGTCCCCGGCAAGTCGAACCTCGACGCCCGCGCCGTCCAGCTGACCACACCCGACGGTGCTCTCCTGCTGACCGTCGAGAAGCTGCGGGGACGGGACTACACCGAGATCCTCGGCCCCAAGGAGGAGGCGATCGGCTCCTTCGTCACCGAGCGGGTCGGCCGCCGCTACGTCGTCTACGACGGCGACGGCACCCTCATCGGCGCCGTGAACGTGGACGTCCCGCGCAACAACTTCGAGGTGCTCGACAACGACGGCACCAAGGTCGCCCACGTCCGCAAGAAGTGGGCGGGCCTCGCCACGCACCTGCTGACGACGGCCGACAAGTACACCGTGGAGATCAACGACCCCGTCCCGGAACCGCTGCGGACCATGACGGTCATGACGGCGATCGTGATGGACATGAACCTCCACGAGTCCAAGGAGATCACCTGACCGGCCTCCGTCACGGCGCAGCCGGATCCGCGAGGAGCTCCTCGAAGGCGAACGGCTTGGCGAGGTAGTCGCCGGCGCCGCCGCCCTCCAGGCCCGCCACCGTGTCGGCAACGCTGTCCCGGGCCGCCAGGGTGATCATCAGGATCGTCGCGCGTTCACCGCGCCGCCTCCACGCCACCGGGCGCCTCGGCCTCGGTGCGCGCCTCACCGGCCGGGGACGGCAGGACAAGCATGCCGGCGTCCGCGTCTGCGTCGTCCCTCCAGGGCCCGAACGCCGGACGCAGTGGCAGGGCCAGGACGAACCGCGCGCCGCCCCCCCCGGCGGGCTCTCCACATGCGCCGTCCCGTCGTGCGCCCTCGCGATGGACGCGATGATCGCCAACCGGAGCCCGGCGCCGTCACCGGCCCGCGCTGCCCGCCGGGCGGGGGTCCCGGCGGTCGCCCCGGACGAACCGTTCGAAGATCCGCTCGGCGTCGTCCGGCGCTACCCCGGACTGCCTATCGCGCACCCACAGCAGCACCGTCCCGTCCCGCACCGCCGAACCGACCTGATCGTGTCGCCGTCCCCGGCGTGCCGGACCGCGTTGGACGCCAGCCGCATCAGCGCCTGCGTCAGGCGCTGCGCGTCCCCGAGCCCCCGCACCTCGGCGACCGCGCCGAGACGCCAGCGGCGAGCCCCGAGCCCGCGCGACCTGGCGACCACGTCGACCGTGAGGTCCGCGAGGTCGACCTCCCCGACGGTCAGGAAGTCCCGGCGGTCGCCTTCGCCAGCATGATCACGTTGTTGCCCATCCGGTTCATCCGGTCGAGTTCCGCCATGCGCAGCGCGCGGGTCTCCTCGCGATCGGCCGGGTCGTCGTCCATCAGCTCCAGATGGCCGCGGATGACGGTGATCGGCGTCCGCAGTTCGGGCCGGCGCCGTCGAGGAACCTGCGCTGCGCGGCGAACGCCGACTCCAGCCGGTACAGCATCCGGTTGAACGTGGACGCCAGCGACGCGTCCCGCACCCCACCGGCGGCGCTGGGGGCCGTCCCTTAGACGGGCGTCCGCGCGCGGATGGCCCTGCTGACGAAGGCGGCGTCGCGGTCGAGCCGGGCCGGCGGCCGCTGCGCGCTGCGCCGCTCGGCCCGCCCGTCCACCACGGAGAAGTACGTCACGTAGCCGCCAGGGAGGTTGTGGGCGAGGTAGTCCGGCAGCAGCTCCGACACGTTCGTCGGGGGACGTCCCGTCGCCGCGTCCACCGCGTTCCGCGAGTAGCTGCGCAGCTTGTCGACCTCGTGGGTGAGCTCGCCGTCAAACCTGTCGTCCAGCCGCGCGGACAGCACCGACCAGGTAACGGCGACGGACTCGGCCAGCGGCAGCCCGACGAGCAGCCGCATCCAGCCCACGAAACGCCCGCGTGGTGACGCGGATCTCAGCCGTCGTCATCGTCGTCGTCATCGTCATCGTCGTCATCGTCGTCGCCCGGGGGTACCGGCGGAGGCGGCACCGCGTCGCCCCCCGCCGTCGCCGGGACGGACGGTTCCGCCGCCGGTGCCGACGAGGCCCTCGGACTCGGTGCCTCCTTCGTCCGCCCGTCCCCGTCGGGGGACGACGGGCTGACCTCGATGGTGTCCCCGCGCGACGGCTGGGCGCTCTCGCGCGCCTGGACGAGCCCGGCCACGAGAGCCGTGATCAGCGCTGCGGCCGCGACGATCCCGATGAAAGACGTGCGAAGGGACATGGAAACAACCTCGCATATCGCCAAGGAACGGCCGGTTAACGCCAGATGAAAAGCGCTTATTTGGGCAGCTCAGAGCCGGTTCTCGGCCCTGCATGAGGATTTCTTCATCCGGCTCTCACCTTCGTCCATCCCGGGTGGGGACCGTCCTCCTTGATCCGACCCCCGATCCCGAGGAGGCGCCCTGGCCGCGCATGTCCTGTACGGCCTCGCCGCTGACCCTTGCCGCGATCACCATGCTCGCGTACGTGATCTACTTCCGCCGGTGTGTCACCGCCGTGACCTGCGGCTCGCGCACATCGCGGTCAACGTGGGCGTCTTCACCGTCGTGTCGCTGCTGCTCCCCGAGCGCGCCGACATCGCCGTCGGGTCCGGTTTGTTCGCCGTACCGTCGATCATCCGGTTGCGATCGGACGCCATCACCCAGAAGGAGATCGGCTACTACTTCGTCGCGCTGGCGCTGGGCCTGGTCACCGGCATCGCCGCCGTCATCCCTGACTCGCCGTCCTGCTCGACGTGATCCTCCTCACGGTGATGGACGTCGCCGACCACCCCCGGCTCGCTGCGCGCACCAAGCAACGGGTGGTGACGCTCGACGTCGTTCACCGCGACCCGGCGGCGCTCCGCGCCGACCTGGAGAACCGCATCGGCGGAACGGTGCGGCCTGCAACGTGACCGAGGTCGACTACGTGCGGGACGTGACGATCGTGGACGTCCGCAACCGCCGGCCTGTCCCGAAGGCCACTTCCCGGGAGCCCGGACTCCGGTCACCCTTCGCCACGTCCACCCTGCCGGAGGCGTGCCAGCGGGACGCGTGGCGCGATGACCGGCGCCGGAGCCCTCGGCCTTGGAGCGCCGCACGGCGGCGCTGCCGACCATCAGCCTGTCCCAGGTCCTCGACCGCGCCGACCTGCAGACCTGGGTCGACCGCAAGTACCTGGTGCCGGCGGCCGTCTAGCGAGGCCCTGCTTCCGCAGCTCGGCCGGGAGTACACGCCGCCGGACATCGGTGGCCTACGCCGGTTCCGCTGCTCGTCCACCTACCTCGGCAGGCCCGATCTCCTCACCTTCCGCCAGCACCGGCAGGGCCGCCGGCACCGCTCCGAAATCCGGACCCGGCTACCTGGACAGCGGGAAGCGCGCGTTCGAGGTGAAGCTCGCGGGTGCGCGCGACGGGACCGACAAACGACGCATGCCCTACGACATCGACCGCCGCGGGGAGTTGGACGGCACAGCGTGCGACTTCCTTGAGGACGTACTACTCACGGCGAACCGGACCAAGGCGCCCGACGCCGCCGTCCCGGCCGCGACGACCGCTTATCTGCGCTCGACCCTCGTCCAGCGTTCCGGCTCCAGCCGGGTGACGATGGACGCGGCGCTGACCTGCGCGAAGAACGGCGCCGTCGTGACCGCCGACCCGGGAATGCCCCCGATCGAGTCGAAGTCCGAGTGGGCCGACGCCCCGGTGGACCGAATCCTTCGGGACCACGTCGCCCGCGCCGTGAAGATCAGCAAGTACTGCGTGGCCGTGGCCCTGCTCCACCCGAGGATGCGCGCCAACCCGTGGCACCCGGCCATGCGCGCCTTCTTCGACGGCCGCGGGCCCTTTACGGGGCCGCCGGGCCAAGGTAGGTAATGAAATGTGCAAGTCGCTCGGAGCGGTACAGGCGAGTGGCGGATCTCACCGGCGATCCCCGCGGTGGCGGACCTCGCCCTCGCTGTGCTCTGGGCGTTCACGGCACTGGGCGGCTGGGCTGAACAGGGGTTCTGCAGGGTGGACGGCGTCCCGGATCCAACGTGCGCCGCCGACGTCCACAACGCCGTGCTCGTCTCCCTGGTCGCCGTAATCCCGGCGGTGGGAATCATCCTGGCGGCATGCGCGTTCTACCGCCTGCGGAGAGATCTTCATCGTGTCACCGGCATGCTCACCGCCGCGGCCGTCCTCTGGGTCGTCGCCGAAGGCATCGTGTTCCTCGGCGGGCAACTCGCCAAGGCGAACTGATCGCGGTCAGCGTTTCTGCAGGTGGGAGCCGTCGGTGACGGCGCACTCCGGCATCCGCCGGAGCCGACGCGAAAAAAACGCGTGTGTCAGTTTGACGTTGCCTCGCCGGGGGCATAATGTTCTCTCCGCCCCACAGGGGAGCGGGACGCCGGAAGGCGGCCGGCCCGTGGGGAACCACTACCGACCAAGCAGGCGCGGTTTCGCCGTGTCCGCCGATCGGTCGTGGGCCGGAAACGGCCGATTTTGCTAATCGCGCCGGATCTGGTGAAATGGCTGCACCGCCCGGAAGGCGCCGCGCAAGCGGCACCGGAACGGCGCTGCCGAAAAAGCCGGAAATTGACAGTCCGGCCGGAATCGGTAGAGTGAAAAGCGAGTCGCCCCGGAGCCGGGGTCCGCGGGAGCGGGGTTCGGCGCGGTGGGTGTCCGTTTCTTGAGAACTCAACAGCGTGTTAAAAGCCAGTGCCTTTATCGGCTCGGCCAGTTGTTTCTGGTCGGGTCGCCCCGTGCCGCTCCTGCTTGTTGGGGGTGGTGGGGATTTCTTTGAGGCAATGAACCTCCCTTTTTTGGGGGGTTGTTTTGCTGGGATTGTTTTCCGAG
>NZ_SMLC01000156.1 GCF_004349245.1 Actinomadura sp. 6K520 | reverse complement strand
GGCCAGTCGGTGGTCCATACGGCGGACGCGGGCCGTAGGGAGGCCCAGGACGCCCCTGTGGCACGGGAGGCCGCGGGGGACCTGGAGGACCTGGAGGACCCGGACGGCCTTGCGGACCGTACGGGCCGTAAGGCCCGGGTGGGCCGGGCGGGCCATAGGGGCCGCTCATAGCCCCATGCTCCGTTCCTCACCCTTCTGCGCGAGTCGGTCGCGCAGGAGGGCGGCCTCAGTGGTCGGCAGGCTCGGGATGGTCGCGTCCGTCGCCGCCGCGGCGGTGTGCAGCCGGACGGTGGCGATGCCCATCCACCTCTCCAGGAGCCCCGCCGTGACGTCCACGAACTGCATCCGCCCGTACGGGACGACGATAAGGCGCCTGACGAAGACTCCATGAGTGACTATGAGGTCGTCCGCTCGCTCGACGTACCCGTACGTCCGGCGGTCCAGTTCGGCCAGTAGCCAGGTGAGGACGACCCCCAGACCGACGGCGGCGATCGACATGACGGCGGGTACGAGGCCACCGTTGCCCCAGACGATGAACGCGCCCACCCCGCCGATCGGCATCGCCCAGAGGACCGCGGTGAGGAGCCTGTGCCAGCCGTGGCGTTTGGATATGTGCGACCACTGGAGGCCGCCGCCGGGCGCGAACGCCTGTTCCGCCTGATAGACGGGCGGTCCGGACGACGGCTGGTGCGGCGGGTAGTGTGCCGGTACTTGACCGGGTTGGCCTGGCGGCCGACCGCCATGCCCCTGGCCCGACGGCGGGGGCGGGTGCGCCGCTCCCTGCTGTCCAGGGTTGGCGGCGGGCTCGTAAGGCGGTTCGCCATGGCTCGCGTTCATCGCCCCCTAGTCAACCGGATAACGAGTACCGCTCGCCATGCGACCATGAAGCCGTGATCGGAGCTGCGGAGGCGCGACCATGACCACCGAACGGATCGTCGGGATCGGTGCGGGCGCCAAGGAGCTCGCCACCGAGGACATGACCCTGAACATCGGCCCCCAGCACCCGTCCACGCACGGGGTGCTCCGGCTCAAGCTCGCCTTGGACGGCGAGCGCATCTCGGCGGCCGAACCCATCGTCGGCTACATGCACCGCGGAGCGGAGAAGCTCTTCGAGGTCCGCGACTTCCGGCAGATCATCGTGCTGGCGAACCGCCATGACTGGCTGTCGGCGTTCTCCAGTGAGCTCGGTGTCGTCCTCGCCGTGGAACGCATGCTCGGCATGGAGGTCCCGGTCCGCGCCGTATGGACGAGGACGCTGCTGGCGGAACTCAACCGGATTCTCAACCACCTGATGTTCCTCGGCTCGTATCCCCTTGAGATGGGCGCCATCACGCCGGTCTTCTACGCGTTCCGTGAGCGTGAGGTATTGCAGCGCGTCATGGAGGAGATCTCCGGCGGGCGGATGCACTACATGTTCAACCGCGTCGGAGGGCTCAAGGAGGAACTCCCCGCCGGTTGGACGGCGCGCGCGCGGACCGCGGTCTCCGACGTCCGTGCCCGTATGGGCGACATCGACGACATCATCATGGGCAACGAGATCTTCCGTGCACGGACACGAGGCGTCGGAGTACTCACGCAAGAGCAGATCCTGCAGTACGGGGTGTCAGGCCCCATCGCGCGCGCATCTGGACTGGATTTCGACCTGCGCAGGGACGAGCCGTATCTCGCCTACGGCGACCTCGACGTTCGGGTGGTCACCCGGTCCGAGGGTGACTGCCTAGCACGGTTCGAGTGCCTGCTCGACCAAGTCCACGCGTCCCTCGACCTCGCCGACGCCTGCCTCGACCGCCTGGCCGAACTTCCCCCCGGCCCCATCAACCAGCGGCTGCCGAAGGTACTGAAGGTTCCGGAGGGCCACACGTACGCCTGGACGGAGAACCCGCTGGGCATCAACGGCTACTACCTAGTGTCGCGTGGGGAGAAGGTCCCGTGGCGAATGAAGCTGCGGTCCGCGTCGTTCAACAACATCCAGGTCCTGAAGGAACTCCTGCCCGGCACCCTGGTCGCCGACATGATCGCCATCCTGGGCTCCATGTTCTTCGTCGTCGGCGACATCGACAAATAGCCCTGCCCCAGAGCCTGTAGTCAACCCGCCCGGGAGGCGCCTGGGCCGTGTTGCTCGTCGTCCGGGCCCTTGGGGACGCGGCACGCGTACTCCAGGAAGACCGCGGCCCCCACCAGGACGACCGCCGCCAGGAAGGTGCCACCGCTGACAAAGAAGTCGTGGCGAGGGGTCGCCTTGTCGAGGGACGAGGTCAGGCTGACGGCGAATCCGCCGAACACGCCCGCGATGACCGCCGCGGAGTGCGCGCTGGCCTTGCCCAGGGCGGCCAGCCGGGCCACCGCCATGGGCTCCAGCGGCTTGGGCGGCGGTTTCCGGCCGGGCCGGGGGCGGTACCGCTCCTCCGGCTTGCTGCGGAGGCGGCGCAGCACGTTCAGGCCCGTGAAAGCCTCGCCCAGGGCGAGCAGCAACAGCGTCGGCACCGCCGTCCACGGCAGCGGCGGCAGCGACAGGTAGGCGGAACGCAGCACCGCCCAGGTGACCACCGCGACGACGACCACGAGGGCGATGAGGAACAGCGGCCGGGACGGTTTCATGCAGGCTGCTGAAGGACCAGGTCCTCCCGGCGGCGAACGGCCGACGGACCACCCTCGGACTGCTTGGCATGGGCGAGGTCACCGACGCGGCCATGCCCGGGGAGCAGAACGTCCGGCTCGATGTCGGCCCAGGGGACGAGCACGAACGCCCTCTCGTGCGCGCGGGGGTGCGGGAGCGTCAGATCGGGGTCGTCGGACGTGACGTCGCCGAAGACGACGATGTCGATGTCGAGTGTGCGGGGGCCCCAGCGCACCTCGCGCTCCCTGCGCATCGACGTCTCGATGTTCAAAACGCGTTCGAGGAGGTTCTCCGGGGGCAGGCGGGTATCGGCCACCAGCACGACATTGAGAAAGTCGCCCTGTTCGGGGAGGGTCTCTCCGGGCGGCGCGTACGGCGTGGTCTCGTAGACCGGGGAGAACGCCACAAAGTGCAGGCCCGGTGCGTCGAACAGCGCGTCCACCGCCTCCTGGATGTTGTCCATGCGGTCGCCTAGGTTGCTGCCGATCGAGAAAACGACGCGGTGCTGGACCAGCATGTGGCCGCCGGTGGCGGTGCGGTCGGGCATGCGGTCGGACGCTGTCATGGGCGACTCCTCCTGATCTTCACGGCGATGTCCGTGAAGGGGTGCGGCACCGGGGCGCTCGGCTTGTGGACGGTGATCTCGACCTCGCTCACCGTCGCATCTTCCAGACATATTGTCGCCAGCCGGTCGGCGAGCGTTTCAAGGAGGTTGACGGGCTCCCCCTCGATGACGGCGACCAGGCGGCCGGCGAGTGCTCCGTAATCGACGGTACGCGAGAGGTCGTCCCCGGCCGCCGCCGGGCGGGTGTCCAGGCCGAGGACGGCGTCCACCACGAACTCCTGCCCCAGCTCGCGTTCCGCGGGCAGGCATCCGTGCCTGCCACGCGCGCGTAGGCCGCGCAGCTCGATGTGGTCCAAGCTCATTCTTCCTCTGCATCCACGACGTTGAGGACGGGCGAGCCATGGTGCAGCAGAAGCCGCCACTCCCCCTCCGACCGGACGAACACGTTCGTGGCCACGATGCTTCCGCCGGCGAGGAAACCGGCCTCGGTGTCCTCGTCGGCGGTGAGAACGTTCTCCTTGCACGTCACCACTGCGTGGTCGCCGTACACGTCGGTCTCGACGTCGGTGAGCACGAACTGGATGTAGGTCGTGTTGGCCATGATGAGCGCCCAGGAACGGAGCACTTCCTCACGCCCGCGCAGCATCGTCCAGCCGGGGTGCACGCAGGAGACGCCGTCCGCGTACGGGCCGTCCGCCCATACGTCCGACATGCGGTCGAAGTCCCCGGCCTCGAACGCGGCGTAGAACTCGGCGTGGACCTCGTCCACATCGGCGCGGTTCACGGCACGGCTCATAGGCGGGGACTCCCGTGTTCTGCGCGACCGTCCGCCGCGGCTTTTCCGAAGCTGTCTTCATGGGCGGGACGTGCCGCGCGCATGGCGGCCGCCACACGAACCGCGTCCGCGTTCGGCCGGACGCGGTGGACGCGCACACACCACGCACCGGCCGCCGCCACCAGGGACGTGACGGCCACGGTGGCGTCGTCGCATTCGCCGAACGGGCGCGGTGTCCCGTCGGAATCGGCGAGCAACCTGGTCAGGAACCCTTTGCGGGACGCGCCCACCAGGACCGGATGCCCGGTGCCCGTGAAAGCGTCCAGGTGAGCCAGCAGCGACCAGTTGTGCCCCGCCTCCGGGCTCTTCGCGAACCCCAGCCCAGGATCCAGCACGATCATGGAGGGATCGACGCCCTCCCTGAGTACGGCGTCGACCCTGCGCAGCAGTTCGTCGCGCACCTCACGGACAACGTCGGCGTAGATGGCACGCGTCTGCATGTCGTGGCTGTGGCCCCGCCAGTGCATCACCACGTAGGGGACGCCCGTCGCGGCGACCACACGCGGCATGGCCGGATCGGCGAGGCCGCCGCTGACGTCGTTCACCAGCCGGGCTCCAGCACCCAGCGCGGCCTCAGCGACCTCGGCGCGCATGGTGTCGATGCTCACCGGAACGTTGCCGGCAACAAGCGCCTCTATGACGGGCACCACGCGACGCAGTTCCTCGTCCTGCGACACACGCTGCGCGCCAGGCCGGGTGGATTCACCACCCACGTCCACGATGTCGGCGCCCTCAGCGACAAGGTCAAGGCCGTGCCGGATGGCCTTGTCCGGGTCGAACCAGGCGCCACCATCGGAGAACGAATCCGGGGTCACGTTGACCACGCCCATGACGAGGCACCGCCCAGGGGCGGGCAGGCCCGGAACGACGGCACTGGTCATGACACCCAACCCTATGCCTTGATCCCAAACCCGTAGCCGCGGCGCCTTCACCGCCGTTCACGGCCCTCGCGACACGGGGCGCCCGCCTCCGCCGCACCGGCGTGCCCGCCGTCGTCACACCCGGCACACGCCGCACCCCGGCCCGTTCCGTCACTCCGGCCGCCGCGGCGCTCGTCCGGTGGCAGCAGAAGGGCCTCAGCGCGACGCTGAGGCCCGTTCAGACGTTCGTCCACCCCGACTTCGGGGCGGTCGGTCAGTAGCGACCGAGAATCAGGCTCATCGCCTCGGACCGCGTCTCCGCATGATCACGGAAGTCGCCGCGCACCGCCGACGTGACCGTCTTGGCGCCCGGCTTCCGCACTCCGCGCATGGTCATGCACAGGTGCTCGGCCTCGATCACCACGATCGCGCCCCGCGGCTCCAGCACCCGCATCAGCGCATCCGCCACCTGGCTGGTCAGCCGTTCCTGCACCTGCGGGCGACGCGCGTACACGTCCACCAGCCGTGCCAGCTTCGACAGACCGGTGATCTGGCCCTTCTTGTTGGGCGTGTACCCCACGTGGGCCACCCCGTGGAAGGGGACCAGGTGGTGCTCGCACACGGAGTAGACCTCGATGTCCTTGACCAGGACCATTTCCTCGTGGTCGGCGTCGAACACCGTCGTGAGGGCATCCTCCGGCGTCTGCCGCAGGCCGGCGAACTGCTCGGCGTACGCCCGCGCCACCCTGGCGGGCGTCTCGCGGAGGCCGTCCCGGTCGGGGTCCTCCCCGATGCCGATCAGGATCTCGCGCACCGCCTTCTCGATCCGCGCGTGATCGAAGCCTGGCGGCTCCTCCAGGATGCTTGCCTCACCCTCGATGAACGCACGCCCCGCGTCCCGCGCGGCCTCGTCCGACTGCCGGCCCGACTGCGAACCGAGGGACGGACCTGGGGACGGTGCCCCGCCCCCAGGTTCGCCATGCGTCGACGTCTCGTCTTGCGGATCAGCCAAGGCGGTCAGCTTTCGCCTGGGGCCGGGTCTTTGACCTCCGCGCCGACCCCACCGCTCTGGCCGTTGCCCTTGGTCAGGTCGGTGACCTCCTGGGGGCCCATGAGCGCCAGTTCCTTGCGCGTCAGGATGGGCGGACGGTCGGACGGGAGGCGCTTGCCGTAGCCGGTGTAGGAGTTCTGGTGCGGCCGCTTCTGGATCGGCGCGAAGATCTCCAGCACCATGTCCTTGGAGAGGGTCTCCTTGTCCATCAGGTTGACCACCAGCTCGTCCAGGACGTCCCGGTACTCCATGAGGATTTCCCACGCCGTGTCGTGCGCGGCCTCGATGTAGCGGCGGACCTCGTCGTCAATGGCGGACGCTATGTCCTCGGAGTAGTCACGCTCGTGCCCCATGTCGCGCCCAAGGAAGACCTCACCCTGGCCGGAGCCGAACTTGCGCGCCCCCAGGCGTTCGCTCATGCCGTACTCGGTCACCATCTTGCGGGCGATCGCGCTGGCCTTCTCGATGTCGTTGGCCGCACCCGTCGTCGGCTCGTGGAACACGAGCTCCTCCGCGGTGCGCCCGCCGAGCAGCATGGCAAGCTGGTCGGTCATCTCCGAGCGGGTGGTGAGGAACTTGTCCTCCATCGGGAGGGTCATGGTGTAGCCCAGGGCCCGCCCACGCGGAAGGATCGTCACCTTGTGCACGGGGTCGGAGTTCGGCAGCGCGTGCGCCACCAGCGCGTGCCCGCCCTCGTGGTAGGCGATGATCTTCTTTTCCTTCTCCGACATCACCCGGGTCTTCTTCTCCGGCCCGGCCATGACGCGGTCGATCGACTCCTCAAGGGTGTCCATGTCGATCAGCTTGCGGTCGAAGCGCGCGCTCAGCAGCGCGGCCTCGTTGATCACGTTGGCCAGGTCGGCGCCGGTGAAGCCGGGGGTGCGCCGCGCGATCGTGTCGAGGTCGACGTCGGGGGCGAACGGCTTGCCGCGGCCGTGCACCTTCAGGATGCCCTTGCGGCCCTCCAGGTCCGGGCGGTCCACGGTGACCTGGCGGTCGAACCGGCCGGGGCGCAGGAGCGCCGGGTCCAGGATGTCGGGACGGTTCGTCGCGGCGATCAGGATCACGCCGCCCTTGACGTCGAAGCCGTCCATCTCGACCAGGAGCTGGTTGAGGGTCTGCTCGCGCTCGTCGTGGCCGCCGCCGAGACCCGCGCCGCGGTGCCGGCCGACGGCGTCGATCTCGTCGATGAAGATGATCGAGGGGGCGTTGGTCTTGGCCTGCTCGAACAGGTCGCGGACGCGGGAGGCGCCGACACCGACGAACATCTCGACGAAGTCCGAACCGGAGATCGAGTAGAACGGCACCCCGGCCTCACCGGCCACGGCCCTTGCCAGGAGCGTCTTACCGGTGCCCGGCGGGCCGTACAGGAGCACGCCCTTGGGAATCTTGGCGCCGATCGACTGGAACTTGGCCGGGTTCTGGAGGAAGTCCTTGATCTCCTCCAGTTCCTCCAGGGCCTCGTCCGCGCCGGCCACGTCGGCGAAGGTGGTCTTCGGGGTGTCCTTGGTGATGAGCTTGGCCTTGGACTTGCCGAAGTTCATCACCCGCGAGCCGCCGCCCTGCATCTGGTTCATGATGAACAGGAAGATCAGCACGATGATGATGATGGGCAACAGACTGAACAGCAGGTTCATGAGGAAGCTCTGCTGCGGGACCTCGACGTCGTAGCCGCCGGACAGCTTGCCCGCGTCCGCCTGCTTCTGCAGCGCCTGCTGGAGCTGGTGCCCCTGGCCCCCGACCCAGGACGTCTGCTGGTGCTCACCGTTGTTGAGCGTCAGCTCGATTCGCTGGTCCTTGTCAATGATCTTGGCGGACTTCACCTGTCCCGCGTTGATCTCCTGCACGACCTTCGATGTGTCGACCTTCTCGTAGGAAGGGCCAGGGTTGATGCCCCACATGAGAAGGGCGACCAGGAGGCCGAACAGCAGGATCCACAGCAGCGGCCCGCGAAAGTAGCGCTTCACGTCCATTTATCCGGTTACCCCTCCGGGGCCCGTCCCTCCTGACCAACGTCTGTGTACGATCCTCGTCCGTCCCGGGGGACGGATGCCGGGGCGACCAACAGTGCGACTCACGAGAAGTCCGTCACCCGGGGGCTCCGGACCCATCGCAGCGGCTTCCGTGTGGCTCCCCGACCCAAGGGTCCGGGACACCGACGGTACACCGCAGGGCGCAGAAGACGCAGCCGACGCTGTTCTCCTGCATCCCCTCCATATACCCGTCAACGACCTTTGCAACGATTCGTCACGGTCCCTTGTTCCCTAGAGGCGGCTCGTATGCCCTGGGCTGCACGGTGTACGGGCCTCTGTGCAGGGGCCTTCTAGGCGCCGTCCCCACCATAGACGTGCGGGGCGAGCGTGCCGACGAACGGCAGGTTCCGGTATTTCTCGGCGTAGTCGAGCCCGTAGCCGATGACGAACTCGTTGGGGATGTCGAACCCGACGTACTTCACGTCGACGTCGGCCTTGACCGCCTCCGGCTTGCGCAGCAGCGCGCAGATCTCCAGCGAGGCGGGATCGCGCGAACGCAGGTTGCTCACCAGCCACGACAGGGTCAGGCCCGAGTCGACGATGTCCTCCACGATCAGGACGTGCCGGTCGAGGATGTCGGTGTCGAGGTCCTTGAGGATGCGCACGACCCCTGAGGACTTCGTTCCCGAGCCGTAGGACGAAACGGCCATCCAGTCCATCGAGGCGGGCGTGTGCAGGGCCCGCGCGAGGTCCGCCATGATCATGACGGCGCCCTTCAGGACGCCCACCAGAAGAAGGTCCTTGCCCGCGTAGTCGGCGTCGATCTGCTCGGCGAGCTCCCGCACCTTGGCCTGCAGGTCCTCCTCGGGGATCAGCACCTTCGCCAGGTCCGTGCCCAGGTCCTTCTCGTCCACAACCACACCCTCATCGTTCAGACCTCGCCCGTCCGGCCGAACAGCAGCTTCCCATACCGCCGGACGGCCCGTACCCCGCCGGGCAGGTCTACGTGCCGCTGCCCGCGCCAGGCCGTGACCAGTCGATCCACTGCATCGACATGGACGGCCGCGAGCGTACCCGCTGGGCTGCCCGCTTTGAGCGCGGCCATCCGCAGGACCCGGGTACGGACGGCCCCGGGCTGTTCCTTCAGCCCGTCCAGACGGAGGGCCACGCGCTCCCCGTCGTCGGGGGCTTCCAGGTCTGTGAAGGCGCGTGCGGCGACCTGTTCCAGGTAGTCGGCGTCTTCGCGCAGCATTTTCGCCGTCCGTGCCAGTGCCTCCGCTACACCGGGGCCAAGCGTCTTCTCCAGGACGGGTAGCGCTTCATGGCGCACACGTACGCGTGCATAGGCGGGGTCGATGTTGTGTGGATCGTCCCATGGCTCCAGCCCCATCGCCTTGCATGCCCTGCGGGTGGTCGCGCGGTCGAGCTCCAGCAGGGG
This sequence comes from Actinomadura sp. 6K520, assembly GCF_004349245.1. Lineage (GTDB taxonomy): Bacteria > Actinomycetota > Actinomycetes > Streptosporangiales > Streptosporangiaceae > Spirillospora. The sequence goes on along the minus strand of NZ_SMLC01000156.1, from coordinate 7,872 downwards.
CCTCAGATAGAGCACGCCGGATCGGCGTCGGAACTCGGCCGGCATGCCGGACAGCGATCGGGTTCCTGAACCACGCGCCAGCCCGAGCAGGACGGTTTCGGCCTGATCGTCCTGGGTGTGCCCCAGGAGTACGGTTGCGGCTCCCAGCCGCTCTGCGGCCTCGTCAAGGGCGGTGTAGCGGGCCTCCCTGGCGGCGTTCTCTGGTCCGCCTGTCCCGTCCACGGTGACCGCGATCGATCCGGAAGGGTCCAGGCCCAGGTCGGCCATGGTGCGTACTACGGCGTCGGCACGCTCGCCCGAGCCGGCTTGCAGCCCATGGTCGATCGTGACACCTCCGGCCTGGCGTCCCGCTCTGGGAGCCTCGAACGCCAGCGCACCGGCCAGCGCCAGAGAGTCGGCGCCTCCGCTGCACGCGGCGAGCACCATCGCCCCTTCGGGAAGTTCCTCCAGGACGCGACGCACCGCGAGACGTACCGCGGCCACCGCCGGATCAGGCCCCATGGAAGACCTTTACCACCACGTGGCGCCCGATACGCGCGGCACGCCGAGGCCCGGGTGACCGTCGCGGGGGTCAGGCTCCGCCTCGGGGTCAGGCTTCGTTCGCCTCGGGGGGCGCGTCAATGGCGCGGGGACCCAGGACCCTGTCCATCCACAGGGCCGGCTCCTTGATCTCGTCGTGCGTGGGCAGCGTCTCCGGCGACTGCCACACCTGGTTGAACCCGCTCATGCCGACTTCGGTGGCGACCCGCCGGACGAACCGCGAACCCTCCGCGTACTGCTTCATCTTCAGGTCGATGCCCAGGAGGCGTCGGATCGTCTTGTCGAGCCTGGAACCACCGTCACGCCGTCCCTGGAACCGGGCCCGGATCTGCTTGACCGACGGCACCACCTCGGGACCGACCGCGTCCATCACGTAGTCGCCGTGCCCTTCGACCAGCGTCATCACCGCGGTGAGACGGTCAAGGATCTCGCGCTGCTCCGGGCTCTGGATCGCGTCGATGAGATTGGAGTCGCCGCCACGAACGGCGTCCGCGACGGCTTCCGCCGCGTCCCGGATGCGGTCCAGCATGACGCCTGGGTCGAGGTCGGACGCGAGCAGGAACTGGGTCATCTGGTCCTGCACGTACTCGCGCAGCCATGGGACACCGGTGAACTGGGCACGATGCGTCTCCTCGTGGAGGCAGACCCAGAGCCGGAAGTCACGCGAATCCACACCGAGCTCCTGCTCGACATGGACGATGTTGGGCGCGACCAGCGTCAGCCTCCCGGTCGGCGCCCGGCCGGACGGGTCCGGCGGCAGGAACAGCTCGTACTGTCCCAGCACACGGCTGGCCATGTACGCGAGAATCGCGCCGACCTGCATGCCGGTCACGCGGGAACCGACGGCCTGCACCATGACGTTGCCCGCACCACCGAGAGGGCCGGGGCCACGCCGCGCCGACATCTGCTCCATGAGCGGTTCGAGCACCACGCGGAAGCCGTCCACGTTCGCCCGGATCCAGCCGGGCCTGTCCACGACCGTCGCGGGATCCGGATCGAGCTCCGAGGCCATGCCGGTGAAGTCCCGCACATGGCCGTGGGCGAGCTTCGACAGCTCGCGCAGTTCCGTCACGGCCTCACGAGCCTCGGCATGGCTGACCTGCGGCCCCGGCCTGACGAGCCGGGTCCCGGCCTGGACCGCCACGTTCCAGTCGATCATTGAGGCGCTCATGTACTCCACCGTACGTTTCGGACGCGGCGCCGGAGCGCCCCTGCACGGTCGTTCAACGAACAACCGTCCTGGTTATCTCCCATATGACCCGGCCCACACCCGGATCAGCCCCCGGCTGACGGCGCGTTGCCGCAACCGCAGGCGGCGACGACGGCGGCGAGCCGGTCGAGCTTCCCGGGGTCGACCGGCCCCTCGCCGTCCCCCGCCATGAAGGCGAAGGCGAGCAATCGGCCGTCCGCGTCCTGGGCCAGCCCGGCCAGCGTGCTGACGCCCGCCAGGGTGCCGGTCTTGGCGCGAACCGTCCCGACGCCTGGCCGGCTGAGCGCCGAGGTGAAGCGCGGAGGACTCAGCGTCCCGGAGAACCCGGCGACCGGCAGCCCGGTGATGGCGGACCGGAGTTCCGGGTGGTCCTCGCCTGCGGCGAGCGAGGCGATCTCGGCGAGTGCCTGGGGCGTGATGCGGTTGCGCGTGGACAACCCGCTGCCGTCGTTAAGCGAGATCCCTGCCGCCACTCCCAGCCCCACGAGGACCTGGCCCACGGCCTGGGCGGAGTCGGCGAACGTCGCCGGACGCCCCAGATGGATGGCGACCTGCCTGGCCACCGCCTCGGCGACGTCGTTGTCGCTCTCGGTCATCAAGTGCTCCACGAGCGCGGACATCGGCGGTGACTGGACGGCGCCGAGCTGCGCCGCTCCCTCCTGCGCGACCGTCCTTCGTCCTGGCTTCGCGCTCAACCCGTTCTCGGACAGGAACCGTGCGAAGAGCTTCGCGGCGGCGGCAGGCGGATCGGAAACCCGTGACCGCTTGGACGGATCTCCTGGAGACACACGCCCCTCGTCGACCATCAGGGCGGCGACTGGAGCGACCTCGCCGTCCGGAACGTAATTGGGTTTCCACCCTGCGGCGATGCGAGGACCTTCGTAAGCGGACGCGTCGTAATCGACACGCACCTGCTGCACGCCGGATGCCTTCAACGCCGTGACCGTCTGCTGAGCCAGCTCCTGGAGCGACGCAAACGGCGGATGGCCGGCCTCAGGACGCGGCGGTATCGCCGTCAAGGTAGGATCCCCGCCTCCGACCAGTACGATTCGGCCACCCCCGCCTTGCACGACCTGAGTGGTGATCCTGTGCGCGGGTCCGAGCGACGCCAGCGCCGCCACCGACGTCACCAGCTTCGTCGTCGAGGCCGGGGTGGCGGGCCGGTCGGCCTGCCTCTCGAACAGGGAACGGCCGGTCGCCGCGTCGATCACAACGGCGTTGATCTTCGCGCGGGGGCCGCCGATGATCCCCGACAGCCGTCCGGCCAGGGTGGACGCGTCCGGCAGCGGACCCGACCCCGGATCGGCCGGCGAGATCGCCGCCGAGGCGGCCTGCACGAGGTCACGCTCCGCCACGCTGGGCGGCTGCGGAGACAGGTGACGGTCGGGTGTGAGTTTGGCCACTGCCAGCCCGGCGGTGACGGTGAAAACGTTAAGGAGGGACAGCGACAGGACCATGAGGGCACGGCCCCGTCCAGGCACGTGACCGCCCCTCTCCCACTCAGCACTCACCAACGTGCGACATCCTTAGACAAGGGAACACCCTGTGTGGACGGCCTCGCCCACGGGTTCCCGAAAGACTATTCACTGCAGCGCGCAGGGAGCGGAGGACATCTTGGATTTCGACGTCACCATTGAGATCCCGAAGGGCCAGCGGAACAAGTACGAGGTGGACCACGAGACCGGGCGCATCAGGCTCGACCGCATGCTGTTCACCTCGACGCAGTACCCGGCCGACTACGGGTTCATCGAGAACACCCTCGGTGAGGACGGCGACCCGCTCGACGCGCTGGTCCTCCTGCAGGAGCCGACGTTCCCCGGCTGCCTCATCCGCTGCCGCGCCGTGGGGATGTTCCGGATGACCGACGAGGCCGGTGGTGATGACAAGGTCCTGTGCGTCCCCTCCACCGACCCCCGCATGGAGCATCTGCGCGACATCCACCACGTGGCCGAGTTCGACAGGCTGGAGATCCAGCACTTCTTCGAGGTCTACAAAGACCTGGAGCCGGGCAAGTCCGTCGAGGGCGCCAGCTGGGTGGGGCGTGTCGAGGCGGAACTGGAGATCGAGCGGTCCCTCAAGCGCGTGTCGGACCAGGGCGGCCACTGAGCACCGCACGCCCGGCCGCCCGGACCCCTGGTCCGCCGACCGGCTGCACCGCACCGGCGGGCCCGGGCACGCGGCCGGAAGTCGCGAGGGACGCCGATCCGCTCCCGCGCCCACGCGACACGACTCGCGAGGAACCCTTCCGCACGGGTGACCGCGCGGAAGGGTTCCCGCCTTCCACACTCCCCGCGCGATCACCCGGAGGGGCGGGTCGCACCGATCAGGTCCCCTCGGTGGATGCTGGAGACGCGCACCCGCCCGCCTGTGTAGGGCGCCTCCACCATCTGTCCCTCGCCGACGTAGATGCCCACGTGGTGGATGGTGGCCGGGTCGGACGTGTCCTTGGCGAAAAAGACGAGGTCACCCGGACGTAGGGCGTCGATGGGGACGTGCGGGCCCGAGGTCCACTGCGTTCCGGTCCAGTGGTCGAGGGCCACTCCGGCCTTGTGCCACGCGTACATCGCCAAGCCCGAGCAGTCGAAGCCGCGGATTCCGGCACCCTGCGCTATGCCGTGGCTAGGGCCGGCTGTGGTTCCGCCGCCCCAGGAGTAGGGCGTGCCCAGCCATTTGAGCGCGGCCCGTACCGCGACCACTCCCCGCGCAGCCGAAGTGGTCGGCCCCTCTGCACTGGGTCGTCCTGGATTTGCGAGGGTTGCGTGGGCTTCGTGTGCCTTCGCCTTCTCCGATGCCCGTTCCCGCGCGCGCTTGAGCCGGGCGCTTCGAGCTTGGGCTGCCCCAAGCCCGCGTTCTAGGTGCCGCTTCTTCGCCTCTATGCGGTGCACGGACTCCTGTTGCCTGGCCACCGCGTCCTGCGCCAGCCGCCGGGCCTCCTCGGCCCGCTCCGTCGCCGCCTGCTGCTCGCCGAGCGCCTTCTCCGCCTGGCGGCGGAACACATCGGCGACGTTCTTGGACGCCTCCACGCGGCCGACCATCGCGGTGCGTCTCTTGACGAGCATCTCCGCCATCGCGGCACGGTCCATGAAGCCCTGCGGCCCCCCGTCACCGACGAGCGCCGACGAGATCTGGTCATAGCCGGTGTTGTTCCGGTAAAGCTGAGCGGCGAGCGAGGCCAGCCCGGTGCGCGCCTCCTCCAGCCATCCGTTCGCGGCCGCCAGCCGCGCTTGGGCGTCCTCATGGGCCTGCTGGGAGCGTTGCTGAGCGAGCCGTTCGCCGTTGTAGCGCTCCACGGCCGCCGCGGCGGCGACGGCCAGCCGGTCGAGTTCACCGTCCGCCTGTGCGAGCTTGGCCTTCGTCCGGCCGACCTCGGCGGCCCGAGCCCTGACCTGCTGCTCGCTGCGCTCAACGTCCTCCGCGCTGGGGGCGGGATCAGCGGCGCTGGGACGCGCGGAAGCGGCCGGTGCCAGCAGGCTCAGCCCGATCAACGCGGTGGAGGAGAAGGCGGCCAGTCGTAGCGCCCTGCCACGGGAAAAGGAGGATCTCCTGAGAGGAGGCGAGGTCGCGCGGCGAGCCTCTGCTGCACCAGGTGCCATGAGCACGTCCTCCCCCCGGGCGACACTACTTAGCGCAAATGATCACCCACGAAGAGTAGTTGAGTGAGGCAATGGTGGGTACGCGCCACTCCCGTCAGGAGGTGGATGTCGGGCTCGCCCCGGAAGAGGTCGGCGTAGTGGGTGGCGGCTCTGCTGCGGACGGCGGAGGATCCGGCTCTGTCTTGGACGGCGGTGGCGCGGAAGGCGACGACTCAGAGGGCGGTGAGCCTGAGGGTGACGACGGCTTCGTCCTGGGCGGAGACGGATGTTCGGGACGCTGCGTCCCCGGCGGTGTGGACGGGTCCGTGGGGCCGGAGTGCGTCGGTGTCGGGTCCGGGTTAGGCGTCGGGTCAGGGTTCGGGGCGTCGGGTCGCCAGGTGACGTGCACCTGGCTTCCGCCGGGCTGGAACGTGATGGTGCCGTCCCCCTGGGAGTTCGACCGGCGCGAGATGTGGACGCGGACGGTGACGCTGTGGCCGGCGGCAAGGCGTCCCGACGAGGGGTGGACCCTGATGCCGCTCTGGGGCTCCGCCTTCCAGGTGACCGGTCCGCCTTCTGCCCGTAGGTCGATGGAGCCGTCCGAATCTCCCGCCAGGTCGAGGAAGAGCGGGGAGACCGTCAGCGTGCCTTGGGTCGGAGCCCCTGCCGAGAGGGCCACGTTCGTGTTCGTGGGCGCGGAGCCTGGAGGCGATGCCGACAGCGCGGTCGGCGGTGCGGACGAGACCTTCGCACCGAGCGGAAACGTGGCCGACACCGGGGCGGCGTTGAGATAGCCCGCACTTTCCGGATGGCCCAGGGGTCGTCGTCCGGGCACGGGTGCCCGTGAGTGGCCGGGCACCACTCTCGGTCGTACTTCGGCGACAGTGTCAGCGTTGTCGGACCCCAGGAGCCCGTATATGCAGGCGATCCCACCACCGGACAGCAGTGCCATCACAACCAGCACCACGGCGACACGGACGGCATGAGCTCTGAACCCACGCTCTTCTGGCGGGGACAGCACTCTGCGGAGGCGGCGTAGCCACGACGGCCCACCGGAACTCGGCGCCCGGGGTGGACGGGTCGGTTCCAGGGTCTGGACGGGAAACCCGTCCGGGGTGAACTCGGTCACCCGGCCGCTGACGAAGAGCCTGTAACCGACCAGTTCGGGGTCAAGGAAGCAGCTCATCACCCGCAGGCGCAACTCCGGTGATGGATAGGTGTCCGGCAGTAGGCCGTACACCTTGGCGGCCGACACATTCCGGGGACAGAAGGCACCGCAGGTAGAGCATTTCTCCGCATGCTCCATCAACTGGTGGTTCACGCCCTCGACAAGCCGGCCGTGCCGTTGCCTCAGCAGTACGGCACGTTCTGCGCAGCCGTAAGGACCCTGGTGGGCGAGCATCTCGGCCGTCAACGCTTCTTCAAGGTCGCGGTGCGCGCCTTCAAGCGTGGTCTGCGCGTCCTTCAGCGCTACATCGAACACTGCGGCGAGGTCGGGAACCGAAAGCCGGTGCCTGACCCGTAACTCCAGGATCTCCCTGGAGTCCGGCGGCATTGCCAGGACCGCATTCCAAGCGACGATGCGCTTGTCGGCGTCGTCCTGCTGATGCCTGGCGACCGGTACGTCCGGTGGCTGCTCCCTGGGCGGCAGCCTGCGCGCGCACTCCAGCCTGGCGATGGCGTAGAGCCATGGTGTGAACCGGCCAGGGTCGCGCAGCTTGCCGATGTGCGCGTCCGCGAGGATGAGCGTGTCACGCAACGCCACCTGGGCCGCGTCCCGGTTCCGCAACTGAAACCAGCAGTAGGCGTAGAGCCGGTCGGCATAGGTGTCGTACACGGCGTACTGGGCGTCCGGTTCACGTTCGCGCAGCGCCTCGACCAGCAGATGGACGTCCATGCCCCAGAAGGTAAATGGTTCAAGCCATCCTTACTAGCAGATTCAAGAGATCGAACTCAGTCACCAACCACCATTCTCACCATTTGCAGAGCGATCTGCAAAGTGTCGCGATTGTAGACACTTGGCCAAGTCGCCCGAAATAGGGGTTCCGGGAGCCGGACTTCAGGCGGGAAGGAGAACGTCCTGCGCGGCGGCCGCGGACAGGACCTCGGTGAAGTGGATCTTCATCGGTAGTTGACACTGTCATCGTGACAGTGTCATCATCTTCCCATGGAAGGCACCTGGACGATCAGCGAGCTGGCCGAGCGGGCCGCCGCGGCGCTTGCCGTGGACGGATCCACACAGGTCAGCGGCCGGGTGCGCGACGTTCCCAACGAACGGCTGATCCGCTGGTACACCACGATCGGCCTGGTCGACCCGCCACTCGGCCGCCGCGGCCGCACCGCCCTGTACGGGCCGCGCCACCTGCTGCAGCTAGTCGCGGTGAAACGCCGCCAAGCCGCGGGCCGCTCGATCGCCGAGATCCAGGTCGAGCTCACCGGCGTGACCGATGCGACCCTCGAACGGGTCGCCGCCCTCCCCTACCCGGCCACCGCCCCACCGCCGCAACCGCCCGGCGGCCACAACACGGCCGGGCGGTTGCGGCGGTGGGG
>NZ_SMLC01000155.1 GCF_004349245.1 Actinomadura sp. 6K520 | reverse complement strand
GGACGGGGTGGGCGCCATGGACGGCGCCCACCCCGTCCCGCTGGACGATCCCGCCGACGCCTCCGCCGCCATCGGCCAGGCCGCCGCCCGCGCCCTTCGCAACGCCTGATCCCCAACCTGTCTCCGTGCCCAGCGGGGCCGGCGACAAAGCACAAACGAAAGACGGGGTGGGCCGTCCACACGTGGTGGACGGCCCAACCCGTCGTAGGGGGTGACCGTTACTGGTCGACGAGCGGGGGTGGTGCCGGTTCGTCCCGGTCATTGTCGAGCGGGGTCTTGCGGACCAGGTCGAGCAGGAACGCCGCGATGAACTCTGCCGGAGTGTCGGAGGTGAACGTCGCCTCCCAAATCACCTGGTTCAGCTCGCCGTGCACGTAGGCGCGGATCACCCACACCGGTTCCCACGAGGGCCAATTGGTGATCATCGGCGAGAACCGGTCACCCTCGGGCAGGAACGCCGAGATCACGCGGCGGTCTGGGGCGAACGCGAAGGTGTTGCCGTGCCGGTCGTGCTCGATACGCCACCCGGCCGCGCGCACCACGCCCAGCGCGGTGTCGGGCATACCCGGTCCGGCCACGTGCCGGGGAAGATCCACCATTACCTGTCTCCCTTCCCCCGAGGCGTAAATTGGGCCACGCACCGGACCGGGCGTCGGGGCCCCAAACGGCCCTGTCCGGCCGCCGAACCGCCCGTACGGGGGCCATGTGCCGCCCGAACGGGGCGGGATTAGCGGCTGACCCGGATCAGGCCCGGTAACCGGGGAACACGGTGTTTGGCATTCACCCGCCGCACAGACCGGCACGGACCCATCCCGTATTCCGCCTCGGATATGGAATTATCAAATTGGGGCGTGTTCCAGGTGAACGTCCACGACCATGTCTCGCCCGCCCCGCCACGTCAACCAGGCACCCGAACCATTTTCCTTGGACCTGAGTTCCCTCATTTTCTGGCCTTTCGTGGGCTCTCTTTGGGAGGAACAGCAGGCGTCTTTCCCTGGGTTTGTTCTAGAGGAGGTCGAACTGGTCAAGGCCAGGGATCAGCCCGAGGGTGTGGCCGTCGTCTCACCGCACGGTGAGAGTGCCGAGATCGTCGATTCTGGTGACCGTCCCCAGGGCACCCGGCCCCCGGTCGGTGTAAGGGTCGCTGGTGGCCACCAGCCGTATGCGGCTGCCGCGCCGCGCGCTGCAACCAGCCACCTGCGTACGGGCCGCTCACCCGATTGATCGGCGGGCGCGGCGGGCCGGTGAGGGCCGCCGCCTTCTGGGGGTTGGACGCGGGTGATGCCCAGGAAGAGTTGGGCGAGGCGCCCAGCAGTGACTTGCTTGCAGTGCCGGGCCCAAAAGCCGGCGCAGACCGCAGGCCCGAAGTTCGGATGCTCGCCGTAGGGCAGAGTGGCGTGGCAGGTCAGCAGCGCCTCCGGCGCGCAGGTTGTCGTCAATGACTTGCCGGACGCGGTCGTCCCCGAGGTGCATCGGGTCACCAGTGCATCTCTGCACCACGCAAGCAGGCACGCCTGACAGGGTGACTTCGACCACCGAACACCCGCACATGCCGATGTGGGGACGGGGGCACGATGTCTGTTTGGTGTGGGCCGTCGGCGTTTCGCCCGGTTCGGTCCGACGGTTTGTGGATGTGCAGTATTCATGCCACCCGCGGCACGGTCACGCTGGTCGGCAGCGGTCGCGTAGGGCTGCGACACCGTCGCCCTTGAGTTCGTCGCAGTAGGTCGTGCGTCCGGTCATCGCCATGGTCAGGGCGAGGGTGGTGCCGGACACCAGCGGCCCGGAGCCCGCGGTGAAAGGTCCGTCCGCGGCGACAAGTCGCAGGCCGCGGATGCGGCCCTTGGCGAGGACGACGAGGTCGGAGCCCTGGTAGTACTCGGCCACTCGGGTGAGCGTTTCGATCGGGTAAGCGCGGCGAATGCACAGTGGCCGCCGGATGTCCTCGCCGTGCACGATCGTCTCGCCGAACATCGCCGTGGTCGGGAGGGGCGGTTTGGTGGTGCTGGTGACGACGCGGTGGAACCTTTCGAGCGTGTCGGCCGGAGTCGCGCCCATCTGCTCGGCCAGCCGCATGGCCACCTGCTTGTCGAAGTCGAACCGGCAGCGGATCACGCCCGCAAGCCAGCGCACGGGCGTCAGGCTCGCCCCCGCGGTGAGGTGCGCCAGCACCTCACGCACCGTCAACCCGGCGAACAGCGACGGCGTCGCCCACCGCTCATCGGTCAGGTTCGCCAGATCGGCGGCCAGGACCGCCCGCTCGGCGTGGATCAGCGGCCAGATCCCGGTCGCGTGGCGGGAGCGTGTATCACTCATGTCAGATGCCCTCCTGTCGTGGGGCCGGCCCTCGGGAGGTCTTGACCGAACGGGCCGGTGGGAACGCCGGGTTCACGGACGCCGGGACGAGCCCGGTCGCCAGGGGAGACTGCCGCCGTGCGGCAGAATCGTCTCTTGTGAGCGAATCAGTTTCCCGGCCGTCTGCGGCATTCTCCTCGGAGGGCGGCGACCTGGCGTTGGCCCGCACCCGGGGACGACGCTGCGTTCACCCGCCTGGTGACGCCACTGCGCCGGGAACAGCACGCCCACTGCTTACCGCATGCTCGGCTCGGTTCACGACGCCGACGACGCCCCTGCAGGACGCTCTCCTGCGGGCCTGGCGCGGGCTGGCACGCTTCGAGGGCCGCAGCTCGCTGCGCACCTGGCTTTACACCGCGTCCACCCGCACCTGCCTGGACGCTGTGCAGTCCCGTGGCAGGCGCGCGATGCCGGTCGATCTCGGGCCCGCCAGCGACCGCGCCGTGATCGACAGCGCCCCGCTGACCGATGCCGCCTGGCTGGGCCCCCTATCCCGACGCGGACCTCGCGCCGGGCACGTCCGGCCCGGACGCGCGCTACGAGCAGCGCGAAGCCGTCGAGCCGGCCTTCGTGGCCGCGTTGCAGCACCTGTCGGGAAACCAGCGGGCCGCACTTTCAAAGTGCTCGATCCCGGCAGCCGGAGCGGCGACCTCCATGAAGGGACGCTCGGATACAGCAGCCGCCCGTTCTCGTTCGCGGCCGGGCGGCGAATTCCTTAGCAGGCGCAGTGTCGTAGTCGATGGCTAGGGTTCCGTCCGTCTGGTGAGAATCGGCGGTCGGAGGTGCTGTGGTCGAGGTTCCGGAAGCGGTGCTGGAGGAATTGGCGGGGCCGGTCGCCGAAGCGATACCGCTGGTCGTCGCCCGCATACCCGCCACACCGGCGGCCGAACTCGGCCGGCTGCGGGCTGCCGCCGACGACACCTGGCGCATCCGAGGGATGACCGGCAGGCCCGGGGCCGACTTCTACTCCGGCGTCCGGCCCGGGCCGAGCGGGTCGCCGGTGCGGGACGCGCTCGCTTCGCTGCCGCCACTGCTGACCGAACGTCTCCTCGGCGCGCTGGAACTGACCGTCCCGGAACTCGACCTCGCCGACGCCCCGGACCTGGCCGGTTTCCTGGGCGGGCCGCCTACCGGCGGCATCGGCATGATGACCATGGGCGGGATGAGCGAGGCGGTGACCGCGTCGGCCATGCTGGACCATATCCGGCCGGGCGCAGTGCCCCTGGTCGCCGCCCTGGTCCGCCGCCTCGCCACCGTCCCGCGCGTCGCCGCCCTCCTGGCGGTCGGACCCGAAGTCACCGACGAGGAGGGGGTGGCCGCGGCGCACGGCGCGGCGCGACTCGCGCTGGCCGTGTCCACCACCGCCGCCGTCCTGCACCGGGCGGGCATCCACCCCCGGGTCGCCGGACCGCCCGCGGTGCTCGGCGTCGCGATCGGCACCGCGGTCCTGCTGCTGAACGAGACCCCGATGCCCCCCGGCTACGCCGCCGCGATACTCGACAAGGTCAGGGAGGAGTACCTGATGCCCGTCACGGTCAGCGGGTCGCCGCCGGTGTCGGGGCACAGGTTCGCGTTGCTGGAGGAAGGCGACGTCCCGGAGGAGGCCGACTTCAGCGGCAACGGGCTGGTCGCGGTAGTGCCGGGCGGTGCGCTGATCCGCACCGGCCGCGAGAACGGACGCGTCTGGATGCTGGCGCACGTCCTGGAAGAGCCGCCGCAGGAGGTCGCCACGGGCTGGGAGGAGGTCGTCGAGGTCAGCTGGCATGCAGCGACCGGCGGCGCGTCCGTGACCGGGGCCCAGGAGGTCGAGCCGCAACTGCGCCGCTTCACCCCGCCCTGGCCGGGCGACTACCGGTTGCGGGTCCACGCCCGCGGCCGGGACGACGCCGACAGCCGCGAGTCCTATGACCTCTGGATATGGCAGGCTCCCGCCGCGGCCGAGATCGTGCACACCCGCACCGACCGGCTCGGCCACCGGCTGCGCGGCGAGCCGGAGCCGGTACGTCCCGAACCGCCCGAAGCCGTCTACCGGTGGCTGGACGACAGCACCCTGTCCGTGGCCGCGACGGTCACGGTGGTGACCGGGGCGGAGGCCACGGACGTGCTGCGCGCCTTCGGAGCGGACCCGGCCCAGCCGGAGTCGCTGCAGGGCATCGCCGACGATCTGATGAACCGAAGGTCGATCGACCCTTGGGTCGCGGTGCTGGACGTCGGCGGCGCCGTGATCGCCGTTGAGTACAACGGCTTCTGCGGCTCGCACACGCCCGTGCTGGAGCGGGCGTCCGCCACCGGACGGGCGGCCAGCATGTACTGGAACGTCAATGCGCTGACCAGGCTGTCGTTCGCCGAGCACGGCGAAGTGCTGCTCTCGGACGAACCGTTCGGCGACCTCGACGCGCCACCACAGCTCGCCCTGCTCCTCTCCGATCTCGACTTCTCCGACCTGGACCGTCGCAGGGAGGCGCAGGGCCTGCTGGCCGTCCAGCGGTTCACCGGCCATGGCATCACCGCCGAAGACCTGGCCCGCATCGAGGCCGCCGACATCGCGTTCCGGATCGTGCCGGACCTGCCCACGCTGTATCCGCATTGGCGGAGCATCGACAACGCGCTCGGTTCCGACGCCGAAGCACTGACCGGACTACCCGAACCGGCACTGCGGGGCCTGGCCTGGTGGGCCGCCGCGGAGGCGGCCCGCTACGCGGACCTCGACGAAGATCCCGACATCGTCGCCAGCATCAACGCGCGTTCCCTGACCCCTGAGGCGCACCTGCGCGCCCGTCGATCCCAGCTCGGCGACCACGAACACCGGTGGCTCTGGTTCGCCCTGCACCACGCGACCAACCCGGACCCGACCTCCGCGGCCGCCGGCGCCATCAACGCGGCCCGCTACGCCGCCGGCCCCCACGCGGCGAACCTGATCACCGACGCCAAAGCGAGAATCACCACCCTCACCACCCCCTGACCACCCGCCCACCGTCAATCATGACCACACTGCTCCCGCCAGGAGTGCTGTGTCGGTCTGTTCCAGGCGCTTCGGCCGTGGCATGATCGATGAGACGAACCAACTACTTTCGTTAGCGTCACCCCGACGCCGTCACTCACGTCAAGGTGCACGCGCCCATGAAACTGTCGATCGTCGACCTCGGGACGGTCGCACCGGGCACCACGGAGAAAGAGGCCCTAGCCGATGCGCTGGAGACGGCGCGGCATGCCGACGAGTGAGGTTTCCACCGGATCTGGTTCGCCGAGCACCATCTGAGCCGATCGGGCGCCTCGCACCACCCTGAGCTACTGATCGCGGCTGCGGCCATGGTGACCTCCGGCATCCGGCTCGGGTCGGGAGCGGTGCTGATGAACCACGACAGGCCCGTCCAAGGTCGCCGAGATGTTCAAGCAGCTCGAGGCGATGACCCCGGGGCGGATCGACCTGGGCATGGGACGCGCCACGGCCAGCCCGCTGCTGGACCTACACCGCCGTCGAGGGACTGCGGTTGGCGAACTCCCCCAAGGGCTTTTACGCCGATACAGCATCCCGCGTGTTACAACGCCCTCATCTGCCGCGATGAGCGTGATGCCGGCGATGGCGCGGCTCTGTGGGGCCGACCGCTTTGACGAGCATTGCGGCGTCAGCCTGAGCATGGCCGGGATTGTCGGTCAGGGCGTATCGCCGCGTGGGATGTTCATCGACAGTGGTGTTCTGTGCTCATGACCAGTGACCCTCCTGCAGTCAAGGGTTGATGATGTCGAACCGGTCGAGGCCGGGGAGCAGGCCGAGGGTGCTGCCGTTGTCCCAGCGGACGTGGATGGTGCCCCGGCTGTCGACGCCGGTGACCGTGCCCAGCGTCCCCTGCTCCAGCACGGTGTAGGGATCGCTGGTGGCTATCAGTCGAATCTGGTCCCCGCGGCGCGGATACGGACCGGGACCGGCCTCCTCTTCGCGAGTATGGTGGTGGAACTGGTCAGGCGGTGGAGGGCTCGGTGAGCCACCAGCGGGTTCCTGGTCGGGCTCGTGGCGGGGAGGCTGGACGCGGACGATGCCGAGGACGAGCTGAGCCAGGCGACCAGCCGACACGTCGTTGTGGTGCCGCGCCCAAAAGCCAGCGCAGACCGCCGGCCCGAAGTGCGGGTGGTCGCCGTAGGGCAGAGTGGCGTGGCAGGTCAGCAGCGCTCCGGCGCGCAGGTTGTCGTCGATGACTTGGCGGGTGCGGTCGTCCCCGAGGTGCATCGGGTCATCGGTGCGGAAGATGCAGGTGGCGCAGCGGTGGGCCAGGACGCGGACTTTGCCGGTGTCGTGGTCGAGGACATCGGCGGGATCGCGATCGCTGCTCGGGTGAGTGGGCATGGGGTCTCCGACCGTTCAGCAGTCGTCGAGTTCGTTGGCGGTGTGTTCGGCGGCGCGGCGCAGGACACGTGCCTGAACTTGGGGCGGGTGGTGGGCCAGGACATCCAGGACGAGACCGATGACGGGGTCCTGTGGTCCCTGTGTCAGGTGGGTGATGGTGCGGGCGATCTGGTAACGCGCTTGTTGTAGGACCCACTGCACGGTCACGTGCTCGTACAGGCCGTGGGCCTCGCACTCGCAGGTGGCGCCCGCCTCCAGCATGGTCTCGGTCACCGCGAGGTCATCGCCGATGGCGATGTCGGCGGCGTTGGCGAGCAGGGTGTGGACTGCATGGAGTGGGGTCTGCCATGCCTTGTCCGGACAGGGGCGTTTGGTGAAGGGATCCTCAAAGAGGACACTCATTACTGTTCCCTTCATTCTTCTCGTGGGCACACATGGGCCCTTCGGTTCCGGGTGGAGACGCCCCCTCTGAAGAAAGGGGTTCGCCATGATCGTGTTCCGGCCGGACGGTCGCGTGGCTTTCGTTGGCGAGACAAGTGGATGGCACTTGTGGCTCGACTGCTGCGTGCGGAGTGGCCGCATGATTTTCTGGCGCTCCGTGGAGGAGCCCGACCGGCACGCCCCATGTGCTGATGGAATGTCTCATCGTCTGCTGTGGGCGGCGGGGCGGGTGAAGGCGACCGGGTCCCGGCTGGTGTAGGCGGCGGTGGCGATGGGGCCGCAGGTGGAGCAGCGGGCTTCGATCATGCGTCCGCCGCCGATGACGATCCCGACATGCCCGGGGGCGGTGGGGGTGCCGCGGCTTCCGGCGAAGAAGACCAGGTCGCCGGGCTGCTCGGTGCCGGCCGGGATGCGGGGGCCGTGCCGGTATTGGGTCTGGGAGGTGCGTGGGATGGTGATACCGGCGGCCTGGTAGGCGCGCATGGTCAGCCCGGAGCAGTCGAAGGCGTGTGGACCTTCATCTCCGTAAACGTACGGTTTGCCGATCTGGGCGCGGGCGTAGGCGATGACCTTGGCGGCGACATCGCCGGGGACGGCCGCATACGCGGCCACTTGTCCCGGGCAGCTCTCCAGGCCAGTGCCGGCAACGGCGGCGAGTTCGGGGGGCCCATCGGCGTAGCGGGCGGCTTGGGCGAGGACGGCGCGGGCGTAGCTGGTGTCGGGGTTGTAGGCGAACAGGGCCTTGTGCGGGTCGGCGGGCGCGCCGTGCGCGAGCAGGTAGCGGGCGGCGGCGGGGATGGCGTCGGCGGGATCGTGCACGTCGGCCCATCCGTCGCCGTTGCCGTCGACGCCGAACCCGCCGGTGTGTTGGTCGGCGCGGTGGCGGGGCGCCCCGCCCCAGGTGTTGCCCGCGGCCCCACCGATACCGATTTGCATGGGCCCGGCCGCGCCGGCGTAGTTGGCGCCCGAGCGCACCCCGGGACCTGGGTCGCGGCCGTGGTCGGACTCGACCTTGCCGATCGCGGCGAGCAGGTTCCATGCCAGCCCGTACCGTCGTCCGGTGTCCTGGTAGAGCCGCAGGTAAGAGTGGGGGATGCCGGTGCGGGCCTCGTCAGAGGCACCCGGCTGCGCCGCGGCCTGCAGCCCGCAACCACCGCTGGCGCCGTGTGTGCTGAACAGCCCGGCGCCGAACAGCAGCGCAAGCAGCGGCAGCGTGAGCGCGGCGAGCGCGACCGCCACGGGCGCGTGGACGGCACCCTGGTCACCACCGCCTCTGGAGTGGGCGCGTGGCCGGAAGGTGCCGGTCATGGGCCGCTCTCCGTGTTCTGTCTGCTCTCGGTGTGCTCGTCGTCGGGGGCGTCTCCGGTGTCGCCGGTGGCGGCGAGGTCGAAGGCGTACACCCGCCAGCCGTTGCCCTTCTCAGGGGCGTGGTGGGTGAGGGTGACGGCGTACCGGGAGGTCTCCTGCCAGGCGGTGTGGGGGGTGGCCAGGTGCTGAATGCCGGTGACGATGACGGTGATCGAGTTGGGCCCCAGAGAGCGGATGGCCTCGGCACGTGCCTGGGCGGTGGAGCTCTGCTGGAGGCGGTGCCGTTGGGTGGTCGTGGTGGGGTCGGTGGCGGTGCGTTGCATCTGCGGGCGCAGTTGGGCGCTCATCAGCGGGGTGAGACGGGCCAGGTAAGTCTCTGGGGACTCGTCATATCGCCAGGTGCCGTAGGCGGTGGTGAAGCGGCGCGCCGCCTGCACCGTGGCGGCGATCTGCTCTGCTTCCAGCGGCAGCAACCCGACCACCTCGGCGGCCGTCGCGGGCTCGCCGGCGGAGGTGATCGAGTCCGGTGCGTCGGCCGTCGAGGACCGCGGCCGGGCCGGGACATCGTCGCCGGGAGCGGGATGGGTGGAGGGGCGGCGGGCGAGCACGGCGGCGGTCAGCAGCAGGAGCCCGACGACCACTACCGCGACCAGGGTGATGAGCACGGGTTTGCCGGTCACGACTCGCCTCCGCGGTTGGTGGTGGTGTGGGCGAGGGTGGTCAGGTCGATGAGGCGTTGCCGCTGGTAGGTGGTCGTGGTGGGCTGCCAGGCCGGTCCGGCGGGGCCGCCCGCAGCTTGAAGGGCCTGCGGTGTGGTGGTCGCCACCGGCGGGACGGCCGGGTGGGTGTGGGCGTGCAGGTGCCGTTCACGGGTGGGGTTGGGCAGCACGAACAGCGCGGGCGTCGAGGTGATGCGGGTCATTTCGGCCAGCGCGGCGTAGTCGCCGATCTTGGCCAGCAGCCGGTTGAGGGGTTCGGTGCCGGTGTCGTACTCGGTGAAGAAGCTCAGGCGGCGGCCGTCGTGGCGCCAGGTGCCGTATCCGTCCGGTCGGACGATCTTTCCCCACACTGCGGCGCAGCGCCGCTCGGACCACCACTCCTCCAACTCGGCGCTGGGGCGGGGCCGGGCGTAGTCGACCAGGGCGGTGAACAGGGTGTGGGAGCCGACCAGATGGGCGAGTTTGGCGGAGGTGGCCAGGGCCAGGGCGTGGTCGGGGCGGTAGCCGAACTCGGCGGTGCTCATGTCGCGGCGGTCGGCGAGGATGGCGGCGCCGGCCGGGCCGAGCACGTAATGCAGCGGCGCGGACCCGGCCGACACGGCAGGGCGGAAGCGTTCCACCGCGCGCAGCCGCCACAGGGTGAGCATCCGATGGGTGGCGGCAGAGATGCTGGAGAAGGCCAGCTGACGGATCTGCTGGGTGGTCAGCACCCGGTGTTCGTGCAGCAACTCCAGCAGCCAGGAGTCGCGTGGGCGCAGCCGCGCGGCCAGGGCGGCGATCAGCTCGGGGCTGACCTGAGGCCGGGCCGGTTCACGCGTGCTGCCGGCCCCCACATAGGAGCGTCGCGGGTGAGCCGTCCGCCCGGGGTTTCTGGTATCGGTGTCCATGCGTCTGTCTCTCCCTTCGTCGAGGTGCGAAGGCGTTCACGGCAAGGTGCGGGCGGTCAGGTGGGCGGGGAACCCGGTGGTGGCCCGCCGTCAGTCAGCTCGTCGAGATCAGCGTCGAGGTCAGCGGGTGAGTCGGCGGTTGGGTCGGCTGCGTCGGTTTGTTGGCGGTGGCGGGGGTCGGCCAGCAGTGACTGCCGGCGGGTGCGGGCGGCGTTGTCGCGCGCGGCCCGCCGTAGTGCGTCGACGCGGCCGGGCACCGGGTCAGGCAGGGGCCGGGTGGTGAGGGTGAAGGCGGGAGTCTCCTGGTTGGCGACGATGAGGCGGGCAGCGGCCTGATAGGCGCCGAGATTGGCCAGGTCGTGGCCGGTGAGATTGGGGCGCGTCAGGTGCGCCAGGTCGCGGGCGTCCTGCGGGGAAACGGCGAAGAAGACCTTGTTGCGGGCGTTGGCGGCGACCGCGTCCCGCATCGCCGGGGGGAACTGGGTGAGGTTCTGGTGCGCCAAGGTGACCGAAAGGCGGTAAGCGCGGGCCTCGGCGAGCATCTCTTCCAGGCCGTGCGGCAGATTCAGGAAGGCGTGTGCCTCGTCGATGTACAGGGCGGCGTCGCGGCGCGCGGTCTCGGCGCGGCGGGCGCGGGCGGTGATGGTCTGCCAGACCTGCGCCAGCACCAGCGAGCCCAGCAGCCGCGCGGTGTCGTCGCCGAGCACGCCCTTGGGTACGCGCACCAGCAGGATGCCGCCGGTGTCCAGCACAGCGGTGGTGTTCAGGCCGGGCCCGGGGGTGCCAACGATCTGCCGGACGAACGGGCGGAGCAGGAAGTGCCGGAGTTTGTTCATCACCGGGCCGATGGCGTTGGCTCGCGCCTCGGGCGACAGGCGCGCGTACCAGGACCAGAACCCGGCGAGGATGTCATCGCCTCCGGGACCGCCGATGCGGCGGGTGGCGCGGATCCGGTAGGCATCCTCGGTGAGCAGCCGGGACACGTCGGCCAGGGTCGCGCCGGGGTACTGCTGGAGGGTCAGGACGGCCGAGCGCAGGATGTCGTCGGTGCGGGGCCCCCAAGAGTCGGCGAAGATGCGGTGCACGATCCCGACGAGGTTGTCCGACACCAGGTTGCCGTCCGGGCCCGCCAGCACGTTCAGCGCGGGGGGCGGGGTGGTGTCGGGATCGATCAGCCACACCCGCTCGGCCGCCTCCTCGGGCAGACGAGCCAGCAGGTCGCCCACCAGGTCGCCGCGGGGATCGATGACCACCGCTGCGCGTCCGGCGGTGGCGTCTGCCAACACCAGGCGGGCCAGCAGGGTGGATTTGCCGGAGCCGGTAGCGCCGATGATGTGCAGGTGCTGGCGGGCATCGCCGACCCGCACCGCGACCGGGCGAGCGACTCCGGCGTCGCTGTCGCCGAGCGGTTTGGCGCCCCGCGCGGCGGCGGGGATGGTGGGCGGCGGCGGGACCGAGGCGGCACCGGCGCGAGTCAGGCCGGGCACGGCCGGGTCGTAGGGCAGATGCGCGAGGGCGGCCAGTTCGTGCACCGACAGCAGATCACCGCGCCCCATCCGACGGTCGTTGATCACCTGGGCGGGACGGCGCAGGCGGTGCCGGTCGAAGTGATTACGCCCGGCGAAGACCGCGAAGGCGGACGCCAGCGCGTGAGCGCGGCCCCGCGCCCACGCCCTCGCGGCGTCCCGGCCCCGTGCGGCAGCCTCTCTGGCGGCCGGGTCTGTGGAGGTGGGGTCTTTGGCCGCCGGGTCTGTGGGGTCTTGGGTGAGGGTGGTGGCGGTGGCGTAGCGGACCACGACTTCGAATCGGGGCGCGGCGGCCTTGTCCAGGATCGCTCTGATCTCTCCGGCGCGCTCGGGGTGTGCTGCGGCGACTGCGGCCGGCCGGGCCGGCGGGGTGCTCGCCGCGGGGGTGAGTAGATCGAGCACCCGGCCGATCGGGCTGGGCCGGTGGATCCCCCGCAGCTGGGCGGCCGCCTGCGCCGCTCGGCCCAGGCGACGCCCGGTGGCGGGGCGGGCCAGGATCTGCACGACCGCGTGCTGCCGCGAGGTAATGCCCGAGGCGGCGCCCAGCAGCGCCCGCAGCGGATCGTTGCCATGCTCGGCCGCGATCGGATGATGGTCAGGGCGGGCCAGCCGCAGCACCCCACCGGTGCACACCACCCCCGCGGACCCGACGTGTTCGCCGGTCTGGGTGTGTTCGTCGGGCAGGAGCGGCTCGGGGTCGGTGATCTGGGTGCGGGCGGCCGGCCAGGCCGCCTCGACCGCCCGCGCGACCAGGCCGGCGGGGATCGGCCCGGCCACCCAGAGTTGCACGGTGAGCTCGGGCCCGTGCCAGCCATACTCGAACGCCAGGTGCGGCTGCCCGAAGATGATCCGCCGCCAGCGCGGCCGTAGCAGGCCGATGAGGTTGGACCACAGCGCCGCGGCGGCCGGCGGATCGACCTCGGGCGGTACCGCGATGCGCACCACCCGAGCACCCTGCGCCAACCGCCCTCGGCGCCAGCGGTCCAGCAGCCGTCGTCCCAAGACGGTGACCGCCACGACGCCGACCGCGACCACGACGACCAGCGGCAGATGCGCCAGCAGGAACTGCTGGGCCGTGTGCCACCAGTGCGCAACGGTCCCGAGGGGATCGTTCAGCCACTGCTCTACCGGCGATTCCTGCTTTGGCGGCAACTGCTGCGCTCCGCCTCGGGCAGGCTGTGATGAGGTCGACGGCGAGATTGGAGACGACGGACGGATCGCCAACGGCAGCGGTCTTGTGAGAAGCGGCAGCGTCACAGGAGGTCCTCCTCATCGGCCTCGGTAGGGTTGGTGGGCGCGGAGTCGAGTTCGGTGTCTTCCAGCGCCGCCAGGAACTGCGGGCTTGTCGAGCACAGGGCGTGCTCGGCGGGGCTGGAGGCCACGTCGAAGGCCACCCGGTCGGCGCCGGCGACCAGCAGTCCCTGGCCCTGGCGGGCGGAGGCGATCAAGCGTCGTTCGCCGTCGGTGAGTGCGAACGCCTCCGCGACCTGGTCCAGGGCTTGCGGGGCTTGGCGGAGCAGGATTTGGGTGGCGGCGTTGGACACCACTGCTCGTCCCAGGTCGCAGGACAGGACGTCGGCGGCGTCCTGGGTGACCACCGTGAGCCCGGCCCAGTGTTTGCGGGCGGCCTTGGCCATCCGGAACAGGAACCGTGCGCCTTCGGGCTGGCGCATCAGCAGCCAGCCCTCGTCGACCACCACCAGCCGGGGGCGACGCTGGTGCGGGTCGGACACCCGCCGCCAGATGGCGTCCAGGGTGAGCAGGGTGCCGACGGTTTTCATCTCGTCGGGCAGGTCGCGCAGGCTGAAGACGATCAGGTGGGAGTCGGGGCGGGTGGTGGTGGGCCCGTCGAACAACCCCCGCCACGTCCCGGTGGTGTAGGGAGCGAGCCGGGCGGCTACCTCGCTGGCCTTGGCGTCGCCGTCGGCTTGCAGTGCGGCGGCCAGATCGGCCAGGACGGGGGCCGGGCGGGTCCAGGTGCGCGGGTCGGAGGTCAGCCCCGCATGGTGGTAGGCGGCCACGATGCCGCGGTCCAGCGCTGCCCGCGCCGCCGGGTCGAGTGGTTCGTCGAGCAGGACGCCGACCAGGGTGTGGATGAACAGGGCGCGGCGGGTCAAGGCATCAGGCGTGCGGGCAGCGCCAGGCGGTAGATCGAAGGGGTTGAGCCGGACTTCTTTGGCGCCGAGCGCGATGTGCGCGCCGCCGACCGCGTCGGCCAGCCGGGCGTATTCGTTTTCGGGGTCGATGACGCACACTTCGACGCCGGTGTAGGCCGAGCGGAGGATCTCCAGCTTGGCCAGGTAGGACTTGCCGGCGCCGGAGCGGGCCAGGATGACGGAGTTGTGGTTGTCCTGGGCGAACCGGTCCCACATCACCAGCGACGACGCGCCCGCGTTGGTGCCGTACAGCACCGCGTGCTCGCCCAGTGGGGCGTGCAGGTCGGGGGAGGTGAACGGGAACGCGGCCGACAGCGCCGCGGTGTCGAAGGTCCGCCTGGCCTGCAGCACGTCGACGCCGAGCGGCAGGGTGGTGATCCAGCCTTGCAGCGACCGGAAGGTGGCGGGTTTGGCGTCGATCAGCAGCGCGGCGGCCATGGCCCGTACCCGCGCCACCTCCTCCTCCAGCTGTCGGGGGTCGTCGGCGTGGACGGTCAGGTACAGCCCGGCGCGGAACAGCCGGCCTTCGCCGCGGGCCAGGCGGGAGGCGAGTTCGGCGGCGTCCTCGGCCGCGGCCTGCCCCGCGAAGTCGACCAGGCGGCCGTGTTCGTGATCGGCGCGGGCCGACGATTCCAGCCGGGCCAGCTGGCGCCGCAACCGGGCGGCGGCCACCTGCGGCGGGATCGGCTCGATATGCAGGGACACGTCCAGCCGGCCGGGGTAGGTCAGCAGGGGTTCCAGCCAGCCGAGCCCGACCTCGCGCGGGTACCCGGTGACCACCAGCGACGCGCACGCCCCCTCCCCCAAGTCCAGGCGGCGGGGGTGGACCTCGATCGCCGGTGGCCCGATCCCCATGGCGGCCGCCCCGGTCTCGGCCGCAACGCCCCCGAGCAGGCGCCGGGAGATGCCGCTCAGCCTGGTGCGCATGACTTACCGCCTCCCCGGTTCGATGTGGGCGCGTCGGCGCCGACCACCGGTGGGCGCCGGGGCGGCCGTGATGGTCTCCTCCGGCGCTGCCGCCCCCGGCGGCATGGGTGGGGCGGTGGGGTCTGCCGCCTGCGCCAACACCGCGGACGCCTGGGCGGCGTCGAGGATCTGTGCGTTGATCCCGGCAGCCGACAGCGCACGGGTGGTCTGCTCGGCACGCCGCACGACCCGCGCGGACGCACCCGTCACACTTCGCCCACCCGAACCGCCCGCAGCCGCGGTGGCGCCGGATGGACCAGCCGCTTCGCGCAGCACGACCAGCACCTGCCGGGCGAGCAAGGTACGGGACGCCGACAGCTCGGCCAGGTAATCGGCGTGCTCGAGCGCGGCCTCTTCCAGCGCGGGGTGCGGCAGGCCCCCGGCTTGCCGCCGCACGGTGGCGATCGCCGGGTGCAGATCGATCGGCTGCGCCCGCACCAGAATCTGCGCCGGGCCCGACAGCGAGTTCAGCCAGGCCGCGAACGCCCCGACCAGCCCGGCCTGCTCATCACCGGTGCGCAACCCGAAGCTCACCGTGCTGCAGGCAACCAGCGCGGCCGCGCCCTCGGCGCCCAGATCCAGCACGCCGTCCGGGCCGATCGCCCGGACGGGCAACCGCAACGGCGCCGCCCGCCCGGTGGCCTGCCCTTTGGGTTCGCCCGCTGCGGCCCAACCGACCGAAGGCTCGTCGGAGGCCGGGACCAGCAGGCGGGGGTGGCGGCGCTGGGCCAGCGCGAACACCAGCAGCCGGTCCAGCCCGACGCCGTCCCGCTCGGCCAGCGCCAGCGCCGCCGCAGCGCCCAGGACCACCACCGCGAACCCGGCGGCCACGGGCAACGGCAGCAGGGTGCGGGTGGCCTGGTAGCCCAGCCACACCATCGCGGCGGCGGGAATCAGGATCGCCAGCTGCCGGGCGGTCAGATTCGCCACGATCACATCGGGGCGCTCCACATTGGCGGGGATGGTCACCCGGTACTGCTCGGACATCCAAGGCTCCTAAAACCACGAGACGAACCACGAACGGACAGGTCAACCAGCGTCGGCACGGGGCGAGGCGATGCCGAGACGAAGATCGGCTAGGTGGGCGGGTTCCATGGGCGGCCGGGATGAGGCGGCGGCCACACCTGCCGGTCCCCCGGCGCCGAACGCCGTGGGGGCGGGGGTTGGCGCCAGTCCCCGGCGTGCGGGGGCGCCCAGGTCGTGTGCGGGTTACCCCAGCGCTGCTGCTGGCCGGTGCTATCGGGATCAGGTCGGCCGCGGTGCGCGCGCTCGTGACCGGCGGGGTCGGGTGGTGTCCACCGCTGCTCGGGGCGGCCCCAACGCGGCTGCGCCTGCGGCTCGGACGCCGCCGCCGGCGGGATCGGGAGCGGTGCGGGGCCGGGTGCAGGAGCCTGCTGAGGTCCCGGCGATGGCGGTGGTGGGCGTGTTCTTCCTTCGGTGGCTGCGGACCGGCCGCCGCCCCTGACTCTGCCGAGGACGCCGCGGAAGATGACCAGCATGGCGGCCGTCCGGGCTGCCCGCACCAGGGGGCTGCGCGACAAGCCGCCCTGCCAGATCTGGCGGGAGATCCACGATGGGATGCGCACCAGGATGTACAGCAGGCACATCGCGATCCACAGATCGAGCTGATCACCCGGGGCGCGCACGCCGAACCAGGAGACCATGTCGGAAGTGAGCAGCACCCGCATCGCGGTGATGAACACCAGCGCCTGCGCCACCTGGATGGCCAGAACGCCGGTGAAGGCGCGCCACCACAGCTTGGCGATCGGCTCGGTCTGCGGCAGCGCGTGACAGGCCAACGCCAGCGGGGCCGCCGCGATCAGCAGGATCGTCAGCATCACCCGGACGATGTAGATGATCGACAAGATCAGCGCCAGCAGCACGGCCCAGAAGATCACCAGCACCATGAACACACCCACGTCGCCGGGGTTGAGGGAGTGCACGATGATCTTCTTGAGCTGCCCGGCCGCCTGCGCGGCGTCCACGCCCTCGCCCAGCAGCGCCCCCGACAGGCCGTTGGCCAGCTCGATCGCCTGGCCGACCAGCAGCAAGCTGATGTTGGACAACACCACCGCGACCACCAGGCGAGGCGCGATGTCCTTGACCGTGTAGGAGGTCTGCACGCTCTGGTGGCCCATCACGATCAGCCCGCCCGCCAGCACGAAAAGCACGAAGACGGTGTTGGCGACCGTCAGCGACGCGGTCCACAGTCCCGAGACCCGGGGTGCCTGGTCCAGCCGCGGGGTGGCCAGCAGCGACGTGCCCAGCATGTCGAACACCGGGTTGATCGCCGAGGTCACCAGGCTTTTGAACCAGCCGCTGACCATCCGCTCGAACCGGCAACTCACATCGAGTAGCCCGCAGCCTTCCGCACCGCCATCCGGCGCAGGCGTGCTCGACGGTGCTGGACTCGACGGGGTCGAGCCGGGCGGGGACGGCGAAGCCGGTGCCGGGGACGCCGGAGTCGAGGGTGAGGTCGGCGCCGGCGTGCTCGGAGTCGGCGACGGGGTGGAGGGC
>NZ_SMLC01000154.1 GCF_004349245.1 Actinomadura sp. 6K520 | reverse complement strand
GGATCGGGGGCCGGTGCGGGGGCCGGCGAAGGACCTCGCGGAGGACTACCGGGGCTCCGGCTTCGGCGCGAGCCTCGGCTGCGGCACCTCGCCCGCGGTGCTCGCGGTCGACCTCGCCCGCGCCTACCTGGTGGACGGCTCGCCGCTGCGCGCCCCGGTCGAGGACGCGGTGGCCGCGTCCAGCACC
Source organism: Actinomadura sp. 6K520 (assembly GCF_004349245.1). Taxonomy (GTDB): domain Bacteria; phylum Actinomycetota; class Actinomycetes; order Streptosporangiales; family Streptosporangiaceae; genus Spirillospora. The sequence continues at coordinate 17,035 of NZ_SMLC01000154.1, read as the reverse complement.
CTGATCGGGGCGGCGCGGGCGGCGGGCCTGCCGGTCCTGCACACCCGGGTGGTCCTGCAGCCCGGGGGCGCCGACGGCGGCCTGTTCGCCCGCAAGGTCCCCGCGCTGCGCGTGTTCGAGGAGGGAAGTCCCCTCGGCGGCTACGCCGAGGGGGCCGCCCCCGAGCCGGGCGAGACCGTGGTCACCAAGCAGTACGCGAGCGCGTTCCACGGCACGTCGCTGGCGGCGACGCTGACCGCGTCCGGCATCGACACGCTGCTGATCTGCGGGCTCACGACGAGCGGCTGCATCCGCGCGACCGCGACCGACGCCCTCCAGCACGGGTTCCGGCCCCTGGTGGTGGACGAGGCGTGCGGGGACCGCGACCGCCGCCTGCACGAGGCCAACCTGCTCGACCTGGAGGCCAAGTACGCCGACGTCCTGTCCCTCGACCGGGCCCTGGCCATCATCGAGACGGCGAGCTCACGCGACTGAAGGACCACGGCGGAGCCCGCGGAGAAACGGCCCGTCCCCTCGCCGGGGACGGCCGTTGATGTTTCGCCGGGCGGGGGCGGGAAGACCTGGATGGCAATCCTCGGCTGACTTGACGCAAGGGAACGCATGTCCGCACCGCGAGCCGTCCGCTGGATCATCCCCGCCGCACTGGTCGTCGTATGGCTCGCCATCGGCGGCGCGCTGGGACCGTACGCGGGCAAACTCGGTGAGGTCACCAGCAACGACCAGTCGTCGTTCCTGCCCAGCAGCGCCGAGTCGACGCGGGCGCTCGAACAGCAGGCCGCGTTCGAGCCGGACCAGACGATCCCCGCCATCGTCGTCTGGGAGGCCCGCGACGGCAGTATCACCGCCGGCCAGCGGGCGGCGGCCGGGCAGGCGCTGGAATCCCTCCGCGGCGCGCCGTTCATCGCGGGCACCCCGTCCCCGGTCATCCCGTCGCAGGACGGCGCGGCGCTCAGCGGGGTCGTGCAGGTCCAGTCGGACGTCGGGGACGAGATCCCGCCCGTCATCGACCGCATCCGGGAGTCCGCGGAGCGGGTGCCGGGGACGAGCGTCCAGGTGGGCGGTCCCGCCGCCATCCAGGCGGACTTCTCCGACGCGTTCGCCGGGATCGACACCCTCCTCGTCCTCGTCGCCCTGGGCGTGGTGCTGGTGATCCTGCTGCTGGTGTACCGCAGCGTGCTCCTCCCGCTGCTGATCATCGTCGGCTCGATCCTGGCGCTCGGGTTCGCCAGCGCGATCGCCTACTACCTGGCGGAGACCGACCTCGTGACGGTGGACGGCCAGGTGCAGGGCATCCTGTCGATCCTGGTCATCGGCGCCACCACCGACTACGCGCTGCTGCTGTCGGCCCGCTTCCGGGAGGAGCTCACGCTCGGGACCGACCGGCTGAACGCCGTGTGGACGGCGTGGCGGCGCTCGGCCGGGGCCATCCTCGCCTCCGGCGGGACCGTCGCCGCCGGCCTGCTCGCCCTGCTGCTCAGCGACCTGTCCAACAACCGGGCCCTCGGGCCGGTCGGCGCGCTCGGCATCGGCTGCGCGCTGCTGAGCGCCCTCACCTACCTGCCCGCGGTCCTGGTGATCTTCGGCCGGGCGGCGTACTGGCCCACCCGGCCGCATCCCGAGCGCCCGGACGCCTCCCGGCACGCCGTCTGGGAGCGCGTCGCGCGGCTGATCGACCACCACCCGCGCCGCATCTGGGCGGCCTGCCTGATCGTGCTGCTCGCCGGCGCCGCCTTCATGCCGACCCTGCGCACCGAAGGGGTGCCGCTGAGCGAGACGTTCGTCGGCGAAGCCTCGTCGGTGACGGCCCAGGAGGTCCTGGACGAGCACTTCCCCGGCGGGTCGGGCAACCCGGCCATCGTGATCACCGACGCGTCGGCCCTGCGGCCGGTGCTCGCCGCGGCGCAGCGGACCGAGGGCGTGTCCGGTGTCCGGCCGCGCACCGGGGAGGGCGGGCAGCCCGTCGTCGTGGACGGCCGCGCCCTGGCCGAGGTCACGCTGAGCAGCGCCGCCGACAGCGACGCGGCCAGGCGGGCGGTCGACCGGCTGCGGGGCAATGTGCACGGCGTCGCCGGGGCCGACGCGCTCGTCGGCGGGTACACCGCCCAGCAGGTCGACACCCAGGCCGCCGCCCAGCGCGACCGCAAGGTCATCATCCCGGTCGTGCTGGCGATCATCATCGTGATCCTGGTGGCCCTGCTCCGCTCGGTGGCGATGCCGGTGCTGCTGGTCGCCACCGTCGCGCTCAACTACCTGGCGACCCTCGGCGTCGCCGCGCTGGTCTTCCGGCACGTGCTCGGCTTCACCGGCACCGACCCGTCGGTGGCGCTGTACGGGTTCGTCTTCCTGGTCGCGCTCGGCGTCGACTACAACATCTTCCTGATGACCCGTGCGCGGGAGGAGTCGCTGCGCCACGGGGTGCGGCGCGGCGTCCTGGAGGGACTGACCGTGACCGGCGGGGTCATCACGTCCGCCGGGGTGGTGCTCGCGGCCACCTTCACGGCCCTGGTGGTCATCCCGCTCTCGTTCCTCGTCCAGATCGCCTTCATCGTGGCGTTCGGCGTCCTGATGGACACGCTCCTCGTGCGCTCGCTGCTGGTCCCGGCCCTCGTCCGCGACGCCGGGCCGGTCGTCTGGTGGCCGGGCGTCCTGTACCGCCGCGGCCGCGACGCGGACAAGGCCGAGGTGAAGGCCCGGGAGAAGGCCGGCAGGCGCTGATCTACCAGGAGTCTGCGCAACCGTTGACCGCGGCCTGTTGCGCCCGCCGGGGCATCGTGCGACCCTATTACTGACCGAGCGATAAGTAATTGCGTCGCGGAGGACAGGATGACCACGACTCCGGTGGAGCCGGACCTGGAGCAGCGGCTCCAGGCGGCCTTCGACGCGACGATCGCGCGCCACGACCGCATCGAGCCCCGGGACTGGATGCCGGACGCCTACCGCAGGACGCTCGTGCGGCAGATCGCCCAGCACGCCCATTCCGAGATCATCGGCATGCAGCCCGAGGGCAACTGGATCGGCCGGACCCCGTCCCTGCGCCGCAAGGCGATCCTGCTGGCCAAGGTCCAGGACGAGGCCGGGCACGGCCTGTACCTGTACTCGGCGTGCGAGACGCTCGGCGTCTCCCGCGCGGAGCTGACCGAGCTGCTGCTGTCCGGCAGGCAGAAGTACTCCTCGATCTTCAACTACCCGACGCCGTCGTACGCCGACGTCGGCACGATCGGCTGGCTCGTCGACGGCGCCGCGATCGTCAACCAGGTACCGCTCTGCCGCACCTCCTACGGGCCGTACGGCCGCGCCATGATCCGCATCTGCAAGGAGGAGTCCTTCCACCAGCGGCAGGGCTACGAGCTGCTGATGACGATGATGCGCGGCACCGACGCCCAGCGGGAGATGGTGCAGGAGTCGGTCGACCGGTTCTGGTGGCCGTCGCTGATGATGTTCGGCCCGCCGGACGCCGCGTCCCCCAACAGCGCACGGTCGATGGCGTGGGGCGTCAAGCGCAACTCCAACGACGAGCTCCGGCAGAAGTTCGTCGACATGACCGTCCCGCAGGCCGAGGCGCTCGGCGTGACGCTGCCCGACCCCGGCCTGCGCTGGAACGAGGAGCGCGGCCACTACGACTTCGGCGAGCCGGACTGGGCGGAGCTCGCCGCGGTCATCGCCGGGAACGGGCCCTGCAACGCGCAGCGGATGGCGCACCGCCGCGCCGCCCACGAGGACGGCGCGTGGGTGCGGGAGGCGGCCACGGCGTTCGCGGACCGCGCCGCGCAAGGAGGTGCCGCATGACCGCCGGCAAGCCGGCCGCGGACCGGCGCGAATGGCCGCTCTACGAGGTGTTCGTGCGCGGTAAGCGCGGGCTCAACCACGTCCATGTCGGGTCGCTGCACGCCACCGACGACACGATGGCCCTCCGGCACGCCCGCGACGTCTACACGCGGCGCAACGAGGGCGTGAGCATCTGGGTCGTGCGCGCCGACGCCATCACCGCGTCGAGCCCGGACGAGAAGGACCCCCTCTTCGCGCCGAGCGGCGACAAGGTCTACCGGCACCCGACGTTCTACACGATCCCCGGGAACGTCCCTCACATGTGACCAGAGAGAACCGCACCATGACCCACGAACATGTCGAGGAACAGGGCAGCATCTTCGACGGGCTGATCGAGGGCGGGGACGACTCCCGGTGGGCGTTCGGCACCGACTTCGAGGACCCGCTCGCCGGTGTCGACACGACCGTGCCGGACGGCGTCGACCACGCCGGGCTCGCCCGGTACTGCCTCATGCTCGGCGACGACGCGCTGATCATGTCGCAGCGGCTCGCGGAGTGGTGCAGCCGGGCGCCCGACCTCGAAGAGGACATCGCGCTGGCGAACATGGCCCTCGACCTCCTCGGCCAGGCGCGCCTGCTGCTGGCGCGGGCCGCCGCCGCGGACCCGGACGCGGTGCCGCCGCTCCCGGCGGGATCGCCGGTCCCCGCCGAGGACGCGCTCGCCTTCTTCCGGGAGGCCGAGCGGTTCCGCAACGTGCGCCTCGCGGAGGTGCCGAACGGCGACTTCGCGCACGTCGTCGTCCGGCTGCTGCTGTTCTCGGCGGCCCGGCTCGCGCTGCTCGAACGGCTCCGCGCGAGCCGGGACGCGGTGCTGGCGGCGGTCGCGGCCAAGGGCGTCAAGGAGGTCACCTACCACCGGGACTGGGCGGGCCGCTGGTTCCTCACCCTCGCGCAGGGGACCGAGGAATCGCGCCGCAGGCTTCTCGCGGCCCTGGACGAGCTGTGGCCGCTCAAGCCCGAACTGGTCACCGCGCACCCCCTGGAGCTTTCCCTCGCGGAAGCGGGGGTCGGCGTCGACCCCGCGTCGATGGCCGACGAGGTGGACGCCGTCCTCGACCAGGTCCTCGCCGTGAGCGGTGTCGACCGCCCGGACCGCCCGGCCCTTGCCGGTGTCGGCGGGCGCACCGGCCGGCACGGCATGCACACCGAGGCGCTCGGCCTGCTCCTCGCCGAGATGCAGGTCGTCGCCCGCGCGCACCCGGAGGGCCGATGGTGACCGGGCAGCAGCGCTCCATCCGGGCCCGCGCCGCCGAGGCCGCCGCGCAGGTCCGCGACCCGGAGATGCCGATGCTCACGCTCGCCGACCTCGGCGTCCTGCGCGACGTCGCGGTGGAACGCGGGGACGGCGGCGCCGAGGTGGTCGTCGCGTCGATCACCCCCACCTACACCGGCTGCCCGGCCATGGCCACCATGCGCGACGACCTCGTCCACCGGCTGAACGGCGCCGGGTTCCCCCGGGTCGAGGTGCGCGTCGTCCTCGACCCGCCGTGGTCGAGCGACTGGATCTCCGAGCGCGGCCGGGCCGCCCTGCGGGAGGCGGGGCTGTCCCCGCCCGGCCCGGCGCGCCGCGCGGACGGGCCGGTCGGCATCAGCCTCGGGCCGACCCGCCGCGCGCTCGCCTGCCCGCGCTGCGGCTCCGCGAACACCCGGCTGACCTCGGAGTTCGGCTCCACCGCCTGCAAGGCGCTCTACCGCTGCACCGACTGCCTCGAACCGTTCGAGCACGTCAAGGAGATCTGATGACCACTCCGGCCCCCGCGCGGACCCGGCCGGCCGCCGGGTTCCACCCGCTGACCGTGGCGGCGGTCGAGCACCTGTGCGAGGACGCCGCGGCGATCACGTTCGAGGTGCCCGCCGAACTGCGCGAGGCGTACGCATTCGAGGCCGGGCAGTCGCTCACCCTGCGCCGCTTCGTGGACGGGGAGGAGCACCGCCGCTCCTACTCGATCTGCGCGCCCGCCGGAGCCGCGCCGCGCATCGGCGTCCGCGAGATCCCGGACGGCTTCTTCTCGTCCTGGCTCGTCCGCGAGGTCGTGCCGGGGACCCGGATCGAGGTGCGGCCGCCGACCGGCTCGTGGCGGGCCGACCCGGCGACCGGCGAGCGGCACCTGTGCATCGCCGCGGGGTCGGGCATCACCCCGATGCTGTCGGTCGCGTCCACGGTCCTGACCCACCCCGACGCCCAGGTGTCGCTCCTGTACGGCAACCGGACGAGCCGGACGGTCATGTTCGCCGAGGAGCTCGGCGACCTGAAGAACCGGTACGGCGCCCGGTTCCAGCTGGTCCACGTCCTGTCCCGGGAACCCCGCGACGTCGAGCTGTTCTCCGGCCGGCTGGACCGCGACCGCCTGCGCCGCCTGCTCACCGACCTCCTGCCGGTGGAGACGTTCGACCACGTCTGGCTCTGCGGGCCGCTGCAGATGATCGAGGACGCGCGGGCGGTGCTCGGCGAGCTGGCCGTCCCGGCGAAGGTGCACGTCGAGCTGTTCTACGTGGACGAGCCACCCCCTCGGCCGCGGCGGGCAACCGGCGTCCCGGCGGGCGCGACGACGGAGCTGACCATGGTCCTCGACGGCCTCCGCACGACGTCGGCCGTCCCCCGCGACACGACGCTCCTCGAAGGCGCCCAGGCGTCGCGCGCCGACCTGCCGTTCGCCTGCAAGGGCGGCGTGTGCGGGACGTGCCGCGCCGTCGTCCGCGAGGGCGAGGTCGACATGCGCCGCAACTACGCCCTGGAGGAGTCCGAACTGGCCGCCGGGTTCGTCCTCACCTGCCAGACCTTCCCCGCCGGCGACCGCGTCACGATCGACTACGACGCCTGAACCCCGTGCTCGGAACCTCGTGCCTGGCCAGGCCGTCGAAGGCCATGGTCGTGACCGCCCCGGCGACCGTCGCGGTGTCGTACACGCCGTCCGCGCGGTACCACTCGACCAGCGAGTTCACCATGCCGAACAGCAGCCGGCTCACCAGGGCCGGCGGCACGTCGTCGCGCAGCGCGCCCTCCTCGACGGCGTCGGCGACGAGCGCGGCGAGCCGGTCGTCGAGCCAGCGGCGCCGCTCCAGCGCGGCCAGCTCGACCGGGCTGTTGCCGCGGACCCGCAGCAGCAGCGTGACGGACGGCTGGTGCGCCACGAGCACCTCGACGCTGCGCCGCACCACCTCGCGCAGCCGCTCGTGGGCGGTCCTCCCGGCCCCCTCGCGGGACGCCTCGGCCACGACGGCGGTGAGCTCGTCGAGGGCATCGTCCAAGGCCAGGCTGAGCAACTGCTCCTTGCCCGTGACGTGGTGGTAGATCGCCGGCTTCGTGAGCCCCAGCTCCTTGGCCAGATCGCCCATGCTCGTGGCGTCGTACCCCTTGCGGTTGAACAGCTCCACCGCCGTGCGCAGGATCGTCTCCTGGTCGTACCCGGGCCGCCCGCGCCGCCGCCGCGCTGGCGGCTCCCCGGCCCCGGTCGTCGTCACCCCCGCAGCATCTCACGGGCACCGGGGCTCCCTCCGGCGCGGCTCCATCGGACATGGGGCACCGCGCGGAGTGCCCGTTCGTGGTCGTCCCGCATGCCTGGGCCGTCGGGACCTTGGTCCCGATGATCGTGCGCCTATCGGATCTACGGCCCAGGTGGCGGCCGGGATTGACTGAAGGCGAAGCGAAAAAAGCGATGCGATGGAAGGTGAGAGGCGATGGCACTCTCGGAGCACAAGACGTCTGCTGGACGCGGCGCCCGGATCCGGGTGGTGGCCGCCAAGCCGCTGACCGAGTCGCCCGCGGCACGGTACGTGTGGGCGCTGGCCCGGGTGGCCCTGGGCTGGATCTTCGCCTGGGCGTTCGTGGACAAGCTGTTCGGGCTGGGCTACGCGACCCCGGCCGACAAGGCGTGGATCGACGGAGCCAGCCCCACCGAGGGCTTCCTGGCGAACGCGCCGCAGGGGCCGTTCGCCGGCCTCTACAACGATCTGGCCGGGGCGGCGTGGGCCGACTGGCTCTTCATGATGGGCCTGGCCGGTATCGGCGCCGCGCTCATCCTGGGCATCGGGATGCGGATCGCCGCCGTCAGCGGCGCGCTGCTACTGGTCCTGATGTGGACGGCCGTCCTGCCCCCGGAGAACAACCCCTTCATGGACGACCACCTGATCTACGCGATCGTCCTGATCGGACTGGCCCTGGTCAAGGCCGGCGACACCCTCGGCCTGGGCGAGTGGTGGAGCAAGACCGCGCTGGCCCAGCGCTTCCCGATCCTCAAGTGACCTGACCGAACCGCACCCGAGGGGCGTCCACCACGGTGGGCGCCCCTCGGCTTCGCCGTGGCTCAGCCGAGTGCCAGCACCTGCATGACCATGCGGGCGGTGCCGCCGCCCTCCTCCTCGGCGATGGCGAGCGCCGTGCCCACGTCGAGGTCGTCGAGCAGCGCGCGGGTCGCGGCCGCCTCCGCCGCCGGGGACGAGGCGCGGCGGCCCGCGCCGGTGTGGAGGGCGTCCAGGCGGGCGATGGCGGAGTCGAGGGCGCCGGGCGTGTAGTCCCAGTCGTCCGGCCAGGGGGCGGTGATCAGCATGAGCCGGACGGCGGTCGCGGGACGGCTCTGGAGCAGCTCGGAGACCAGGATCAGGTTGCCGGTCGACTTGGCCATCTTGACGCCGTCGCGGCAGACCATGCCGACGTGCAGCCAGGCGCGGGAGAACGGCCGCACACCGGTCAGCGCCTCGGTGAGGGCGGTCTCGTAGGCGTGGTGGGGGAAACGCAGGTCGGCGCCGCCGGAGTGCAGGTCGAGCGCCGGCCCGAACGTCGCCATGGCCATCGCGGCGCACTCGGCGTGCCAGCCGGGCCGCCCCGGACCCCACGGGCTGGGCCAGGCGGGCTCCCCGGAGTGCGACGGCCGCCAGACGGCGATGTCGAACGGATGCTCCTTGCCCGGGTTCTCGGGCTCGTCGCCGTACTCGGCCATCAGGTCGTGCGCCTGCTGGTCGTCGACCCCGGCGCGGCGGGGGACGTCGGCGCCGTGGAAGTAGACCGTCCCGTCCCGGACGTAGGCGTGGCCGGACGCGAGGAGCCCTTGCGCGAGCGCGACCACCTCCCGGACGTGGTTGTGCGCCCGAGGCCGGTGGTCCACCGGGTGGACGCGGAGGGCGTCCAGGTCGCGCTCGAAGTAGTACTGCTGGACGGCGGCGAAACTGTCGTACGGGCTGCCCGCCCGGTGCGCGGCCTTGTTCAGCACGTCGTCGACGTCGGTGATGTTGCGGCACACGCGCACGTCACCGCCCGCGTGGCGCAGGACGCGGGCGGCCACGTCGGCCCAGACGAACGTCCGGGCGTGCCCGAGGTGGGTCGCGTCGTACGGGGTGATCCCGCAGACGTACATGCGGGCCGGGCCCACGACCGGCAGCGGCCGCCCGCCGATCCGGAGGGTGCGGTCTGGTGCGTTGAGATCCACTGGATTGTCCTACCCCGGCGGCACCCGGGGGAAAGGTGCGGCTCACGGCCGCCCGGGATGGAAGCCGGCCTGCCCCGTGACGTGCACGCCCGCCCGGCCGGAGCGGCGAGTGGCCGGCGACGCGGATGTCGACGGGCGTGTCGACGCCGTCGGCGACGACCGTGATCATGGCGTCGTGCCCGTAGTAGCGGACGTCGGTCATCGTCGCGCCGTGGCGGGGAAGGCTACGCTGGCGGGCCCGACGAGCAGCCCCTACGAGCAGCCCCTACGAGCAGCCCCTACGAGAAGCCCCTACGAGAAGCGAGGTGTTCCGATGAGCGGTCCGGTCAGTACCGCCGATGCCGCGGCGACGCAGGCCGAGGCGAGCCACGCCACCGCGCCGTGCGTCGAGGTGACCGACAGCCGCGAGGCGACGGTCGGGCACTTCACCGTGCGGCGTGCGCTGCCGCGCCGGGGACGCCGCACGGTCGGCGCGTGGTGCTTCGCCGACCACATGGGGCCCGCCGACGTCACCGAGGAGAGCGGCCTCGACATCGGCCCGCACCCGCACATCGGCCTGCAGACCGTCACCTGGCTCACCGACGGGCAGGTGCTGCACCGTGACAGCCTCGGCTCCGAGCAGGTCATCAAGCCGGGCCAGCTCAACCTGATGACGTCCGGCGGGGGCGTCTCCCACGCCGAGGAGGCCACCGGCCACTACCGCGGCACCCTGGAGGGCATCCAGCTCTGGGTGGCGCTCCCCGAGGCGACCCGGCACGGTGCCGCCGACTTCGAGCACCATGCCGAGCTGCCGCGCACCGGCGTGGACGGCGGCGTCGCGACGGTGCTGGTCGGCGAGTTCGGCTCCCTCGCCAGCCCCGCCAGGCACGACACGCCGCTGGTGGGCGTCGACCTTGAGCTGCGGGCCACCTCGACCGTGCCGCTGCGCGCCGACTTCGAGTACGCCGTCGTGGTCCTCGAAGGCGCCGTCGCCGTCGACGGCGAGCCCCTGCGCCCGGGGAGGCTCGGCTACCTCGGGGAGGGGCGGGACGAGCTGCGCGTCGAGGTGCGGGAGCCGTCCCGCGCGATCCTGCTCGGCGGCGAGCCGTTCGAGGAACCGATCATGATGTGGTGGAACTTCGTCGGCCGCACCCGGGACGAGATCGACGCCGCCTACGCCTCCTGGTCGGCCCGGGACGACCGGTTCGGGCGCGTGCGCAGCTCCCTTCCCCGCATCCCCGTGGGGCCGCCGCCGTGGCGGCGGACCGCGCGCTGACCTCGGTCCACGGCCTGATTTGATGGCCCGGTGATGTGGCGGAAGAAGCGCGCGAACTCCCAGACCCGGGTCAAGAGGCAGGCCCTGCTGGCTCAGCTGTCCGGCCCGGTACGGCAGTTCCTGGCGACGGAGGTGGGCGGCGCCGGGCTGCTGCTCGCGGCCGTCGTGGTGGCCATGGTCTGGGCCAACTCCCCGTGGTCCGGCCACTACGAGTCCCTCTGGGCGACGGAGGCGTCGCTGACCTTGGGGGGCGCCGAGCTCACGATGGACCTCGGGCACTGGGTCAGCGACGGCCTCATGGCCCTGTTCTTCTTCGTGATCGGCATGGAGGTCCGGTACGAACTCAGCGTCGGCGAGCTGACCAGCCGCCGCCGCATCGCCATCCCGATCGTCGGCGCGGTCGGCGGGATGGTCGTCCCCGCGCTCCTGTACCTGGCGGTCGCGCCCGGGGGAGAGGCCGCGAACGGCTGGGGCATCGTCATCGGCACCGACACGGCGTTCATGCTGGGCGCGCTCGCCGTCGTCGGCCCCAGGTTCGCGACGCAGCTGCGCGTCTTCCTCCTCGCCCTCACGGTCATCGACGACATCGTGGCCGTGACCGTGATCGGCGCGGTCTACTCCGGTGACGTGCGCCCGGGGCCGCTGCTCGCCGTGTTCGTGCTGTGCGCGGTGCCGCTGCTGCTGAACCGGCTGGACGTGTGGCGCGCGGCCCCCTACGTCCTGGTCGTCGTGGCGCTGTGGGTGGCGACGGTGGAGGCCGGCCTGCACGCGTCCATCGCCGGGATGCTCGGCGGCCTCCTCATCCCCGCGCACCCGCGCGCACGGGAGGCGGTCGAGCGGGCGGCCCTGCACTTCCGCGCGTTCCGGCAGTCGCCCATGGCCGACCTCGGGTTGTCGGCGCGGCTGGGGCTGCAGCGCGCCGTCTCGGTCAACGAGCGGCTGCAGACGGTCCTGCACCCGTGGACGAGCTATGTCGTCGTCCCGCTGTTCGCGCTGGCGAACGCGGGAGTCGACCTGCGCGGCGGCGTGCTGGGCGACGCGCTCACGTCGCCGGTCACGTGGGCCGTGATCGTCGGACTCGTCGTGGGCAAGCCCCTCGGCGTGGGGCTGAGCGCCCTCCTGGGCGCGCGGTTCGGCCTCGGAAGCCTGCCCCGGGGCGTCAGCATCGAGCAGGTGTTCGGCGGCGCCGCCCTGTCCGGGATCGGGTTCACCGTCTCCCTGCTGATCGCCCGGCTGGCCTTCACCGACCAGGCCCTCCGCGACGAGGCGACCGTCGGCGTGCTCCTGGGGGCGCTGCTCGCGACCGCCTTCGGCTGGGCGGTGTTCCGCGCGGCGGTGGTCCTGCGCGGCCAGACGGAGGCGGACCTCCCCCGCGTCCTCGACCGGCCGGTGGACCCGGAGTTCGACCACATCAAGGGCCCCGGCGACGCACCGCTCACGCTCGTGGAGTACGCCGACTTCGAATGCCCGTTCTGCGCCCGTGCCACGGGGGTGGCCGCCGAGTTGCGCGCCCGCTTCGGCGACGACCTGCGGTACGTCTTCCGCCATCTGCCGCTCCCGGACGTGCACCCGCACGCCGAGTTCGCGTCCCGCGCGGCCGTCGCCGCCGGCGCGCAGGAGCGTTTCTGGGAGATGCACGACCTGCTCTTCGAGCACCAGGGCGAACTGGAGTACGAGGACGTCGCCGGCTATGCCGCCGACATCGGTCTCGACATCGAGAGGTTCCTGCGCGACCTCGACGAGGAGAGCACGGCGATCCGGGTGCGCGCGGACGTCGCCAGCGCCGAGGCGAGCGGGGCGAGCGGCACGCCGACCTTCTTCATCGGCGGGCGGCGGCACACCGGCCCCTACGACGCGGAGACGCTCGCGCGTGAGCTGCTGCGAGCCGCCGAGGCCGCCGAGGCCGGCGGGGAACGGTCCAACCCGGGGGAGGGGCGGACCGGAGGACCGGCGCCCGGGTAGCGGGCTCCGCGTGCCGGGCGGGCCGCGGCGTGAAAGGTTTTCACGCCGACATGACTCGCGGTGCGCCGCGGTCTAACATCCGTTGCGGGAGCGCTCCCAGTCCGGCGATACCCCCGCAACCGGAATGGAGACCTCGCAGATGCACAACCGAATACGCCGTGCCGTGACGATCCTGTTCGCGGCGATCCTCCTGCCGCTGCTGTGGGTCGACACGGCCGCCGCCCACGGCTCGGTGATCGACCCCGCGTCCCGCAACTACGGGTGCTGGGACCGCTGGGGCAGCGACCACCTCAACCCGGCCATGGAGCAGCAGGACCCGATGTGCTGGCAGGCATGGCAGGACAACCCGAACGCCATGTGGAACTGGAACGGGCTCTACCAGAACAACGTCGGCGGCAACCACCGCGCCGCCGTGCCCGACGGCCAGTTGTGCAGCGGCGGCAACGCCGAGGGCGGACGCTACCGGTCCATGGACGCCGTGGGCCCGTGGCAGACGACCGACATCGGCGGCAACTTCACCGTCAACCTGTACGACCAGGCCAGCCACGGCGCGGACTACTTCCGCGTCTACGTCACCCGGCAGGGCTACGACGGCCTTAACCAGCCGCTGCGCTGGAGTGACCTCGAACTGGTCCGGGAGACCGGCAGGTACGGCCCGAGCAACAACTACGTCATCAGCAACGTCAGCGCGCCCGGTCGCAGTGGCCGCCACGTGGTCTTCACCATCTGGCAGGCGTCGCACATGGACCAGGTGTACTACATCTGCTCTGACGTGAACTTCCGCTGAGTCCCCCCGCCTCTCGATCCCGTCCCGCCGGATGCCGTGCCGCATCCGGCGGGACGTCCCATATGTGGGGGCACCTGGACCTTTACCGGACCCGGGGGCGGATGAAACGATCATCCTGGCCCCGCGCGGCGGTCCGCAGAACGACACAAACTTGATGGCCTCCCATTCTTGACTGACTCCAGAAAGTGAGCCAGTCTGTCCGACGTGGCGACACCGTCGGACTTCCGGGACCTGCTCCGCGGGGCCGCGCTGCGCGTGACCCGTCCCCGTGTCGCCGTGCTGAGCGCGGTCCACGCGCATCCCCACGCCGACACCGACCGGATCATCGGTGCGGTGCGCCGGGACCTGCCCAAGGTGTCCCACCAGGCCGTGTACGACTCGCTGCGGACGCTGACCGCGGCGGGCCTGGTGCGGCGCATCCAGCCGTCCGGCTCCGTGGCGCGCTACGAGGCGCGGGTCGGCGACAACCACCACCACGTCGTGTGCCGGTCGTGCGGCACCATCGCCGACGTCGACTGCGCCGTCGGCGACAAGCCCTGCCTGACCGCCTCGGACGGCCGAGGCTTCTCGATCGACGAAGCCGAGGTCATCTACTGGGGCCTGTGCCCCGGCTGTTCCACCGGCCAGAACTCCTGACCCATCTCTCGCACAGCCTTTGGAAGGAACCCATGTCGGAGAAGCAAGAGTCGATCGCCAACGACGCGAACGCACAGGGTGAGGGCGGCTGTCCGGTCGTCCACCAGCGCGCCCCCCACCCCACCCAGAGCGGCGGCAACCACGGCTGGTGGCCGAACCGGCTCAACCTGAAGCTGCTCGCGAAGAACCCCGACGTCGCGAACCCCCTCGGCGGGGACTTCGACTACGCCGAGGCGTTCAACGGCCTGGACCTCGCCGCCGTGAAGCGGGACATCGCCGAGATCCTCACCGACTCGCAGGACTGGTGGCCCGCCGACTTCGGCAACTACGGCCCGCTGATGATCCGGATGGCGTGGCACAGCGCGGGCACCTACCGCGTCAGCGACGGCCGCGGCGGCGCCGGCTCCGGCCAGCAGCGCTTCGCGCCCCTCAACAGCTGGCCCGACAACGGCGGCCTCGACAAGGCCCGCCGGCTGCTGTGGCCGGTCAAGAAGAAGTACGGCCGGCAGATCTCGTGGGCCGACCTGTACATCCTGGCCGGCAACGTCGCCCTGGAGTCGATGGGCTTCAAGACGTTCGGCTTCGCCGGCGGGCGCGAGGACGTCTTCGAGCCGGAGGACGACGTCTACTGGGGCCCCGAGCGCACCTGGCTCGACGACCAGCGCTACAGCGGCGAGCGGGACCTCGAGAACCCGCTGGGCGCCGTGCAGATGGGGCTCATCTACGTCAACCCGGAGGGCCCGAACGGCAACCCGGACCCGGTCGCCGCGGCCCGCGACATCCGCGAGACGTTCCGCCGCATGGCGATGAACGACGAGGAGACCGTCGCCCTCATCGCCGGCGGCCACACGTTCGGCAAGACGCACGGCGCGGGCCCGGCCGACCACGTCGGCCCCGAGCCCGAGGCCGCCCCGCTGGAGCAGATGGGCCTCGGCTGGAAGAGCACCTTCAACACCGGCACGGGCGGTGACACGATCGTCAGCGGCCTTGAGGGCATCTGGACCGACACCCCCACCCAGTGGGACAACAGCTTCTTCGAGATCCTGTTCGGCTACGAGTGGGAGCTGTTCAAGAGCCCGGCGGGCGCGTGGCAGTGGAAGCCGAAGGACGGCGCCGGGGCCGACACCGTCCCCGACGCGCACGACCCGTCCAAGCGGACCCACCCGACGATGCTGACGACCGACCTGTCGCTCCGCTTCGACCCGGTCTACGAGCCGATCTCGCGGCGCTTCAAGGACAACCCCGACGAGTTCGCGGACGCCTTCGCCCGCGCGTGGTTCAAGCTGACCCACCGCGACATGGGGCCGGTCGCGCGCTACCTCGGGCCGGAGGTCCCGAGCGAGACGCTGGTGTGGCAGGACCCGATCCCCGAGCGGACGCACGAGCTCGTCGACGCCGGCGACATCGCCACGCTGAAGGCGAAGCTCCTCGACTCGGGGCTGTCGGTCTCCCAGCTCGTGACCACCGCGTGGGCGTCGGCCGCGTCGTACCGCGGGAGCGACATGCGCGGCGGCGCCAACGGCGCCCGCATCCGGCTCGAACCGCAGAACGGCTGGGAGGTCAACCAGCCCGACGAGCTGGCGCGGGTGCTGCGCGTCCTGGAGGGCGTCCAGGAGTCCTTCAACGCGGCCCAGGCCGGCGGCAAGCAGGTCTCGCTCGCCGACCTGATCGTCCTCGGCGGGTGCGCCGCGGTGGAGAAGGCCGCCAAGGACGCGGGCTTCGACATCGAGGTCCCGTTCACCCCGGGACGGACGGACGCGTCGCAGGAGCAGACCGACGTCGAGTCCTTCGCCGAGATGGAGCCGACCTCGGACGGGTTCCGCAACTACCTCGGCAAGGCCAACCCGCTGCCGGCCGAGTACTCGCTGCTCGACCGGGCGAACCTGCTCACGCTGAGCGCACCGGAGATGACGGTCCTCGTCGGCGGCCTGCGCGCCCTCGGCGCGAACCACGGCCAGGCGGCGGGGCTCGGCGTCCTCACCGACCGGCCCGGGACGCTGACCAACGACTTCTTCGTCAACCTGCTCGACATGGGCACGACGTGGAAGCCGACGTCCGAGGAGGCGGAGGTCTTCGAGGGCCGCGACGCCTCCGGCACGGTCCGCTGGACCGGCAGCCGCGTCGACCTCGTGTTCGGCTCGAACTCGGAGCTGCGCGCGATCGCGGAGGTCTACGCGGCCGACGACGCGCGGGAGAAGTTCGCCCGCGACTTCGTCGCCGCGTGGGACAAGGTGATGAACCTCGACCGGTTCGACCTCGCCTGAGCACGGCGCCTGAGCACGGCGCCTGAGCACGGCGCCTGAGCAGGTGTCCGTCACGAAGTGAGCGAGTCCAGGCCGGCCCACCCGGGCCGGCCTGGTCCGTTTCAGCGTCCGTTCACGGGCGGCATGCGGGGCACAGGCCCCAGAAGGTGACGTCGGCCTCGTCGACCAGGTAGCCGGCCTCGTCGACCGGGTCCAGGCAGGGCGGGTGGCCCACGACGCAGTCGACGTCCTTGACCGCCCCGCAGTTGCGGCACACCAGGTGGTGGTGGTTGTCGCCGACGCGTCCCTCGAACCGGGCGGGGCTGTCGCCGGGCTGGATGCGGCGCACGAGTCCCGCGGCGGTCAGCGCGTGGAGGGCCTCGTACACGGCCTGGAGCGAGATGTGGCCCACGCGATCGCGCACCCCGGAGGCGATCGCCTCCACACCGAGGTGGTCGCCGTCCCGGACCGTCTCGAGCAGCGCGACGCGGGCGGCCGTCACCCGGAGGCCGGCCCCGCGGAGCTCCCCGGCCGTCGTCGTGGTCTGGGGTGCGGTCATTTCGCCGGACCTGCCTTCGTGAAGGATTTGGGACAACGAGCAACCCAAGTCTAGTCGGATGTGGTATGTGTCCGGCCTTGGGCGCCGGTGAGACATACCGGGGAAGGCTGTCGAAAGTTTCGAAATCTTCACCCGGATCTTGATCGTGCGATGCCGGGCGATGTGGACACGTTTGTACTGGACTCTCTGGACATTGGGCTTGACCAGGTCGAATGTCTTCGCAATCAGGGAAATATTCTCGAAATTTTTCGAAAACCGTTGACATGCCATCGGGTGCGGCCAACACTGCTGCCATCGACGGACCCGCCGTCGATCCGGGCCACCGCCCGGTGACCACCCCCGCCC
>NZ_SMLC01000153.1 GCF_004349245.1 Actinomadura sp. 6K520 | reverse complement strand
GGACGCGGGGAGGGGGGTCAGGCGGCGTTCGCCGTGGCTCCAGTAGACGCCCGGGGCGCAGGGGTCGTCGGCGTCGGCGTGCATCTCGCGGACGACGTCGGAGAACACCGGGAGGACCTCGCGCACCGCCATCGAAGTGATCGGGTACAGCAGCAGCGTGCTGTGGCACGGGACGCCGACCAGGGCGCCGTGCTCGTTCGGTCCCGGGAGGAACTGGTCGACCTCGCTGAGCAGCGCCGACACGTAGCGGCTGCCCGGCTTGGTGACGACGCGGACGTTGCGGCCCGGCAGCAGCGGCTGGTCGCGGACGTCGACGTCGGCCAGCTCGCGGTCATGGGTGTTCGTCATCACGTAGCCGAGCTTGTGCAGGCCGAGCAGACCGGCGCGGGCCTTGGTCAGCGGGCCGCCGTAGCGCGGGTGCTCGATCATCACCATCGCGTCGAAGTGGTCGCCGGCGGGGACGACGACGAGGCCCTCGCGGTCGCGCGGCGCGAGCTTCGGCACGATGCGCAGCCGCAGCAGCTCCCGGACGTCGCCGAACAGCTCCATCTCGCCGACCGCGAGGAACGCGCGGTCGCCGACCTCGCGCACCCACTCGTCCACCACGCGGGGCCACGCCGAGCGCGGCTCGCGGGAGCAGCGCTCCAGCACCGTCCAGCTGGAGGCCCGCGCCTCCGACCGGCCCACGGGCAGCACCACCTCGGAGGTGCCGGAATCGAACCAGGCGCTGGGCGCCAGCGCGGGGAGCACGTCGCGGATGAGCGCGTGCACGTCCGCCGCCGCGTCCAACGGTTCCATAGAGTGCTCATCCCCTTTCACCCATCAGCGGATCACGTCTATCCCACCTTCTCAGAGTTCGGCCCCGTTGTGGGATCCATCGCGATCCCCGGGTGCACTCGCTGATCATGAACGGCTCAAGTACGGTGCTCACATGGCCGAAATCGTGTACCCGCCGGTGATCAAGACGGCACTCGGGCTGTTCAAGGCCCTGAACATGAAGTTCCGTCTGGAGGGCGCGGAGCACATCCCCCGCACCGGCGGCGCGGTGCTGGTCAGCAACCACGTCAGCTACCTCGACTTCATCTTCGCCGGCCTGGCCGCGCACCCGGCGAAGCGGCTGGTGCGGTTCATGGCCAAGAAGGAGATCTTCGACAACCGGATCGGCGGGCCGCTGATGCGCGGCATGCATCACATTCCGGTGGACCGGAACGCGGGCGCCTCGTCCTACGCGGCGGCGCTGAAGGCGCTGAAGAGCGGGGAGATCGTCGGGGTGTTCGCCGAGGCGACGATCAGCCGCTCGTTCACGGTGAAGGAGATCAAGAGCGGTGCGGTGCGGATGGCGGTGGCGGGCAAGGTCCCGCTGGTGCCGGTGGCGCTCTGGGGGCCGCAGCGGCTGTGGACCAAGGGCCGCAAGCGGCGGCTGCTGCAGCGGAACGTGCCGGTGACGATCCTGATCGGCGAGCCGATGTACCCCAAGCGCGGCGACGACTACGAGCAGATCACCCGCGACCTGCACGCCCGCATGTCGGAGCTGCTGGAGCGGGCGCAGCGCGAGTACCCCGACGTCCCGCGGCAGGACGAGACGTGGTGGCAGCCCGCCTACCTCGGCGGGACGGCGCCGACGCCGGAGGAGGCCGCGAAGCTCGACCTGGAGGAGGCCGAGGCGCGCAAGGCCGCCCGCGAGGCCCGGGAGTCGCAGAAGGACGCCTGACGCGGCCCGGCTAATTCGGTGGACGCGGTCCACCGGCGAGCCTGATCATTTGTGGCATGACCATGTCGCAGGAGAGGCCGCAGGAGGTCCTGCATCTCGTCGGCCCCCGGGAGAACGCCACCGACCCGGGGCCGGAGTCCACGCTGCCCGTGGTCTTCAACCTGAACGACGGCAACTCGCCGGCCGACGTGATGGACGTGCTGTCACTGCGCCCGTTCGCGTCCGGTGAGCAGCCCTGGTCGCGCTCGACGCGGCTGGAGCACGTCCGCGCGGACGCGCCGCTGCGCCCGGAGGGCGCCCGGCTCGTGCGGGTCGCGCACGAGAAGGGCAAGGAGTCGGTGCTCGCCGAGGGCGACGGCTGGACGCTGCTGACGAACCGGTGGCGGAACGGCGTCGCCTACGTCGCCGTCTCCGCCGTCACCGAGGAGCTGGCCGAAAGCGTCCTCGACGCGTCCGTGAAGGACGCGACCGAGCCGCCGAAGGTCGACGACACCAGCGTCGACATGGGCTTCTGGCACATGGGGACGCACGGCCCGATCCGCAGCGAACGCTCGATCACCGCCGACCCGTGGGCGGACATCCGGCGCAACTACACCGCGCCGGTCGCCGCCGCCCTCGACGGCGTGATGGGCCTCACCGGCGCGGAGGTGCCGGGACGGCTGCTGCTCCTGCACGGCCCGCCCGGCACCGGCAAGACCACCGCGCTGCGCGCCCTCGCCCGCGCGTGGAACGGCTGGTGCCAGTCCGACTGCGTCCTCGACCCGGAGGCGCTGTTCGGCACGCCCAGCTACCTGATGGAGGTGGCCGTCGGCAACGACGAGGACGAGAACCGCCGCTGGCGGCTGCTCATCCTGGAGGACTGCGACGAGCTGATCCGCGGTGAGGCCAAGCAGTCGACGGGCCAGGGCCTGTCGCGGCTGCTCAACCTCACCGACGGGATGCTCGGGCAGGGCCGGGACGTCCTCGTGGCGATCACCACCAACGAGGACCTCGCGCGGCTGCACCCGGCGGTCGTGCGCCCCGGCCGGTGCCTCGCGCAGATCGAGGTGGGGCGACTCACCCAGGCCGAGGCGGCAGCGTGGCTGGACGGCACGGACGCCTCCCCCGACGAGATCGGCGCGGACGGCGCGACGCTCGCCGAACTGGCCGCACTCCGCAAGGGCGAGCGCCGCCCGGACACCGGGGAGGCCCCGATGTCCGCGACCGGCTTCTACCTCTAGCCCGCCTTCGCGAGGGCCTGTTCGATGTCGGCCCAGAGGTCGTCGGGGTGCTCCAGGCCGATGGACAGCCGCACGGTTCCCTCGCCGATCCCGGCGGCGGCGAGGGACGCGGCGTCCATCTGCCGGTGGGACGTGCTCGCGGGATGCATGACCAGCGACACGACCGCGCCGAGCGACGGGCCGAGCCCGATGAGCCGGACGGCCTCGGCGAACGTCCCGCCCGCGGCCCGCCCGCCGGCCAGTTCGAACGCGAGGACGCCGCCGGCGCCGTCCGGCAGCAGGCGGCGTGCCACCGCGTGCTGCGGGTGATCGCTCAGCCCCGGGTAGTGCACGCGGGTGACGGCCGGGTGCGCGGCGAGGCGGGCGGCGATGTCCAGCGCGGACGCGCTCTGCCGGGCCACGCGCATCGGCAGCGTGGCGAGGCCCCGGATGGTCAGCCACGCGGCGAACGGGGCGGCGGCGGTCCCCAGTTCGAGGGAGTGCTTCCAGACGCGATGATGCACAGTCGGGTCGGCGAAGACGGCGATCCCCCCGAGGACGTCCCCGTGCCCGCTGAGGTACTTCGTCGTCGAGTGGATGACGATGTCGACCCCGTGGTCGATGGGCCTGCAGAGGATGGGGGTGAAGGTGTTGTCCACGACGGTGAGGACGTCCCTTCCGCGGACGGCCTCGCAGAACGCCGGCAGGTCCGTCACGTGGGTGGTGGGGTTGGCGACCGTCTCCAGGTAGAGGACACGGGTGGTGGGGCGCAGCGCGTCACGCACCTCAGCCGGGTCGTCGCCGGGGATGAAGGTGACCTCGATACCCCATCGCTCGGCGAGGTCCAGCAGGAGCGCGTGCGTGCCGCCGTAGAGGGCGGACTGCGCGATGACGTGGTCGCCGCCGCGCAGCACCGCCAGCAGCACGGCGCTGATCGCGCCCATGCCGGACGCGGTGGCGAGGGCCCCGGCGCCGCCCTCCAGCTCGGTGACGGCCCGTTCGAGGGAGCGGACGGTCGGGTTGGCCATCCGGCCGTAGAAGAACGCCTCGTCCGGGCCCTGGAACGC
This sequence comes from Actinomadura sp. 6K520, assembly GCF_004349245.1. Taxonomy (GTDB): domain Bacteria; phylum Actinomycetota; class Actinomycetes; order Streptosporangiales; family Streptosporangiaceae; genus Spirillospora. The sequence goes on along the minus strand of NZ_SMLC01000153.1, from coordinate 13,281 downwards.
GGCGGCCAGCCCGTCACCGGTGTCGAACGAGAACAGGTGGCCCTGGTAGATCGGGACCCCGACGGGGTCGCTGCCCTCCGGGACGATCACGGGCGGGTGCACGGCGCGGGTCTGCGGATGATGTCCGGTCATGCCTTCACCCTGCGGTGCACCGCCCGGACGGCGGAACGGCCAATCCCGTTCAGTGGCCTGTGCAGCGACATCGACCACCGCCGCAACCCCGCGACAACCTCAACGCTTGCGATCGCGTCCGAAGGCAGGTTCCGAGCGAAGCGAGAAACCTGATCGCGCAGCGAGCCCCCAGGGCGAGACGGAGCGATGCAGCGATCGCGCGCATTGCCCGCCGAAGGGAAGGCCCTCCAGGGCCTGACCGCCAAGGGCAATGCAAATAAGCACCGTCACCGGCTCGCCCACCCCGCGAGGGCGAACCGGTGATCGGGCCGTCCGGTCGGTCACGGCCTGTGTCCCGGCCGGCATCACGAGCATCACCCGGGAGGGCACCGCTCCGCCATCCGGGAGAACACCGCCAATTCGGGCGAGCGTCTCAGGGTCGCGGGCGTACGTACTACGGGTCGCTACGGGCGGCGCGGGCGAACAGGCGGCGGTACACGCGGCGCAGGCCGTGCAGATCACTGACGGGCTCGGTGAACGCGAGACGCAGATCGAACGACGTGGTCGCGTCCGGCGGAGCGGAGCAGCGCAGCCACATGCCGTACCGGTCGAGCGCCAGCGGCCGGACGGGCCCGGACGGGACGGACGCGGGCAGCAGCCCCGCCAGCTCGTCGCGATGGCTGGAGTCCAGGTGGGTGAGGATGCCGGCCTCGACGGCGACGAACGGGTCGGGGGCCGCGTCCGCGTACTCCTCCGGCTCCAGGGTGGCGCTCCCCCACGCGTCGTCGATCTCGACCTGCGCGACCTCCAGCGTGAGGATCGTCCACTCGTCCCGCTCGCGGCGTCCGTGGCGCTCGTCGCCGAGGTCGAGCAGTTCGGGACGGGGGTGGGCGCGGGAGAGCCGGAGCGCCGCGGCGCGCAGTTCCGCCGCGGGGACCTCGGTGAGCCAGCCGTGCAGCCAGGCCCGCCCGCGGACCCGGTCGGCCAGCGCGACGGGGGCGACGTCGGAGATCCGCAAGGTCGCGGGGATGTCGGGTTCGGTGGCGAGCGCGGCGGCGACCGGCGAGGCTGTGCGGACGAGCAGCAGCGGCCTGCCGTCCCGGTCGGCCGAGTACGCCGGGACGGGCGCGTACGGGACGCCCTGCGTCACGAGGACGCCGTCCGCGATGCCGTAGGCGAGGGTCCGCGCCCGTTCCGCCGCGGTCGGCCCCTCCGTGGTCTCCGTGCTCTGCGTGGTCTCCGCTCGCGGCACCGTACCCCTCCTTGATTTGTAGGTTAGGCTTACCTAACTTAGGCTTACCTAACCATTTGAGGAGCGTGATGAACAACCCCCGTCCCAAAGTTCGCATCTCGCGGGCACTCGGCGTCCCGCTGACCCCCAAGGCCGTGAAGTACTTCGAGGCCCGCCCCTACCCGCCCGGCATGCACGGCCGGGCCCGCAAGCAGGAGTCCGGCTACAAGCTCCGGCTCCGCGAGAAGCAGCGGCTCCGCGCGCAGTACAACATCCGGGAGGCGCAGCTCCGCAACGCCTTCACCAAGGCCGCGAAGGCCGGCGGCAAGACCGGCGACGAACTGCTCATCGACCTGGAACGCCGGCTGGACGCCCTCGTCCTGCGCGCCGGGTTCGCCCGCACGATCTACCAGGCGCGGCAGTTCGTCGTCCACCGCCACGTCCTGGTCAACGGCCGCCGCGTCGACCGGCCCTCCTACCGGCTCCGGCCGGACGACGTCATCACGATCGCCGCGCGCAGCCGGCAGATGGACGCCTTCCAGATCGCCGCCGCCGGCGGGCACGCCGAGACCGTCCCGCCCTACCTGGAGGTCCGCCACGACGCCCTGGCCGCCCGCCTCATCCGCCTGCCCGAACGCGACGAGATCCCCGTCATCTGCAACGAACAACTGGTCGTCGAGCACTACTCCAGGTGACCCAGGGGTCGGGGTCAGTCGCCGGGCTTTTTGCTCGTCTCCGGGTTCGGTGACGTGGACGCGCCGCCGGTCGGGGCCGTCGGGAGCTGGCCCTGGCCCTGGTTCTGGTCGTTCGCGCCGGACGCGTACTGCTTGGTGACCTTCCACTCGCCGTCGATCTTGGCGAGGGCCAGCCGGAGCAGCGTGGCCGGGGCCGAGGTGGCGCCGTCCTTGGTCTTGACGTCGATGTCCACCATGACGACGGCCGTGGCGAACTTTCCGTCCACGCTGCCCACGAAGACCTGGTTGGTCTTGGACGTGAGCGACAGTTCCGGGTTGCTCTTGAAGGTCTCGCCGAGGCTGGGGAGCGTGGTGCTCTTGAACGTCTCCAGCAGGTCGCCGCCCATCAGCTTCTGGGCCTTGTCCATCTGCGACTGGTAGTTCTGCGCGTTGTAGTTGAGCGCGACGTCACCGTACGCGGAGGCGACCGTGCTCACGTCCTCCCGGTCGCCCTTCTCGGACGACAGGCCGCTCGCGGTCCGCCACTGCCAGATCGCGAGGCTCGCCAGCAGCGCGACGAGGACGGCGATCACCGCGGCCTGCACCATGGTCAGCCCGAAGATCCCGGACCGGGCCGGGGCGTCCTCGGCGGGCTCGGGGGTGCTCTTGCGGACCGTGACCTTCCGCGGCGCCTCCTCCTCCGGCTCCTCGGCCTCGTCCTCCGGGGGTTCGAGGCGGGTCGGGCGCGGCTTGGCGGCCTTCGCGGCGGGCTCGGCGGCGGCCTTCGCCTTGGCGGGACGGGCCGGAGGCTCCTCCTCCTCCTCGTCCTCGTCCTCGTCCTCGGCGTCGAGGGCCTCCAGGACCTCGTCGAGGTCCTCGTCGTCGATGACCTCGATGACCCGCACCCGGCGCTTGCGCTTGGCGGGCCGCCGCGCGGCCTCGGTCTCCGGGGTCTCCTCGGCCGGGACCGCCTCGACCTCGTCGACCTCGTCCTTGCCGGTCTTGGCTGTCACTTGGGAACTCCTCGGGTTGGGTCAGTCCTTGCGCCGGCGAAGCCGGCCCAGGCGGGACACCACGGGCACCGAGCCCATCATGACCCTGATCAGCACCAGCAGGGCGATGACCGGGGGAACGTACACTAGCCACATCGGCGGCCCGCCAGAAGAGTCCTCGTTGTTCGCGGCCTTCTGGGCGTCGACCTTGCGCTGGTCGAGGGCGGGATCGTGGGTCGGGATCGTGTCGCCCGAGCTCTTGGCCTTGTAGGGCTTCTGCTTGGTCGCCGCGGGGTTCCTGCCGTCCGGGCAGGACGGAACCTTGGCGGTCTTGGGCTGCGGCAGCGGGTACTTGTACTCCAGCGTCGCCTTCGTGTTCAGCGTGACCTCGAACCAGACGTTCAGGACGGGCGCGCCCTCGTCGGTCCCGACCACGTTGTCCAGGACGACGTTCAGGTCCGGCGCGTTCCGGAGCGTCTGGCGGAGGTCGCTGTAAAGGGACGGGTTGTGCCGCGTGAGCCCCCAGTTGCCGAGCACGTCGACCGTGCACTCGAAGTCGGGGCCGGTCTTGTCCAGCAGGTCGTTGACCGTGGTGATCAGGTCGGGTCCCCGGTCGCGCAGCTCCGCGATCTGCCCGCGGACCTGGCTGAGCGCGCCGACGAGGGCCGCCAGGTCGTCGACCCCGGCGCCGAGCGACCCCCGGTTGGCGTTCAGCACCTGGGTGATCCTGGCGAGGTCGTCGGTCAGCCCGTCGAGCAGCTCGGTGTTCTGCGCGAACGTGGCCGTCAGCTGGTCGCTGCCGTTGATGACCTGCCGGAGCGACTGCTCGCGCCCGGACCAGCCCTCGGCCAGCTCGTGCGTGACGACCCTGGCGTCCTCGGGGTCGATGGCCTTCAGGCTGTCGATGACGGCGCCGAACAGGTCGCCGTACGCGGGCGGGACCTCGGTCCGCGACACCGGGATGCGCGAGCCGGGCTTCATCGGCGGCGCGTCGGCCTTGCCGGGCGCGGGGGTCAGCTCGACCACCGGCTCGCCGACCGCGGACTTGCGGGCCGCGGCGGCGGTGACCCCCTCCGGGATCTTGACGCCGCGCTCGATGTCCAGCCGGACGACGACCTTGTCCTTCTCCAGCTGCACCGAATCGATCTTGCCGATCCGCAGGCCGAGGTAGTCGACCTCGAAGTGCGGGTGCAGGCCCGGCGAGGACGCGAACTCGACCGTGATGTGGTACGGGCGGTCGATGAAGTCGAACCGGACGACGTTGTTGAACGCCCACACCGCCATGAGCACGGCGAGCGCGCCGAAGACGGCCAGGTTGGTGATGATTCTCGTGCTCATCGGCGCGGCTCCAGAAGCTGCTCGATGCCCGGCATCGCGGTCTTGAGCTCCTTCGGGATCGGGCTCCCGCCCGTGCTCGACGGCTCGGCCGGATAGTCGAGCCCGGGGATGACCGGCGACCCGTCCGCCCAGACGAACCGCAGCAGCGGGTAGAGCAGCAACTGGCCGTCGTAGCTCGCCAGTGGCAGCCTCTCGCTGAAGGTCACCAGGCCGTCGACCAGGTCGGTGAGCCGCTTGCGGTTGGTGCCGAGTTCCCGCAGGACGGGGTCGATGTCCTCAAGGAGCGCCCGGAACCGGCCGATGCGCCGCTCCAGGACCTTGTCGTTCAGCTCGCGGGCCATCCGGGTCAGCCGGTCGACCGCGTGGATGATCTCTTCCTTGTTGTCGTTCAGCAGCCGGGTGGTGCGCTCGATCTGGCCGGGCGCCTCGTCCAGCGCGTCAGCGTTCTTGGCGAGGGACCGGCCGAGCTGGGCGAACCTGTCGACCGACTCCCCCAGCTCGCGGCGCTGGTCGGCGAACATCTTCAGCAGCCCGCTCGCCTGCGCGATCGTCTTGTTGAGCTTCTCGCCGTTGCCGTCCAGCGCGGTCGCCCCGGCGTTGACGACCGTGGCCACGTCGTCGCCGGCCAGCGCCTCGATCAGCGGCCCGGCCTGCCCGACGACCTGCTCGAACGACGGCTGGACGCTGGTGTCGACGATCTCCGCGCCGTCGGTGTAGAAGGGACCGGTGCTCATGTTCCGGCCCGGCGGGATCCGCAGCTCGACGTAGTTCTCGCCGAGCAGCGACGTCACCCTGATCTCCGCCCGGGTACCCTTCGGGATCTTGACGTGGTCCTCGACGGACAGCGTCACCTTGGACTTGTAGCCGTCGAGCTCGACCTTCGTGACGCTGCCGATCGTGATGTCGGACATCTGCACGCTGTGCCCGGCGACCAGCTGCTGCACGTCGTCGAACTTCGCGGTCAGCGTGACCTTGCCCTTCGGGGCGCCCGCCGTCTGGTAGGAGCAGCCGGAGACCGCCAGGGCCGCGGTGACGACGAGCACGAGGAGCACCCTCATCAGTTGCCTCCGTTGTCCCAGGGACAGTTCGAGTTGGGCGGTGGCAGCGGGCAGCCGACCTCGTCGGTGTCCATCAGGCCCTTCAGCCACGTCCGGACGAACGCGTCCGTGGCGAACCTGATGTGCAGCGACTTGTCCTTGTGGTTGTAGCCGCCCATGAGCGCGTCGCCGACGGCGGGCAGCGCCTCCACCAGCTGCGCGATCTGCGCGGCGTTGCCCTTGAGGACGAGCGCGAACCGGGTGAGGACGGCCAGGTCGTACGGCAGCTGCCCCTTGTACTTCTGGAGCAGCTTGTCGCCCTGCTCGGCCAGTTCGAGCACGCCGCCGATGAGCTGCTTCATCTCCTCGCGCTCGGAGCTGAGCACCCGGGACGCCTCCCCGAAGTCCCGGATGAGCGTGCCGAGGACCTCCTCGCGTCCCCGCACGACCCCGGCGAGCCGGTCGAGGTTCCGCGCGACCTCGATCAGCTCCTTGTCCTGCCCGGCGACGTTCTCGACCAGGCGGGCGCTCTGCTCCAGGGCCGCGTTGAACGGCCTGCCGCTGCCGTCGAGGGTCTCGGCGGCGGTGCCGAGCGCCGACTGCATCTTGGTCGGGTCGAGGGCGTTCGCGAGGTTGGTGAACGATTCGAGCGCGTCGTCCACCTCGACCGGCACGTGGGTGCGCTCCATCGGGATGACGTCCGAGGTCTCCTTCGGCTGCCCCGGCTGCCACGCCGGGTGCAGCACGAGGTTGCGCTCGCCGATCAGGTTCAGCGGGACGATCGACGCCTGCACGCCCTTCGGGAGCGGGACGTCCCGGCGCAGGTGGAACGTCACCTTGACCCGGTCACCCTGGTTCTCGACCTTGTCGACGAGGCCGACGTCGGCGCCCATCACCTTGACCTTGGACTCCTCGTAGAAGGAGCGGGCCTTCGGGACGAAGACCACCATGGTCCGCTCACCGCCCGCGGACGGAGCGAGCGAGCAGCCGCCCAGGGCGGACAGCAGCGCCAGGCTGAGCGCGACGGCGGCGCCCCGGACCCCGCGAGGGCTTCTCCGGGCAGCGGCCCTCTCCGACGTGCGCGAAGCGGCGGCGGGACGGCTCATCAGTTGCCTCCCTGGGGTTTCCGCGGCACCGAGTGCGGGCCGGGCGGCTGCAGCGGGCCGAGGCCGATGAGCAGGCCCTCCACCCAGGGCCCGTTGCCCTTGACCTTGGCGACCTGCGCGAACGTCGGCCCGAGCAGGGAGAAGTCGGTGTTCAGCGCGTCCATGTTCGGCGCCAGCCGGGTGGTCAGCAGGTGGAGGTTGTCGAGCAGCCGGTCGAGCTTCTTCTCGTTCTGGGAGATGACGTTGGACAGCGTCCGGACCGTCCGGTTGCCCTGCCCGACCGTCGCGGCGAGCTCGTTGCGGCGCCGCACGAGCGTGTCCAGCAGCACCTGGCTCGAGTTGATGATCTCGCGGAGCTGCTGGTCCTTCGACGCCAGCGTGCCGGTGATCGTCTTGCTGCTGTCGATCAGCCGCTCGATCTCCGGGTAGGAGTCGTTCAGCATCCGCGACAGCTCCTGGACGTTGGCCAGGATCCGCTGCAGCTTCTCCGCGCTCGGCGACTCGATCTTGTTGACCTGGGTGAGCAGCTTGTCGACGCTCTTCTGGTCGAGCTTGCCGACGATGTTCTGCGCGCCCTCCAGGGCGTCCGGGACGGTGAACGGGACGCTGGTGCGCGCCAGCGGGATCCGCCGTTTCGACTCCGGGACCTCCGCGAGGTAGGGCTTGGCGACGGGGCCGGACAGCCGCAGGTACCGGCCGCCGAGCAGCGTCGTCGTGGTGATCTCCGCGCGGGTCTGCGGCCCGAGGTCGATCCCGGCGTCGACGTGCCAGGTGACGATGACCTTGCCGCGCCGGAAGTCGGGTTCGACGCCGGTGATCCGGCCCGCCTTCACGCCCGCGACCCGGACGTCCTGCCCCTTCTTCAGCCCGGCGACGTCGGCGAACTCGCCGCTCATCGTGTAGCCGCGGTCGAACAGGTGCAGCTGGCCGACGGCGAACGCGAACACGCAGGCGGCGCCGAGCGCGGTCAGGGTGCCGATCGCGACGATCTTGTGGTTGACGTCGCGCAGGGACTTCAGCGCCATCAGCCGCCACCCCCCTGCAGCATCTTCCGCAGTTTGTCGAGCTCGTTCTGGGTCGGCTGGCCCGTCCCGGGCGCCCTCGGCAGTTCCATCTCGAAGGGGCACGGTCCCTGGACGACGTTCAGGCAGAGCGCGTTCGAGCGCAGGAAGTGGCCGCCGTTCGTGGCGGCGAACAGCTGCCGCAGCGTCAGCGGGAGCTGCTGCACCATCTTCTCCAGCTGATCGACGTTCAGGCGGAACGTCTCGGCGAACTTGCCCAGGTTGTCGATGATGCGGGTGAGCTGCGCGTCCCGGCCGCCGAGCACGGCGTTGAGGTTGGTCGTGACGCCCGAGATCTCGACGACCGCGTCCTCCAGCAGCCGGCGGTTGTTCGCGAACACCTTGGTCAGCGACTCCAGGTTGTCGACGCTGGCCGCGATCTGCTGGTCGCGCTTCGCGACCGCCTGGCTCACCGTCTCGTAGTTGTCGATCATCTGCTCGATGGTCTTCTTGCGGGCCGCGAACGTCTGCAGGAGCAGGTCCATGTTGTTCGTGAGCATGGAGATGTTCTGCTCGTTGCCCTCAAGCGCCTGCGAGAAGGAGAAGAGGATCTTGTTGAGCTGGTCCGGGTCCAGGTTGCGGGTCAGCGGGCCGAGGCCGTTGACGATGTCGCCGAGGTCCACCACCGACCTGGTGTGCGGGACGCGGTCGCCGTTGCCGAGCTTGGCCTGCTCCCGTCCCGGCTCCAGGTAGATGACGCGCTGGCCCATGACGTTGCGCCAGCGGATCGCGGCGGTGGAGTCCTTCGGGACCCGGACCTCCCGGTCGATCCGCATCTCGACCACGGCCTTGCCCCGGACGACCTCGATGCCCTCGACCCGCCCGACGGGCGTGCCGGCGACCTTCACGTCGTCGCCTTCCAGCAGCCCGGTGACGTCGTCGAACGTCGCGGTCAGCGCGTAGCGGTCCCGGAAGCTCGTGCCGAGGATCAGCTGGCCGATGTAGAAGGTGAGCAGCCCGGTCACCGCCACGAACGCGATGGTCTTGAGCAGCGTGGCTCTGTCGGGCCCACGCACGGTCTTGCCGCGCAGCCGCGGGCTCATGGCCGCCCTCCGTTGCCGTTCCCGTTCGCCGCGGCGCCCTGGCCGGGCGAGCAGACGTCGATGAAGATCTGGCAGATGTCCAGGGGCAGCGGGTTGCGCGCCTGCGCGATCACCGTGCCCTCCGGGCCCGGCACCCGGATGATCTTGGACAGCAGGCCGAAGAAGCCGATCAGCCCGTCCATCATCACCGGCAGGTTGTGGAGCTCGGTGTTGAGCACGCGGGCGAGGTTGCCGCCGCCGTCGATGAGCCTGCCGAGGTTCGCGCCGTGGCCCTGCAGGGTCGTGCCGACCTTGTCGCCGAGCTCACCGCCCTGGTCGAGCAGCTGCTCGACCTTGTCGGGCCGCTCGTTGACGACCTGCGAGAGCCGGTTGAAGTCGGTGGTCAGCGCGGCGATCGTGTCGCCGCGGGGGCCGAGCGTGCCCGACACCCCGTTGATGTTGTGCAGCAGCGCGTTGAGCGCCGCCCGGTCCTGATAGGTGGCGTCCACGACCTTGGCGCCGTTGTCGACCGTCCGGCGCAGCGCCGGGCCCTGCCCGGAGAGGCCGGTGCCGAACGTGTGCAGGATCGTGGCCACCTCGTCCGGGTCGATGGCCTTGGTCAGCCGGTAGGCGGGCCAGGCGGTGTCGGACAGCTCCTCGGGGTCCTCGGTCTTGGTGACCACCCCGCCGTCCTTCAGGTACGGGCCGGTGACCTCGTGCGCGCCGAGGTCGAGGACGAGGTCCTTCGGCCCGAACACCGAGACCGGCTCGATCGACGCGACCGTGGTGTCGGCCACCTGGACGCCCTCGTTCACCCGGATCCTGACCTTGACGCGGCCGCTGTCGGTGAGCGAGAGCCGGTCGACGGTGCCGATCGCGATGCCGCGGATCTTCACGTCCGACTTGCCGGGGTCGAGGCCCTGGCCCGCCCGTCCGAACGTCGCGGTGTAGTAGGTGGAGCCCCCGTGGGACGGCTGCGTCCCGACGGCGACGAACACGGCGCCCGCCGCGATGACGCCCGCGCCGACCAGCCCGAAGATCGTCCGGGAGCGGGTGGACAGTGTCTCCTCGCTCATCCGGTCAACCTCACCGTGCCGCCGTGGCCCCAGAAGATGTAGGACAGGACCAGGTTCATCAGGATCATCAGGATGGTCGACTCCCGGATCGCGCGGCCCGCGGCGACGCCGACGCCTACCGGGCCGCCCGCCGCGTAGTAGCCGCGGTAGCAGTGGATGAACATGATGATGAACGCGAACACCGCCACCTTGATGACGCTGTAGAACACGTCGATCGGCGGCAGGTAGAGGTGAAAGTAGTAGTCGTAGATACCGGGCGAAAGGCCGAAGTACTGGATCGTGATGAACCTGGTGGCGAAGAACGCCATGAACAGCGAGACCAGGTACAGCGGCACGAGCGCGATGACGCCGGCGGCGACCCGGGTGGCCACCAGGTAGGCCAGGGAGTTGATGCCCATGACCTCCAGCGCGTCGATCTCCTCGGAGATCCGCATCGCGCCGATCTCGGCGGTGAAGCCGGTGCCGACCTGGGCGACGAGCGCGACGCCCGCGATGATCGGGGTCACCTCGCGGACGTTGGAGTAGCTCGCGACGAGCCCGGTGAACGCCTCCGCGCCGATGCGTTCCAGCCCGGGATAGCCCTGCAGGCCGACCATCGCGCCGGTGGCCAGCGACATCGTCGCGATGACGAAGATCATGCCGCCGCCGATGACCAGCGCGCCGACGCCGACGGTGATGTCGCTGACCTGCTTGGCGAGCGTCCTGCCGTACTTGCGGCGGATGATGATGTCGACGAACAGGTGGTAGAGGACTCGGCCGAGGAAGACCGGCAGGTCCGCCGAGGCGGCGAGACCCGCGGTCCGGGCCCTGACGGCACGGCCCAGCTTGCGGACGGGGGTTATGGCGACCATCAGAACCTCGGGGGGAACAGGACCTGGTAGATCATGGTGAGGATGTAGTTCGTCGCGAACACCACGATCGAGGTGACGACGACCGCCTTGTTGACCGCGCGGCCCACGCCGACCGGGCCGTAGTCGCAGTTCATGCCCATGTAGCAGGCGACGGCGGCGGCGATGAACCCGAACACCCACGCCTTGAACAGGGTGATCATCAGGTCCGAGAACTGGAGCAGGGTGGTGGCGCCGTCGAAGAACGCGCCGGGGCTGACGCCCTGCTGGATGACGTTGAAGTAGTAGCCGCCCAGGACGCCCGCCAGGATCACCACCGAGCAGAGCAGCCCGGACACCATGCTCGCCGCCCACAGCCTGGGGGTGACCAGGCGGTGGATCGGGTTGATGCCCATGACCTCCATGGCCGCGAGTTCGTCGCGGATGTGGCGGGCGCCCATGTCTGCGGTGATGGCCGAGCCGCCGACGCCGGAGACCAGCAGCGCGGCGGCCAGCGGCGCCACCTGCTGGATCATCGCGGCGGTCAGCAGCGCGCCGGTCCCGGACTGCGCGCCGAGCTGCCGGGCGATGTCGCCGACCTGCAGTGAGATGGTGGCGCCGAGCGGCACCGCGATCAGCATGACCGGGATGCTCGTCACGCGGGCGAGGAACCAGCACTGCTCGATGAACTCGCCCCACCACTGGCGGACGTCCCAGGTGCGGCGGAGGCCCTCCAGGAGGGTCACGCACAGCAGCCCTGTCTCGTCGAGGGCTCGCCCGACACGTCTGCGCGCCAGGTCGGGGGCCTTCGTCAGGCTCACGGCCATCAGGCGGTGACCTCCCACGGCGGGGCCTGCGCCCCGGACGCGGGTGGACCGTTCCGCGGGGACGATCCCCGCCACGCGGGTTCGCGAAGGGCCATAGAGCCTCCCTCGATCTCGGACGTCGGCGCCCATCCGATGCACGGCATCCGCCGGGCCACCGGCGGCGCCCTCGTACCTGCTCTTGTTCGCGCCGCCTTGGTCTCGGCAGAGACCGGGATCACCCGCGGCCCCGGCGCCCTAGCAAGCACTTGGGTACCGCCTGTGATCTGAGGCACTCTATTGGAAGAAGGTCTAAGAAGCGAGTACTTACAAGTTGATTTGTCCGAAGCTACGATCGGCCGGTGCGAACCGAGGCGCGACGCGACATCGCTGACGAGGCAGAAGACGAGATGGACGACGGTATCGACCCACTGGTCATGGGCGTCAGGGACCGCTGGGAGGGGCAGGGCCTCCGCGGCGGGCCGTGGCCGTTCATGTCCATCTGCGCCGTCGGACGCCTCAACCAGCTGCTCATGAAGGCGCTGGAGGTCGAGCTGAAACGCCTCGGCCTCACCCGCACCGGGTACTTCCTGCTGACGACCCTCGCCCTGTCCACCCGCGGCCGGTCCCGGCTGAGCACCCTCGGCCGGATCCTGATGATGCACCCGACGACCGTGAAGCTCACCGCCGACCAGCTGGAGGTCGCGGGCCTGGTCACCCGCGCCCCGCATCCCCGCGACCGGCGCGCCACGCTCGTCGAGATCACCGCGGCGGGACGCGACCGGGTGAACGAGGTGAGCCTGGCGCTGGAGGCCCCCGACGGGGAGCTCGCGGTGTTCGGCGGGATGCACCGCCACATCTTCGAATCCCTGCAACCCGCGCGCCTTGCGGCGGGCGACGTGGAACTGTTGAACCCTGGCGCCGGACGGGACGGGGGTGACCACGACCGGTGAACCAGGCGGGTGAACCATGTGTCACCCTGTCGGCGTACCTCCTCCAGGACGACACGATCCCCGGGCGATAAGGCAGGCTTCACCTATGCCAAAGAGTCGCGGCACGCGCGGAAGTCACAGCGCCGGCAGGCGGCGCGCGAGTGTCCCCCCGCCCCGGGAGCCGGCCGAGTCCCACCAGCTCGACCCGTACGGGCCGCCCGGTTTCCGCCCCGAGAAGAAGCGGCGGCTGCGGCGGGCGCTCACCAGCAACGTCACCATCACGGCCGTCGCCATCGGCGCGGTCGGCGCCGCGGTCGTCCTGGTGGACATCGACCGGTTCGTCGAGGACGACTCCAAGCCCCCGAAGATGGCCGCCGCCGACCTGTCGACCAACGACATGCTCGCCAGGCTGACGTCCGCGTCCGACATGGACCCGGTCGCCGCCGACGCGGTCGCCGCCGCCAAGAAGCGGGCCTACGAGGAGCACCAGCGCGAGCTGAAGAGGCTCAAGGAGAAGGCCAAGCGCGAGGCGAAGGCGCGGGCCGAGCTGAAGGCCCGGCAGGAGCGCGAGCGGCTCGCCAAGTCCAACCCGAGCGCGGGGCAGAACAAGGCGTACGGCAAGAAGATGAACGCCCTCAAGGGGTGGAGCCGCTGCTGGCCGTCGCTGCTCACGCTGTGGGAGCACGAGAGCAACTGGAACGAGCGGGCCGAGAACCCCTCCAGCGGCGCCTACGGCATCCCGCAGTCGCTGCCGGGCAGCAAGATGGCCAGCGCCGGGGCCGACTGGCGCACCAGCTCGCCCACCCAGATCGCGTGGGGGCTCGGCTACATCAAGGCCCGCTACGACGACCCGTGCGGCGCGTGGGCCTTCTGGCAGCGCAACAACTGGTACTGAGTCCCGGGTACTGAGTCCCGGGCGCCGGGTCCCGGGTTGCGGCGTGATGCCCCGCGCGGGTATCCGCGGCCTGGCACCATGGTGGGATGCGGACGAGCAGGGCGCCGCGCGCCGGCGGCGCGGACGAGACCGAGAACGGCACGGCGGGCGGCACAGGGGGCGGCACAGGGGGCGGC
>NZ_SMLC01000152.1 GCF_004349245.1 Actinomadura sp. 6K520 | reverse complement strand
GGCTCGGCCTGGGGTTTCTATCAGGACGGGGAGGCCGGTCGTGGCCGGGTGGTGGAAGAGGTCGGCGAAGGGGGGTTCGCCGATCATGCCGGCGCCTATGTTCTCGTGGCGGTCCCGGCCGGAGCCGCAGGGGTCCTTGGAGTCGTTGGCGTGGACCAGTTTGAGGCGCCCCTCGCCGACGGTGGCGACCAGGGCGTCGAGGGTGTCCTTGACGCCGCCGGGGGCGGCCAGGTCGTGGCCGGCGGCGAACGCGTGGCAGGTGTCGAAGCAGACGCCCAGCTTCGGGTGGTGTTCCAGGCGTTCGAAATAGGGGCCGAGGTCCTGGACCCGCGTGCAGAGCATGTTGTTCTGGCCGGCCATGGGTTCGAGGAGGAGATCGGGGCCGTCCTCGGGGATCCCCTCCAGGAGGGGCAGGACGTGCTCGTGGATCTGCGCCATCGCCTCGTCGTAGGTCTGGGTGACGGAGGAGCCCGTGTGGACGACGACGCCGCGGGCGCCGATGGCCCGGCCGCGGACCAGGGAGTGGCGGACGGTCGCGATCGACTTGGCGAGGGTCTCCCCGCTCGGGGAGCCGAAGTTGACCAGGTACGGGGCGTGCACGTAGACGGGGACGTCGGTGCGGGCGCGCAGCTTCTCGTCCTCGGCGGGGCGGCCCTCGGGGAGGGCCCAGCCGCGCGGGTTGGCCACGAACACCTGGACGGCCTCGGCGCCGATCTCGGCGGCGTACTTCAGGCCGCCGCTCGCCAGGCCGCCGGCCACGGGGACGTGGGCCCCGACGGGGTTGCGCGGTGAGGTCATGACCGGTTCAGCCTATCCGGTCACGGCCCCCGGACGATGGTGACGGTGGAGCCGCGCGGCGCCTCGCCCTCGCTCGGGGACTGGAAACGGACGATCTTGCCACCGAAGCCCGTCACGTTGACCTCGAAACCGGACTCCTTCAGGGCCTTCTCGGCGTCCTTGACGGTGCGCCCCACCACGTTGGGCACCGGGACGATCTTCTCGCTGCCGTCGTCGCAGCCGAGCTGGATCGGGCCCGCGTCGACCAGGCAGTCGCGCTTGTTGACGACGATCGTGACCTCGTCGCCGCGGGAGACGCCGGTGCCCTCGGCCGGGGCCTGGTCGATCACCGAGTTCGGTTCCTTGCCGTCGACCTTCTTCTTCTGCACCTTGACGTTCAGGCCCATCGAGCGCAGCCGGTTGGCGGCGGCGTCGCCGTTCTGGCCGATGAGGTCCGGCATGGACATGCCGGTGGAGACGATGACGGCGACCGGGTCGTCGGGGGACTGCTTCTGGCCGGCCTGCGGCTCGGTGCCGATCACCCTGTCCTTGCCGACGGTCTGGGAGGGGGTCCTGTTCGTCCGCCCGACCTTGAAGCCGTCGTCCTCAAGGATCTGCCTGGCCTCCGGCAGGGGTTTGCCCTTCACGTCCGGGACTTCGCGCGGGGTGATGCCCTTGGAGGGTGTCAGCGTGACGGGCTCGCCCTGGGCGAGGCGGGCGCCCGCGGGCGGGTCGGACTTGACGACGTCGCCCTTGTGGATGCGGTCGTCGTAGATGGCGGTGGCGACCCGCACGTCCAGCCCGGCGCTCTCCAACTGGTCGCGGGCGTCGTCGACGTCCATCCCGATGATCGACGCGGGGACGTGCTCGTACTGCCCGGACGTCTGGTACCAGACGGCCCAGCCGAGGATGAGCGCCGCGATGGCGCCGATGGCGATGAGGGCGTAGCGGCCGGTCAGCGCCCCGATGGCGCGGTCGGCCCGCGTGCGATCGGGGTACCCGGCGGGCACGGTGCCCCGGTCGAGGACGGCGGTGTGCCCGTCGGCGGGCGGGGCCTCCAGCACGCTGGTGGCGTTGCGGGACGCCTCCTCCATCCGCCGGTCGAAGTCGCGGGGCAGGCCGCCGAACGCCTCGGCGACCTCGGCGTGGTACTGGTTCGCGTCGACCGGGCGGCGCGCCGGGTCGTGGTTCGTCGCGTCCGTGACCAGGGCGTCCACCTGCGGCGGGATGCCCGGGACGATGCCGGACGGCGGCGGCACGGTCTCGTTCACGTGCTTGTAGGCGACGGCGAGCGGGGTGTCGCCCCGGTGCGGCAGCTCCCCGGTCAGCAGCTCGAACAGCATGACGCCCGCGGCGTACACGTCCGACCGGACGTCGGCGCTGCCGGACAGCACCTGCTCGGGGGAGAGGTAGCCGACCGTGCCGATGATCATCCCGGTCTTGGTCATCTTGCTGGCGGTCTCGGCGCGGGCGAGGCCGAAGTCGGCGACCTTGACCTGGCCGTCCTCGTTGATCAGCACGTTCTCGGGCTTGACGTCGCGGTGCACGAGACCGGCCCGGTGCGCGGCGCCGAGCGCGGCCAGCACGGGCATCATGACCTCCAGCGCGGCGCGGGGGCCGAGCCGGCCGAGGGTGGTCAGCGCGTCGCGCAGTGTGTGGCCCGCGACGTACTCCATCACCAGGAAGACGTGCTCGCCGTCGGTGCGCTGGTCGTAGACGGCGACCACGTTCGGGTGGGACAGCGCCGCCGCGGCCTTGGCCTCCCCGATGAAGCGGGCGACGAAGTCCTCGTCGGAGGCGAGCCCGGCGTGCATCACCTTGATCGCGACGGTGCGGTCGAGCCTGATGTCGCGCGCGACGTAGACCGTGGCCATGCCGCCGCGCGCGATGCGGGACTCAATGCGGTAGCGCCCGTCGAGCACCCGCCCGACGAGTGGATCAGCAACCGACGTGTCCATCCGTGCGAGTTTACGGGCGAATCGCGGAGGATCTCATCAGTCCCGAGTATGAGCCTCGACAAGCCCGGAGCGGGACTCCTCCGCGGTGCCCGGTGCCGGGGCGGGCGCGGTGCGGCGGCGCAGGCCGCGGGTGCTGCGGGAGACGGCGACGCCGGTGAGGCACAGGACGCCGCCCGCGAGGGTGATCAGGCCGGGGACCTCGCCGAGGAACAGCCACGACATCAGCACGACCAGGGCGGGGGCGGCGTAGGTGGTGGCGCCCATCTTCCCGGCGGACGTGCGCGCCAGCGCGTATCCCCAGGTGGTGAACGCGATCGCGGTCGGGAAGACGCCCAGGTAGATCATGTTGGCGGTCGCGCCGGCCGGGGCCTCCGCGGCCTGCGCGACCAGCTGGCCGGAGAACGGCAGGCAGACCAGGGCGCCGATCGCGCAGGCGAACGTGGTGAACTGCAGCGCCGAGGCGTGCCGGAGCGCGGGCTTCTGGCTGACGACGCCCGACGCGTAGGTGACGGCGGCGAACAGGCACAGCAGGACGCCGATGACCGACGAGCTGCCCTCGCCCGACATCGACAGCCCGACCACGGCGGCGCCGGCGAACGACACGGCCATGCCGGCCATCAGCCTGGGCGGCAGCCCCTCCTTGAGCAGCCAGCCGCCGAGGAGCGCGATGAGGATCGGGCCGATGTTGACGACGAGGGCGGCGGTGCCGGCGTCCACGAGCTGCTCGCCCCAGTTCAGGGCGACCATGTAGGCGCCGAACCACAGGATGCCCGCGGTGACGATCCCGGGCCAGGCGCCCCTGGGCGGCAGCCCCTCCCGCCGGATGAGCAGCAGCCCGCCGAGCACGACCGTCCCGGAGAGGAGGCGGCCGAGGGCGAGGGCGCCGGGGCTGTACTCGGCGCCGGCGCTCCGGATGGAGACGAAGGCCGAGGCCCAGAGCACCACGGTGATCGTGGCCGCGGCCATCGCGAGCTTGTCGATGCCCGCCGGCCTGCTTTCCTGCTGCATGTCACGCACCTTAGGTATGGGACGTTTCCACGAACACCGAAGGGACGTGCCGCGTTGCCGGCGTGTGCCCCGGGGTGGACGGATCCCAGTCTCACCGCGCCGACATTTCAGGTCCAGCGAATATTGCTATACCGGATTCTTTAGCTCCACTACGAGGTTGCGCGGCCCTCGAACGGCGAGGACGCCTGGGCGTAGCGGCGCTTCGGAATACGCCCCGCCGACCGCGCGAGGCGCCCGCCCGCCACCGCGTGGCGCATCGCGGCCGCCATCCCCGCGGGGTTCCGCGCGCGGGTGACCGCCGTCGCCAGCAGGACCGCGTCGCAGCCCAGCTCCATCGCCAGCGCGGCGTCGGACGCGGTGCCGATCCCCGCGTCCAGGATGACCGGCACGCCGGCCCGTTCGACGATCAGCTCGATGTTGTGCGGGTTGCGGATGCCGAGCCCCGACCCGATCGGGGACCCGAGCGGCATCACGGCGACGCACCCCGCCTGCTCCAGGCGCCGCGCGAGCACGGGGTCGTCGTTGGTGTAGGGCAGTACGGCGAAACCGTCGGCGACGAGCTGCTCGGCGGCCTCGACGAGCTCGATCGGGTCGGGCAGCAGCGTGTGCTCGTCCGCGATCACCTCCAGCTTGACCCAGTTCGTGCCGAGGGCCTCCCGCGCGAGCTTGGCGGTGAGGACCGCCTCGCCCGCGGTGAAGCAGCCCGCGGTGTTCGGCAGCACCCGGATGCCGCACTCGTTCAGGACGTCCAGCACCGAGCCGCGCGCCGACGGGTCCACCCGCCGCATCGCGACCGTGGTCAGCTCCGTCCCGGACGCGGTGAGCGCCTCCCGCAGCACCTGCATGCTCGGCGCCCCGCCGGTCCCCATGATCAGCCGGGAACCGAGCTCCTCACCCGCGATGACAAGCCTGTCGCTATCCACCTCAACCCCCCTGTACAGCGGTAAGGACTTCGAGCCGGTCAGCGTGGCGCAGGGTCGTCGTCTCCCAGGAGGAGCGGCGGACGACCTCGTCGTTCAGCGCCGCGGCCACGCCGGTCACGGCCGCGGTGACGGACGCGACGACCTCGGACACGCTCGTGCCCTCGGGCACGTCGCGCGGCTCACCATTGACGAACACCTTCATCGGGAGTGCACCTCGGCGGAGAATCGGTCGGGGGAGAAGGGCGCGGCCACGCCGGGGACGGGCGCGTCCAGCAGCATCGCGGACAGGATGTCGGCGGACACCGGCGTGAGCAGGATGCCGTTGCGGAAATGCCCGGTGCCGACGAAGAGGCCGGGCAGCGCGGACGGGCCCATCACCGGCGCGTTGTCGGGGGAGCCGGGACGCAGGCCCGCCGAGACCTCGGCGAACTCCAGCTCGGTGATGCCGGGCAGCAGCTCGCGGGCGTCCCGCAGCAGCTCCCACAGGCCGCCGGCGGTGACGCGCGTGTCGAAGCCCAGCTCCTCCTGGGTGGCGCCGAGGACGATCTCCCCGTCCGCGCGCGGCACCAGGTAGACCGACGAGCCCTTCACCAGCCCGCGCGTGGCGCGCGCCAGGAACGGCACGCGGGTGCGGAGCCGCATCACCTGGCCCTTCACCGGGCGGACGGGCGGGACGGCTCCCGGGGGCAGCCCCGCGAGGTCGCCCGACCACGGGCCGGCCGCGAGGAGGACGCGGTCGGCGCGGACCACGGTCCCGTCGTCCAGCCGCACCCCGGCCGCCGCGTCGTTCTCGACGGCGACGCCGGTGGCCCGCCGGCGGACGAACCGCGCGCCCGCCTTCTCGGCCGCCGTCAGCAGCGCCGCGGTCAGCCGGCGCGGGTCGATCGAGCCGTCCTCCGGGGCGAGCAGGCCGCCGCGGACGCCGGGTGCGAGCATCGGCTCCGCCCTCCGGCACTCCCGCCCGGTCAGGGCCTCGGCGGCGATGCCGAGGCTCTCCTGGAAGCGGCGCAGGTCGTCCAGGTAGCTCAGGTCGTCGGAGTCGAACGCGACCTGGAGGATCCCGTCGGTGCGGTAGGCGGTCTCCAGGCCGGTGAGCTCCTCCAGTTCCGCGACGAACGCGCCGTAGCGGTCGCGGGAGGCGAGGCCGAGCCGCAGCAGCGGCTCCTCGCCGTAGGTCACCTCGCTGACGGGGGTGAGCATGCCCGCGGCCACCGACGACGCTCCGCCGCCGGGGTCGGGGTCGACCAGGGTGACGGCGGCGCCGGCCGCGGCGGCCCGCCACCCGGTGGCGAGGCCGACGACGCCGGCCCCTATGATCACGATCTCCACCGCGCTCCCTTCGCCGGCATGATCCGGATCAGGTCCTGGCGGTCGGCGGCCCGTTCAGCCGCCCTCTCAGCCCGGTCGTACCGGACTCCCGCGCTCTGTGCCGTTTTACGTGCTTTCCACTGTACGACCCCGGTGAAGTGTTCAACTGTCTGGACACCAGTCCAAGTGAACGCCCGCCCTACGGTTAGGGTGAGCCCATGCAGAGGGTCATCGTCGTGGGTGGAGGGCTGGCCGGCGTGCGCGCCGTGGAGGCCCTGCGGAGCAGAGGGTACGAGGGCGCGCTGACGCTCGTGTCGGCGGAGCGGCACCGGCCCTACGACCGGCCGCCGCTGTCGAAGGCCGTCCTCGCGGGCGAGTCCGACGACACGACGGTCGACGCCGACTGGGACTCCCTCCGCTGCGACCTGCTTCTCGGCGAGCGCGCCACCGGGCTCCGGCTGGCCGGGCCGGGGCGCGGCGGCGTCGTCGCGTCCACCGCCGGGGACCTCCCGTTCGACGGGCTGGTCATCGCTACCGGCGCCGCCCCGGTCACGCTGCCGGGGGACGGGCGCCAGCACGTCCTGCGCACCATCGACGACGCCCGCGACCTGCGGTCCCGGCTCACCGGGGGCGCGCGGATCGTCATCATCGGGGCGGGCTGGATCGGCGCCGAGGTCGCGACCACCGCCGCCGCCAAAGGCTGTGCCGTGACGGTCGTCGAGGCGGCCGACACCCCCCTCGCGGGCGCGATCGGCCCGGAGGTGGGCGCGCTCACGGCGCCCTGGTACGCCGAGGCGGGCGTCGCGCTGCGCACCGGCGTGAAGGTCGCGGAGGTGCGGGACGGCGGCCTCGTGCTCGCGGGCGGCGAGGAGGTCGCCGCCGACGTGGTCGTCACCGGCATCGGCGTCCGTCCCGACCTGTCCTGGCTGGAGGGCTCGGGGCTCCTGCTGGAACGTGGTGTGGTCACCGACGCCTCGTTCCGCGTCTACCAGGACGAGGAGGAGCCCGGCTCCGCACGGCCGGACGTCGTGGCGGTCGGCGACTGCGCCGCCTGGTGGTCGGGACGGTACGGCCGGCGGCTCCTCGTCGAACATTGGGACACCGCGCTCAACGCGCCCGACGTCGCCGCCGCGACCCTCCTCGGCCAGGACGCCGTCTACGACGCGGCCCCGTACTTCTGGTCCGAGCAGTTCGGGCGCATGGTGCAGTACGCGGGCAGCCACGCCGTGTCCGAGCGGCTCGTGCGCCGGGGCGACCCGTCCGGCCGCAAATGGGCGGTGGTGTGGCTGACCGGCGACCGGCTCGACGCCGTCCTCACCGTGGACCGGCCCCGCGACCTGGTCCAGGCGCGGCGGGTCATCGCCGCCGGAACGCCCGTGGATCCGGCCGCCATCGCCGATCCCGAGGTGCCGGTCCGGCAGGCCGTTCGCCCATAGCGATCGCCGCGGGGACGTTACGGCTGTGCAGGGGGTTTGACGAATCCGGAGGAGTGGTAGCAAGGGGGCGTGACGCAGATGCACGCAACCGTTGAAAGCGCACTCGACCCCCGGACCGACGCCCTCGCGGGGGAATGGCTCTCCCTCGGGGAGGCCGCCGAAAGACTCGGGATCAAGCCCAACCGGATCAAGCAGCTCATCAGCGAGCACCGGCTCCTGGCGGTGCGCCGGGGCGGCACCCCCATGGTTCCCGCCGCCTTCATCAAGGACGGCCAGGTCATCAAGGGACTGCCGGGCACCCTGACGCTCCTGTCGGACGCGGGCTACGACGACGCGGAGACGATCCGCTGGCTGTTCACCGCCGACGACACCCTTCCCGGGACGCCCGTGGAGGCGCTCACCGAGAACCGGGGGACCGAGGTCCGCCGCAGAGCCCAGGCCCTGGCCTTCTAGGGCCCCCGGCCCCGGAACCGGGGCCCGCAGCGCACGTGACACGATCGCGGGGGCACGCCGGACGGGACGTGACCGCCGCGTGGCCCCGCGATCGTCCATGACGCGCTCGCCCACCGAAAGGAACGATGTCCGCCGTGTCCAGGCACCTCCCTTCCGACCGCGCCGTCGCCCTGCGCGCCCGGCTCAGCCGGGCCCGCGTGTACCTCTGCACGGACGCGCGAGAACGGCAGGGGGACCTGCCCGCCTTCCTGGACGCCGTGCTGGCGGGCGGGGTCGACATCGTCCAACTGCGCCAGAAGGGCCTGGAGGCGCGGCAGGAGATGGAGTACCTGGAGATCTTCCGGGGGGCCTGCGACCGGCACGGCGCGCTGCTCGCGGTCAACGACCGGGCCGACGTGGCGCACGCCGTCCGCGCCGATGTCCTGCATCTCGGCCAGGACGACCTGCCGGTCCCCGCCGCCCGCGAGATCGTCGGCGGCGACATGCTGATCGGCCGGTCCACGCACTCCGGTGAGCAGGCGTCCGCGGCCGCCGCCGAGCCCGGCGCCGACTACTTCTGCGCCGGCCCGGTGTGGCCGACGCCGACCAAGCCCGGCCGCGCCGCCCCCGGCCCCAAGCTGCTGGAGTACGTCGCGGCGCAGCGCGTGCCGCGGCCGTGGTTCGCGATCGGCGGGATCGACCTCGGCAACCTCGGCCAGGTGACGGCGGCGGGCGCGAGCCGCGTCGTGGTGGTACGGGCGATCACCGAGGCGGACGATCCGGGCGCCGCCGCGGCCGAGTTCGCCCGCCGGCTGGGCGGCGGGACGACCGGGGCTTGACCTGTATCACGGTGCGCGAACCCGGCCCGATCGCCCACAATGGGGATCATGAGCGTGGGACCCGACGACGACCGGCCGGTGGAGCTCGACGACGAGCTGGAGATCCTGCCGGACCAGACGTCCGACGACACCGACCTCGGGTGGGGCGAGTGGCGCGGCGACGACGACTCGCGCCTGCTGGAGGACCGTCCCCCGCACTGGTGATCCGCCCGGGGGCCGGGCCGTCACCCGGTCAGAAGAGCATTCCGAGCACGAAACCGCAGATGACCACGGCCGCGAGCGCGACCATCATGCGCCAGCGGTAGCGCGGGATCCGGGTCGGCCGCGGTTTCGGCATCGGTCCCTGCCCTTCGCGTAGCGCGCGGACGACCTGCGGCGCGGTCGGCCGGGCGGCGGGGTTCTTGTCCAGGCAGCGCGCCGCGAGGTCGCGGAGCGGTCCCGTCATGTCGCCGAGGTCGGGCCGGCGGGACGTGACGCGCCGCATGACCTCCGGGGCGGGCCCGGTGCCGAACGGCGGGCGCCCGGTCGCGGCGAACACCACCGTCGCGCCCCAGGCGAACACGTCCGCGGGCCGCCCCACGGGCTCGTCCTCGATCTGCTCGGGCGCCATGTAGGCGGGCGTCCCGGCCGCTCCCGCCGCGGCCTCGCCGGCGGCGCGCACGATCCCGAAGTCGACGACCTTGGCGCCGTCCGGGCCGAGCAGCACGTTGGCCGGCCTGAAGTCGCCGTGCACGGTCCCGGCGCGGTGCATCGCGGCGAGCGCGGCGGCCGTCCTCAGCGCCACCCTGTGCAGGTGCTTCGCGGGCAGGGGCCCGTCCTCGTCGACGACGCCCTGCAGGCGCGGGCCCTCGGCGTCCGCGCCGACGACATGCCGGAGCCGGGGGGCTTCGGCGTCCTCCTTGGCGACGCGCGGGCGGCCCTGCCCGGGGCGGGCCGCGGCGGGACGTGCCTTTCCCGGCCGGCCGGAGCGACCGGCGTGCGCCTGGCCCGCGTGCGCCTGGCCGGTGTGTGCCTGGCCCGCGCGTCCGGATCGGACGGCGGTGGGGACGGCGGGACGGGGGCTCGTCCTCCCGCGGGAGGTGTCGTGCGGCACTGGGGGACTCCGGCTCGGCGGGGACGGACGAAGATTTCCTCATTTGTACCGCCTAACCGGTGGGTAGGGCAGTGGAACGGCGATCTTTCCGCTTACCGGCACGTTCCGAGCGTCGCCGTCTCGGCGATCTCCCGTGAGGAGGAGCCGACCAGGACCCTGTAGCAGCCGTCCGCGACCTTCCATGCCTTCGCGCCCTCGTTCCAGTAGGCGAACGAGCGGGAGGACAGCGGGAACGTCACCCGCGTGCTCTCGCCCGGCGCGAGCGTGACCTTCGTGAAGCCCTTGAGTTGCTTCGGCGGCTGCGGGACGTCCACACCCGGCGACGGCATGCCGATGTACAACTGCGGCACGGCGATCCCCTTGCGCGACCCTGTGTTCGTCACCGTCACCTTGACGGAGTCGGTGCCGGCCACGAGGTCGCTGTAGCGGAACGTCGTGTAGGACAGCCCGTGCCCGAACGGGAAGCGCGGCGTGATGCCCTTCGAGTCGTAGTGCCGGTAGCCGACCATGACGCCCTCGGAGAACGTGACGTTCTGGTTGGTTCCCGGGTACTGCGCCGGGTTCCCCGAT
This sequence comes from Actinomadura sp. 6K520, assembly GCF_004349245.1. GTDB lineage: Bacteria > Actinomycetota > Actinomycetes > Streptosporangiales > Streptosporangiaceae > Spirillospora. Next base: position 7,226 of record NZ_SMLC01000152.1, on the reverse strand, counting down.
GTCGGCGCGTCGTTCTCGTTGACGGGGAACGTCACGGGAAGCCGTCCGCCTGGGTCCACGTCCCCGTACAGGACGCGGGCCAAAGCGTTCCCAGCCTCCTGGCCCGGATACCAGGCTTCGACGATGCCCTTCACCTGCCCGGCCCAAGGGGTCAGCACCGGGCCGCCCGTGTTCAGCACGACGATGGTGTTCGGGTTGGCCTTGGCGACCTCGGAGATGAGCGCGTCCTGGTCGCCCCGGAGGGGCTCGCCGCACTGCAGCGTGAGGCAGGACTTGTCGAAGAACTCGCCCTGGCTGTCGGTGGCGAACACGATCGCCACGTCCGCCTGCCGGGCCAGGTTCGCGGCCTCGGCGCGGTCGTCGCCGTTGGTGTGGGACACCCGCGCGCCGGCCCCTGCGCGGCGCGCGATGCCCTGTTGAGCGCTGACCGTGCCGAACGGGACCACCTGCGCCGAGCCGTGGCCGCTCGGGCTCTCCTGCGCGGCCCGCCCGATCAGCGCGATCGACCCGGGCGCCTCCAGCGGCAGGACGCCGTCGTTCTTCAGCAGCGTGATCCCGGCCTCCTCGATCCTCCTGGCGGCCGTCTCGCTCGCCGTCCGGTCGATGGCGGTGAGGTCGTTCGGGTACGCCTGCCGGTCGAACACGCCGAACCGGAACATCGTCCGCAGGATGTTGCGGACATGCCCGTCGACGGTCGCCTGCGTGACCTTCCCTTGCGAGACGGCCGTCTTCAGCATGAACGCGTTGTACCTGAAGCCGACGGGCAGTTCCATGTCGAGCCCGCCGTTGGCCGCGTCACCGGCGTCCTTCGGGGCGAAGTGGTCGGAGGCCACGTATCCCTGGAAACCCCACTCCGACCGCAGGATGTCGTTGAGGACGGCGCCGTCCTCGCAGGCCCACCGGCCGTTCAGCTTGCCGAACCCGCACATCACTGTCGCGGTGCCGCCCTGCTTCACGGCGGCCTCGAACGGCGGCAGGTAGATCTCCCGCAGGGTGCGCGGATCAACGGTCATGCCGAGCGACAGCCGGTCGGTCTCCTGGGTGTAGACGGCCATGTGCTTGACCGCCGTCATCACGCCCTGGGACTGCGCGCCCTCGATCCAGGGCACCCCGAGCGTCGCCGAGAGGTGCGGGTCCTCGCCGAAGCCCTCGAATGTCCGGCCGTTGCGGGGGGTGCGCAGGACGTCCACGGTCGGGCCGAAGACGACGTCGTTGCCGCGGTGCCTGGCCTCCCACGCCACCGTCCGGCCGTACAGCGTCGCGGCCTCCCGGTCGAAGCCCGCCGCGAGCGCGATCGGCGCGGGCAGCGCCGTCGCCTTGCCCTGCCGGACGCCCGCCGGCCCGTCGGCCATGTAGACCGGCGGGATGCCGAGCCGCCCGATCCCGTCGTTGGTATCGGCGTGCGCGGTCTCGAAGTACCCCCCGAGCGGGCCGCCGAAGGGGTCGTCCGCGGCCAGCATCGCGATCTTCTCGTCGGCGGTCATCCGCGGCAGCAGCAGGTCCGTCCGCCGCTCCGGGGTCAGCGACGGGTCGCACCACGGCCGTGCCGCGGGGTCGCCGCACCGCCCCGTCTCGGCCCGCGCCTCGCCCGGGACCGGCACCGCCGCGAGCGCCAGCACGGACGCCAGCGCGCCCGCGGCCGGCAGCCATCTGCCCACCCGCATCCACATGGCGACATTTGTGCCACCAATCAGTGGGAAAGTTCTAGTGCACCGGGGAAATTTGACCGGATCGTGTCATATGGAGCGTCACGTGCTCCGGGTGGTCGCCGCCACCGCGAGGTCCGACAGCGCCCGGTGCGCCTCCTCGGCGATCGGCGCGGTCGCCAGGGCCCGCTCCGCCTCGGCCAGGTAGCGCTCGATCATCTCCTCGCAGGCGGCGAGCCCGCCGGTCTCCTCGATGATCGCGCGCAGCTCGGCCACCCCCGCGGCGTCGAGCTCCTGGTCGCCGAGGCGGCGCCGCAGCGCCGCGGCCTGCGCCGCGGACGCGCGTTCCAGGGAGAGCGCGACGAGGACGGTCCGCTTGCCCTCGCGCAGGTCGTCGCCCGCGGGCTTGCCGGTCTCGGCGGGGTCGCCGAACACGCCGAGCACGTCGTCGCGGAGCTGGAAGGCGATGCCGAGCGGCAGGCCGTAGCCGGTGAGCGCGGCGGTCACGTCCGGGCGGGCGCCGGCGAGCTCGGCGCCGAGGTGCAGCGGACGCTCGATCGTGTACTTGGCGCTCTTGTACTCCACCACCCGCAGCGCCGTGGCGACGGTCGCCTCGCCGCGGGTGCCCTCCAGCATGTCGAGGTACTGGCCGCACATAACCTCGGTGCGCATCAGGTCGTAGACGGCGCGGCCGCGCCGCCGGCTGCCGTCGTCCAGCCCGCAGGTCTCGAACATCTCGCCCGACCAGGCCAGGCACAGGTCGCCGAGCAGGATGGCGGAGCCCGAGCCGAACGCACCGGCGTCGCCCGGCCAGCCCTGCGCGTGGTGCAGCGCCTCGAACCTGCGGTGGACGGACGGCTGGCCGCGCCGGGTGTCGCTGGAGTCCATGACGTCGTCGTGGATCAGCGCGCTCGCCTGCAGCAGCTCCAGGGACGCGGCGGCGGCCACGATGCCGCCGCCGTCCGCACCGCCCGCCGCGCGCCACCCCCAGTAGCAGAACGCGGGACGGAGCCGCTTGCCGCCGCCGAGGAGGGCGTCCAGCGCGGACAGCATGGGCGCGAGGTCGTCACTGATGGTCAGCAGGGCCGGGCGCTGCCGGTCGACGAAGGCCAGGAGCGCCTCGTCGACCTCCTTGCGGATACGGCTGGTCGACATGCCGAGATCGTATCCACCTGGGAAGATTCAACCGTCCGCCAGGGAAGTAAGAAGACGCTAGATTGCCAGAAATAGGGACATAACGACGGTGCGGTGTGCCGAGCGTCACCCCCCTCGGCGGCCGCGGCGGCTTCTGTAGGCTTGGAGAATGCGACGCCTGCGCCCAGACCGCCCCCCCATCGTCCGAGAGCTGCTGGCCTCGGGCGCCAGGTCCTTCTCCTTCGAGTTCTTCCCGCCCAAGACCGACAAAGGCGCGCTGAACCTCTGGCGCACGATCCGCGAGCTCGAGTCCCTGCAGCCGACGTTCGTCTCCGTGACCTACGGGGCGGGCGGCGGCACCCGCGACAAGACCGTCGACATCGTCGAGCGCATCGCCACCGACACCACCCTCACGCCCGTCGCGCACTTCACCGCCGTCGACCACTCCCAGGCCGAGCTGCGCAACCTCATCGGCCGGTTCGCCGCCGCCGGCGTGCGCAACGTCCTCGCGCTGCGCGGCGACCCGCCCGGCGACCCGATGGGGGAGTGGGTCCAGCACCCCGACGGCGTCGAGTACGCCGCCGACCTCGTCCGGATGATCCGCTCCTACGGCGACTTCTGCGTCGGCGTCGCCGCGTTCCCCTACAAGCACCCGCGCTCACCCGACATCGAGAGCGACACCCGCTACTTCATCGAGAAGTGCCGCGCCGGAGCCGACTACGCCATCACCCAGATGTTCTTCCGCGCCGAGGACTACTTCCGGCTCCGCGACCGCGTCCAGGCCGCAGGCTGCGACGTGCCGATCCTGCCGGGCATCATGCCGGTCACCCAGATGAGCACGATCGAGCGCTCCGAGCAGCTGTCGGGAGCGCCGTTCCCGCCCGAGGTCAGAGCCCGCTTCGAGGCCGTCGCCGACGACCCCGAGGCGGTGCGCCGGCTCGGCATCGAGCACGCCGCCGAACTGTGCCGGGACCTGCTCGAACAGGACGCGCCCGGCATCCACTTCATCACGTTCAACAAGTCCACGGCGACGCGCGAGGTCTACGGCCTGCTCGACGCCGCCTCGTACGGCGGCAGGGGCAGCGCCCCGCCCATGACCGCGTAGCGGGGGCCGCCGCCGGGGAACTCGAAATCGGTCAGCAGGTCGGTCATGCCGACCGAGCGGTAGAGGGTGCGGGCCGGGGTGTCCGGCCGCCTGTCCAGCGTCGACAGCACGACGGTCCGCTCCGGCCGCCCCTCGCACAGCGCGCTCAGCAGGCTCCGGCCGAGGCCGCGGCCCTGGAACTCCGGGCGGACGTGGAGCTCCGCCACCTCGAACGTGTCGTCCAGCCACGCCTCGGCGTGCTCGGGCCCCTCCCTGTCGCTCAGCGCCTGGAAGACGACGTCGTGCCACCACTGGCCGCGCGTTCCATGGAATCCGTACGCGAACCCCTGGACCGGCCTCGCCAGGACGGGCAGCGCGCTGCGCCGCTCGACCACGAACGCCCGGAAACCCGCGTACGACGCGTGCCGTTCCATGATGGTGTGGCGGCCCGGAAGCTGCTCGTTCGGCGGTTCCATCGCGGCCGCGTACACGTCCAGCATCGGGTCGAGCCTGCGTAGGAAGGCGCGTTCGTCGATCTCGCGCAGCTTCGCGTCCCTCACGCGACCGAGACTAGCCCCGGGGGACGGCCCGCCGGGCCGCGGCGAGCCGATCGCCGGGAGGTCACCGGCCCCCGAGGGCCCTGCGCACCGACTCCTCGTCGCGGGCCACGACCGCGGCCTCGCCGGTCACCACGATCGGCCGCTGGATCAGCACCGGGTTCGCCACCATGATCTCGATCCAGCGGGCACGGTCCCGTTCGAGGTCCTTCAGCCCGAGTTCCCTGGCGACCGGCTCGTTGAGGCGCGCCACGTCCCACGGCTCCGCGCCGATGCCGGTGAGCACGGCGTCGAGCTCCTCCGCCGTGGGCGGCTCGTCCAGGTAGCGGCGCTCGGTGTACGCCGCGCCCGCCTCGTCGAGCGCGGCCTTCGCGGCCCGGCTCTTCGAGCAGCGCGGGTTGTGCCAGAGCTCCATGGTCACTCCACCTCCGCCGGGGTTCCCCCGGTGATCCTCAGCAGTTCCTCGTACGTCGTGGGGAAGACGGTGTGCGGGTGCCCGCCCGCCGCCCAGACCCGGTCGTACCTGTCCAGCCAGACGTCCACGAGCGTCCGGACCGGCGCCGGGTGGCCCAGCGGCGCGACGCCCCCGATCGGCTGGCCCGTCGCGTCCCGCACGAACTCCGGCGACGCCCGCCGCACCTTCTCCGCCCCCACCACGGCCGCGACCTTCGCCGTGTCCACCCGGTGCGCGCCGCTCGTCAGCACCAGCAGCGGCGTCCCGTCGGCGTCGAACACCAGGCTGTTGGCGATCGCCCCCACCTCGCAGCCGAGCTGCTCCGCGGCGGCCTGCGCCGTCCTCGCGGAGTCGGGCAGTTCGACGATGGTCCCGGTCGCGCCCCGGTCGAGCAGCGCCTTCGCGACGCGTTCGGCATTCGGATGCATGGAAAGCACTTTAAGCTCAGCGCATGCGAGGGAGACCCATCGGCACGGGAGTGACCGCGGCCCTTCTGGCCGCCGCCGTCCTCCTGGCGGGCTGCAGCGGGACGGACGAGGCGGCGCCTCCGCCACCGGCGAGCTCACCGTCCGCGAAACCGACGACGCCCACAGCTACGCCTACACCGACACCCACGCAGCGCAGGCTGAAGCCGGGGGCGAAGGGCCCCGATGTAGAGGAACTCCAGCGGCGCCTCAAGGCCCTCAACTACGACCCGGGCAAGGTGGACGGGAAGTACGGGCCCTCCACCGAGATGGCCGTGTGGGCGTTCCAGGCGGTCAACCGCATGAAGCAGAAGAGCACGCTTGGCAAGTCGTTCTGGGAGGCTCTGGCCGACCCCAAGGAACCGCGTCCGATGGCCAAGAAGCGCGAGAAGAACCGCGTGGACGTCGACCTGAAGCGCCAGTACCTCGTCCTCTACAAGGACGGTGAGCCGCGCCTCATCACGCACATCTCGTCGGGTTCAGGGGAGTACTACTGCGCGAAGGACCGCGGGGCCACCGTCCCCCGGTGCCGCTACGCCACCACCGGCACGGGCGACTTCCGGACGGGACGCCGCTTCTCCGGCTGGGAGACCTCACCCCTGGGACGGCTCTACAACCCGATCTACTTCAACGGGGGCATCGCCTTCCACGGCGCGCTGAGCGTGCCGAAGCACCCCGCCTCGCACGGCTGCGTCCGGATGCCGATGCACATCGCCGAGTACTTCCCCGACCTCCTCGGAGACGGCGTCCCGGTGCACGTCAGGCGACCTCGCTAGGGCTCCGCGGCGCACTCCCGGCGAACTGTCGTACCCCGCTGTTCTACTGCTGTCATGCCCGCTGACCTGCGGGATGCGACACACGTTCGAACACGTTGACGAATCGCCGTCAGGGCGGTTTACTGGTCAGTGCGTCGAACTTATGTTCGACGTGGCGCGGGACTCGCGGCCCGCGCCAGGGCGACGTCCCCGCCGATCGCGGTGTTTCGGCGGGACGGACGGCCGGGCGGAGTGAGGGGAAGCTCTCCGCCCGGCCGGCCCGAGCCCCGGAAGGAGGCAGAAATGTCCGGAACGAGGACCGCACGCGCAATCCACTCCGCCGCACAGCCCGTCCCGCCGCCGAGCCCGCGCCACCGTCCGATGCCGGCGCCGCGCCCGGCGCACACGGCCGTCGGCCAGCTGCACGCCGCCCGCATGGGCCTCGCCGAGGCGGCCGAGGCCACCTCGCCCGCCGTCCGCTACGTCTGCGCGCACCTGGCCGCCCTGCGCGCCGCCGCCGCGGTCCTGGCGTCCAAGGAACCCCTGGAGACCCACCGCCGCGGCCGCCCCCGGAGCGTCTGGGTGCTGCTGCCCGAGGCCGAGCCCGCCCTGCGCGAATGGGCCGCCTTCTTCGCCGCCGGCGCCGACAAACGCGCCGCCGCCGAGGCGGGGCTGCCCCGCGCCGTCACCCCGCGCGAGGCCGAGGAGCTCCTCCACGACGCCGAGGTCTTCGTCACCCTCGTCGAAGACACTTTGGGCATCACCGGCCAACCGACTCTCCCCGTCCCCGAAGCGAGTTAAGCGCTGCGTTCATTGCAGTCCAGGCCCACTGCGCTCGCTGGCGCTCGCTACGTGACCTGGCCTGTGCGAGCGCTGCACCGTCCTCCAGCCCCCGCCCACCACCATGCAATCGACGAGCTTCGCTCGGCCATCGCTTCGCGATCTTCCCGGGGAGGCTCGCCTTCGGCTTCGCCTCCCCGGTCAGGTAACGCGCTCGCGTGCGTGGCCGAGGTCGCTGTGAACACGTACCGGACCGAAGCCGGTCCTCTAGACGATCGCGCCGGCGGTGGCCGCAAACCCCCCGAGCCGGCCCCGCCGGCGCGATCCCACCCGCACGGGCTCAGGGTGTGGT
>NZ_SMLC01000151.1 GCF_004349245.1 Actinomadura sp. 6K520 | reverse complement strand
GTCGCGGACCGGGTCCATCTCCTCGCCGGTGAGCCGCAGTTCGATCGCGGCGGCGGCGTTGCGCGCCAGCTGCCGTCCGATCGGGCGGCGCTCGTCCTGGTAGGTGTCGAGCAGGCCGCCGGGTGCCTCGCGTGGCACGAACGGGCGGGTGTGAACCTGCGGCTGGGCAGGGTCGTCCAGGCCCTGGACCATCTCGCCGACGGGATCAGGGTCCGGCTCGACGGCGGGGAGGTACTCCGCGCCGATCGCGTGCTCGTGGGAATCGGCGCGGAGGTCGACGTGGCATGGCTGGCCGGGTCGGGCCTTCACCTGGAAGACGGCATCGCCTGCGACCGGCATGGCCGCGCCCTCGGGGCCGGCCACGTCTTCGCCGCCGGCGACATCGCCCGCTGGGCGACCGCGGATGGAGGGCCCGGCCGGCGGATCGAGCACTGGAACTCGGCCCAGGAGCAGGCCAGGTGCATCGCTTCGACCCTGCTCGACCCGGGGCACCCGCAGGCCCCCAGCGCGGTGCCCATGGTGTGGAGCGACCAGCACGGCCGCACCATCCAGGTACTCGGTGCCGTGGACCCCGGCGTCGAGCCCCGGCTGGTAGAGGACGGGGACCGGCTTCTCGCCCTGTGGGACGACGGCGGACGCGTCGTCGGCGCGGTCTCGCTGGGGTGGCCGCGCGGCGCCCTGGCCGCCCGCCGGGCCATCGCGAGTGGTGCCGCGGTGACCGCGGTCCTCGACACGGTGGCACCTAAGGAGACTGCCCGATGACGGTGAACGTCCACGACGACGACCTCCGAGAGCTGCGGGGCCTACTGGCGGCGGGGTGCCGTGTCCTGGCGGCCCGCGAGCTCTCCCCGGGGTTCCTCGGCCACATCAGCCTCCGCCTCGACGACGAGCGGATCCTGGTGCGGTGCCGTGGCCCCCACGAGTCGGGCCTGGCCCACACCACTCCGCAGGACGTGCGGGTGGTGACCCTCGACGGGGAACCCGGCCTGCCCGGCGAGCTGGACGGTTGGAACGTTCCGCACGAACTCCCCCTGCACACCCGGATCCTGCGCAGGCGTCCCGACGTCCGGTGCGTCGTGCACGCGCACCCGCGGCGGACGGTCGCCGCCGACCTGGCCGGCCTGGTCCTGGAGCCGCTCGTGGGGGCCTACGACATCCCGGGCTCCGCCCTGCTGGCGAGCGGCGTCCCCGTCTATCCCCGCTCGGTGCTGGTGCGCAGCAACGCCCTGGGGGACGAGGTGGCCGACCACCTCGGTGACCACGCCGCGGCCCTCCTTCGGGGCCACGGTGTGGTGGTCACCGGCGATTCGGTCCCCGAGGCGGTGCTCCGCGCCGTCTCCATCGACGAGATCGCGCACCTCTGCCTGCTCGTCGCCTCCGCCGGGGGACGTCCCCGCGCCATCGACGAGGCCGACCGGGCCGAGCTCCCCGACCTCGGCGGGAGCCTCAACCTGGACGTCGCCTGGCGCCACGAACTCTCCCGGCTTCCCGAGACTCCCCCCGCCTGATCCGACCGCACAGTTCGACAAGGAGTCCCGTTGCCCGACCACGTCACCGACATCACCCAGCTCTACGCGCGCTACAGCTTCTCCATCGACACCCGGGATCTGGAGTCCCTGCGCGACTGCTTCACCGCCGACGGCCGCATGGAGATCACCGGCGGGCCCGCCTTCGCCGGAGCCGAAGGGCTGGCCAAGGTGATAGCGGGCCGTACGGCGGAGTCGCCGCGACACGAGAACAGCAACGTGCTCGTCGACCTGGCCGACGACGCGAGCGCGGCGGGCCGAGCCTATTTCGTGCTCCGGAGCACCGACGGCCGGCCGGCCGCCACGGGACATTACCTGGACCGGCTGGTCCGCACCGAGGCGGGATGGCGGTTCGCGTCCCGGCAGATCACCTTCACCTGGCGAGCCTGAGGCACGCCCCGCGCCCCGGCGTCCCGCCCCTTTCCCACCCCCCTCCCGCATCCCCGCCACGCGGCCACGCCTCGTGCCGGGAGCTCTGGCCTGCGACGACGCCGGGCACCCGGCGACCACGAGGGATTCTCCAACTTGCAGAGCCCGTCTCTTCTCTTTCTGTTTAGTCTGGTCTAATCTTTGTGAGCCGTGTCACCGAGACGCGGATCCCGAGCAAGAAAGCGCGAACCCCATGCTCAAGAAGCCCCTGACCGCGGTCGCGGTCGCCTCCCTGATGACCCTGGCGGCGTGCGGCAACAACGCGGGCTCCGGCGATGCCGGCACCGGTGCCGACGGCGTGGCCATGGGCCCCGGGGTCACCGACGACGAGATCAGCGTGACCGTGATCAGCGACTTCTCCGGTCCCATCGCCCAGGGCGGCATCGCCGGCTCGCTCGGTGTCGAAGCCAAGATCGACCAGGTCAACCGGGAGCAGGGCGGCATCTGCGGCCGCAAGGTCGTGGTCGACAAGCGCGACACCAAGTACGACCCGCAGATCACCACCCAGCAGTACCGCGCCGCGGCGCCCAAGAACCTGATGGTCGCCCAGTTCGTCGGCACCGCCGGCCTGAACGCCGTCCGGGCCAACATCGAGCGGGACAAGATGCCCACGCTCTCGGCGTCGATCAACACCCAGACCCTGGATCTCCCCAACGTCTACGTCGCCATGCCGCCCTTCGAGGTCGAGCTCATCAACGGCCTGACCTGGGCCGCCGAGCAGGCCGGCGCCTCGGCGGACAAGAAGGTCAAGGTCGGGTTCGTGACGTCGGCCGACGAGACCGGCAAGGTCTACCTCGACGCCCTCAACCACGCGGCCAAGGCCACGGAGGGCCTGGAGGTCGTCGCCGAGCCGACCTACACCAACGCCGACACCGACTTCACGGCCCAGGTCAACAGCCTCAAGGACGCCGGGGCCGAGATCGTCATGCTGGGTGTCACCCCCGCCCAGACCGCCGGCATCATCGGCCAGTCGGCCCAGTTCGGCTACAAGCCGACCTTCGTGTCGAGCTCGGGCGCCTGGTCCTCCAGCCTCGGGAAGCCCCTGACCGGGCTGCTGGACAACTACTACGTCTCCGGCGGCTACGGCACCCTCAACGACGACAACGCCGGCATCCAGGCACTGACCAAGGCCCGCAAGGCCTACGCCCCCGACGCGAAGCCGGACAACTTCGAGGTCGGCGGCTGGATCAACGGCACCGTGGTCGTGGAGGCGCTGCGCAAGGCGTGCGAGGCCAAGGACCTCACCCGCGAGGGCGTCATGAAGGCGATGACCGGCCTCAAGGTCTCCTTCGACGACATCCTTCCCCCGATCGACCTCGGTGACGGCGACTCGATCGTGAGCCACCAGTCCCGCATCAACAAGATCGGGAAGGACGGCGTCCAGGAGCCGGTCGCCGAGTTCTTCGAGTCCGCGGCCGCGAAGTCCTGGGATGCCGCCAGGCGCAAGTGACGACCCGGGGGTGTGCGGGCCCGGCCGGGCCCGCACACCCCCGGCTCCAATCCCACCACCGCGAACCAGGACTTCCAGATGACCCTCTTCCTCCAGCTCGGCTTCCAGGGCATCGCCCTGGGCCTGGTCTACGGGCTGATCGCGCTCGGGTTCGTGATCATGTTCAAGGGCTCCCACACCTTCAACTTCGCGCACGGCCAGTTCGTGGCCATCGGCGCCTACGTTGTGCTGGTCCTACTGCCCCGGATGCCGTACGTGCTGGCCTTCCTCGGCGCCGTGGCGATCACCGTCGGCCTCGCGCTGGTGGTCGAGCGGATGCTGATCCGCGGCCTGATCGGACGCTCGGTGACCGTCGTGGTGCTCGCCACCCTCGGCATCTCGACCATGCTGCACAACGCCGTCCTGATGGTGTGGGGCGTCGGCAGCCACGACTCGGTCGGCCCGGTCGGCGCCGGCACCACCAAGGTGGGCTCGGTCGTGCTGCCCAACAGCGCGCTGGCCACCGTCGCCGTCTCGGCCGTCGTCCTGGCCGCGGTCGCCTGGTTCTTCCAGCGGACGCGCCACGGGCTGGCGCTGCGCGCGACCGCGAGCAGCCAGGAGGCGGCCCTGGCCCAGGGCATCGACGTGGGCCGGATGTTCGCGCTCTCCTGGGCGCTGGCGGCCTTCCTCGCGGTGACCGCGGCGATCTTCCTCGCCTCGTTCCCCCGGGTGGTCTCCCCCAGCATCGGCGACCTCGCGCTCATCGCGATCCCGGCGATCGTCATCGGAGGCATGGACTCGCTGATCGGAGCCGTGGTCGGCGGCCTGGTCGTGGGGCTCACCCAGGTACTGGGCTCCAACTACCTCAGCGACATCGGCGGCGGCCGCCTGCACGAGGTACTGCCCTACGTCCTCATGCTCCTGGTCCTCCTGGTCCGGCCCTACGGCCTGTTCGGCAGTCGCAGCATCGAAAGGGTCTGAGCCGTGTCCGTCCTCACCAGCCCACCGGCGCCCCGCGACGCCGCGACCCCCGCGCCGCGCCCGCGGGGTCTCCTCACCGGCGGACGGATCGGCGTCTGCCTCTGGATCGCCGCCATGCTCGTGCTGCCGCTGGTGCTCCGCTCCGAGCTGTGGCTCGGCATCGGCATCCTCACCCTGATCGTCGGCGTCGGCGCCCTCGGCATGCAGGTGATCACCGGGCTCGCCGGCCAGATCTCGCTGGGCCACGCCTTCTTCATGGGCATCGGCGCCTACAGCTCGGCCTGGCTCGGCGCCGACAAGGGCCTGCCCTGGTGGCTCTGGCTGCCGGCGGCCGGCCTGGTGGCCGCCGCCGCGGGCGCGCTGGTCGCCCCCGTCGCCGTCCGCATCCGCGGCCTCTACCTGGCCGTCGCCACCCTCGCCCTGGTCTTCATCGGCCTCTACGCGTGGGAGACGTGGACGAGCCTCAGCGGCGGTGTGAACGGGCGACCCGCGGCACCGGTCCTCTTCGGCGACCAGGACCTGAGCCTGGGCATCATGGCCGGTGACCAGGTGGTCCTCGACTCCTTCCAGGCCTGGTGGTACTTCGCGCTGGCGATCCTGCTGGCGGTCATGCTCCTCACCCACAACCTCAAGCACTCGCGGCTCGGCCGCGCCTTCATGGCCGTGCGGGACAAGGACGTGGCGGCCGCGGTGGTGGGCGTCCCGGTGACCCAGACCAAGACCATCGCCTTCGTCATCTCCTCCTTCTTCGCCGGCGTCTCCGGCGCGCTGCTGGTGTCCTACATGGGCTACTTCACCCCCAGCCAGTGGCACCTGATGCTCTCGGTCGACTTCATCGCCATGATCGTGATCGGCGGTATGGGCACGGTCTCCGGGGCCCTGCTGGGGGCCCTCTTCGTGCGGGCGATGCCCGAGGTCGTGAACCACACCTCGGGCTTCCTGCCCTTCGTTCGCAAGGGCACGAGCACCGACGGCGGCATCACGGGCCCGCTCCTGTCCGGATTCCTCTACGGACTGGTGATCGTGCTGATCCTGCTCTTCGAGCCCAACGGGATCCGGGCGCTCGTACTCCGGGTCTGGCGGCGCCTGCGCGAAACACTGGGCCGCTCACGCGAAAGGCGGAAGACATCATGAGCCGCGACGCCTCGAACGCGTCCGACGGTCCGCCGGCCCTGCGGACCACGGCCGTCAGCGCCGGCTACGGCGCCGCCGGCAACGCCGTGACCGACCTGTCCCTGCGGGTGCCCCAGGGCCAGGTCGTCAGCCTGCTCGGCCCCAACGGAGCGGGCAAGACCACCGTCATGCGGGCGGTCTCCGGCCTGCTCGGGCTGCACCGCGGACGCCTCACCAGCGGGCGGGTGGAGCTGTTCGGCAAGGACATGACCGGGTCGCGCGCGTCGCAGCGCGTCCGTGCCGGGCTCGCGCAGTGCCTGGAGGGCAGGATGGTGTTCCCGGGGCTCAGCGTCGCCGAGAACCTCGCCAGCGGAGGGCACGTACGCCGCTACCGCGGTGCCGCGCTCACCGAGGCCCGCGACGAGGTGCTGGCGCTGCTGCCGCGGCTCGGCGACCTGCTGGACCGCAAGGCCGGCTACCTGTCCGGCGGCGAGCAGCAGATGCTGGCGATCGCGCGGGCCCTGATGTCCCGGCCGAAGCTGCTGCTCATGGACGAGCCCAGCCTGGGGCTCGCGCCCCGGATCGTCGAGCAGGTCCGGGACATCATCGTGTCCATCAACCAGCACGGCACCTCGATCCTGCTCGTCGAGCAGAACGCGCGCATGGCCCTGTCGATCTCCGGCTACGCCTACCTCCTGGAGGGCGGGCGGGTCTACGCGGAGGGCACCCCGGCAACGCTCGAACAGGACAACGACATCGCGGCGGCGTACCTCGGTGTCGGCACCGAACCCGTCGTCCCCCGAGGAGCCGACTCGTGAGCCCCGCACTGTTCGAGGTCGAGGACCTCACCCTCTCGTTCGCCGGGGTCCGCGCGCTGGACGGCGTCGCCTTCACCATCGACGAGGGCGAGCTCTTCGCCGTGATCGGGCCCAACGGAGCCGGCAAGTCCACGCTGTTCAACTGCATCTCCGGCATCTACCGCCCGGAGTCGGGGAGCATCAGGTTCGCCGGCGGGCAGCTCCTGGGCAGGTCCCCGCACCGGATCGCGAGCGCCGGGATCGCCCGCACGTTCCAGAACGTCGACGTGTTCCCGGCCATGACCGTCCAGGAATGCCTGCTGCTGGCCCGGCACCAGCACCTCCGGTCCGGGCCGGTGGCCAGCATGATCAGGTGGGGCCGCAGTGCCCGCGAGGAGCGCGCGGCGCTGCGGCAGGTCACCGAGACGGCCGACCGCCTCGGCCTCGGCGACCTGCTGCAGCACACGGTCGGCACACTGCCCCACGGCGTGCAGAAGCGGGTCGAGCTCGCGCGCTCGCTGTGCATGGAGCCCCGGCTGCTGCTGCTCGACGAGCCGGTCGCCGGAATGAACCACGAAGAGACGGCCGAGATGGCGGCGACCCTGAGCGAGGTCAATTCCGACCTGGGCGTCACGATGCTCCTGGTCGAACACGACATGTCGATGGTCATGGGGATCTCGGACCGGGTCTGCGTGCTCGACTTCGGGCGCCGCATCGCCCTCGACACCCCGGCCAACGTCGTCCGTGACGAGGCCGTCATCGACGCCTACCTGGGAGGAGCACTGTGAGCACGGCGGACATCACCGTCTACGGAATCGTCGGGAGCCTGCGCAAGGGTTCGTGGAACCGGCTGCTGCTGGAGTCCGCGGCCCGGCTGGCCCCGGACGGGGTCACCGTCACCATCAGCGACCTGATCGGGCGGTTCCCGCTCTTCAACGAGGACCTCCTCGCCCAGGAGCCGCCGGCGGTCACCCAGATGCGGGCGGAGATCGCCGCCGCGGACGCGTTGCTGATCGCCACCCCGGAGTACAACGGCGGCGTCCCGGGCGTGCTGAAGAACGCCTTCGACTGGATCTCCCTCCCCCTGGGCGCCTCCGTCCTCCAGGGCAAGCCGGTCGCCCTGATCGGCACCTCCCCGGGACGGCTGGGCACCGCCCGGTGCCAGTTCGAGCTGCGGAACATGTTCGTCTTCTCCCAGTCCCCGGTGATGCCGGGACCCGAGGTGGTCATGCCCTTCGCACCCGAGTGCTTCGACGAGGCCGGGCACCTCAAGGACCCGGTCGCCACCGAGCGGCTCGGGGTCCTCTTCGAGAAGCTCCGCGGCCACGTGGCCGCGAGCCGGACGGAGGCGGCGGTCCGATGATCACCCGCACCTTCGTCTCCCGCCCGTCCGCCGGCGCCCCGCGGGCAGGTGCCGGCGGGCATCCCTGCCAGGGCCTCTACCACGCCCGGGAGGGCGACCGCCCGAAGGTGGCGATGATCGCCACCCACTATCAGATCGACTTCGCCGAGCACTACCTCGCCGACCTCATGGCCGAGCGCGGCATCGGCTTCCTCGGCTGGAACACCCGGTTCCGCGGCTACGAGTGGAACTTCCGGCTCGACCAGGCACTGGTGGACATCGGCGTCGGCGTGCGCTGGCTGCGCGAGGAGGCCGGGGCCGACACGGTCGTTCTGCTGGGCAACTCGGGGGGCGGCTCCCTGATGGCCGCCTACCAGGCGCAGGCCGTCGACCCGACCCTGCGACCCCCGATCGACCACGAACCCGTGCCCGGAGTGGACGAACTGCCTCCCGCCGACGGCTACGTGTCCCTGGCCGCGCATCTGGGCCGTCCCGACGTCCTCACCGCCTGGATGGACGCCGCGGTGGTCGACGAGTTCGACCCCGCGGCCACCGACCCCTCCCTCGACCTGTTCAACCCGGAGAACGGCCCGCCGTACAGCGCCGAGTTCATCGAGCGGTACCGGCGCGCGCAGGTCGACCGCAACCACCGGATCACCGCGTGGGCCAAGGCGGAACTGGCCCGGCTCACCGAGGCCGGCTACTACGACCGCCACTTCACCGTGCCCCGGACGTGGGCCGATCCGAGGATGGTCGACCCGTCCCTGGAGCCCACCGACCGGAAACCCAACAGCTGCTACCGTGGTTCCGTCAAGGCCGCCAACCGGGGCGACCGTGGGATCGCCGGGGAGACGACGGTGCGCAACTGGCTCAACATGTGGAGCCTGAGCGAGTCGCCCTGCCGCGGTGAAGGCAACCTCACCAAGATCACGGTCCCGGCCCTGGTCATCAACCCGACCGGGGACACCGGCGTGTTCCCCAGCGACGCCGACCGGATCGCCGCCGCACTGGCGAGCGAGGACAAGACCCGCCACGACCACCGCGGGGACCACTACTTCCTGGAGCCCGCGGGCGCCCGGGACGCGGTCGCCGACACGATCACCGACTGGCTCGCCACGCGGTTCGGGAGCGGGAGCACGCGATGACCGCGCCCGCGGCGATCCACGGCGCCCGGGGCCAGCACTGGATCGCGCACCTCGCCCGGCATGCCCACGCACGGCCCGAGGTGACCGCGCTGCGGTGCGGCGAAATCTCCTACACCTGGCACCGGCTCGCCGAACGGGTGCTGCGGTTCGGCCGTGCGCTCGCGCGGCTGGGCGTCGGCCCCGGCGACCGGGTCGCCTTCGTGATGGGCAACGGGGTCGAGTACGTCGAGTCGCTCCTGGCGGTCACCGCCGCCGGTGCGGTCGGGGTTCCGGTGAACCCCCGGCTGGCCACCGCCGAGGTGACCTACATCCTCCGGGACTGCGGCGCCTCACTGGTGCTCACCGATGCCGCGTACGGCGGGCTGGCCGCCGGCGCGGCCGAGGAGGACGGCATCCGGGTCGTGGACGTCTCCGCCACGGCGGAGCGGCTCACCGCGGACCTGCCCGACGGCCCCGCCGCCGGCTCGCCCGCCGACGAACTGGCGGCGATCGATGTGGCCGAGCACCGGCCGGCGCTGATCATGTACACGTCCGGCACGACCGGGCACCCCAAGGGCGCGGTGCTCACCCACCGGAACCTGCTCGCCCAGAGCCAGACCAACCTGATCGCCTTCCGCTTCGAGATGTACGACGAGGTCTATCTCTGCGCCTCGCCGCTCTTCCACATCGGCGCCATCGGGGGGCTGGCTCCGGCCCTGCTCGCCGGCGCCACGGTGGTCGTGATGCCCACCGGCGCCTTCGATGCCGGCGAGCACCTCGACGTGCTGGCGGAGCACCGGGTCACCTCGGTCTTCCTGGTGCCCACCCAGTGGCAGGCGCTCGTGGCCGAGCAGCGCCGGCGGCCCCGGGACCTGTCCCGGCTGCGCGTCGCCGCGTGGGGGGCCGCCCCCGCCACCGACACGCTCCTGCGGGAGATGGGCGAGGTCTTCGGGGACGCCGACATGCTCGCCCTCTTCGGCCAGACCGAGATGTCACCGGTCACCTGCGTGCTGGAGGGCAAGGACGCCCGCCGGAAACTGGGCTCGGTGGGACGGCCGGCACCCGGTGTGTGGGCGCGCGTGGTCGACACCGGGATGAACGACGTCCCCGCCGGCGGGATCGGCGAGATCGTCTACCGGGGGCCGGGCCTGATGTCGGGCTACTGGAACCTGCCCGAGGCGACCGCCGAAGCCTTCGCCGGTGGCTGGTTCCACTCCGGTGACCTGGTCCGGGTCGACGGCGAAGGGTTCGTCTACGTGGTCGACCGGCTCAAGGACATGGTCATCACCGGCGGCGAGAACGTCTACTGCGCCGAGGTGGAGAACGTGCTCGCCTCGCACCCGGACATCGCCGAGGTGGCGGTGGTGGGCCGGCCGCATCCGAAGTGGGGGGAGACGCCGGTCGCGGTGGTCTCGCCGCGCCCCGGGCGGCCGGCGCCGTCGATCGAGGAGCTGCGCGACCACGCCCGGCGCGAGCTGGCGCCGTACAAGCTGCCGACCGGCATCGAGACGGTCGAGCGGCTCCCCCGCAACGCCTCGGGGAAAGTGCTCAAGTTCGAGCTGCGAGATGGAAGGGTCGATGACAGCGTCCACGGATAAGATCCGCTGGGTGGACAGTTCCTCCGCTGCTCAGCCGCGCAAGCCGCAGTATCCGATCGAGTCGGTCGACAACGCGCTGCGCATCCTGCTGCTGCTGGGCGAGCGGAAGAGCCTTCGGCTCACCGAGGTGAGCGAGTACCTCTCGGTGGCGTCGTCCACCGCGCACCGGGTGCTGGCGATGCTGCAGTACCGGGGGTTCGTCCGCCAGTCGAGCACCTCGCGGGCCTACGAGCCGGGGCCCGCGCTCACCGAGATCGCCTTCTCGGTGCTGCGGCAGATCGACGTCCGCGAACAGGTCCGCCCGATGCTGGAAGAGCTCGCCAAGCACTACGGCGAGACCGTCCACCTCGCCCGCCTTGACGGCTCGCTGGTGTCCTTCGTCGATGCCGTGGAGAGCAGCCGGGCCGTCCGGGTCGGCTCGCGGATGGGCAAGACCCTCCCGGCCCATGTCTCGGCTTCGGGCAAGGCCCTGCTGTCGCTGCTGCCGGACGAGGCCGTCGTCGCCCTCTATCCGCGGGAGAACCTGGAGGCGCTGACCCCCCACTCTCTGTCCACGCGGACCGCACTCCTGGAAGACCTCGACCGCATCCGGAAGCGGGGCTATGCCACCGGGATGCAGGAGAGTGAGGACGGGGTCATCGCGGTGGCCGTACCGCTCGGCACCCACGCCGGTGCCCGCTACGCGGTGAGCATCTCGGCGCCCAGTCACCGCAAGCAGGACTTCACCGAGGTGGCCGTCGCCGAGGACCTGCTGCGCTTCGCCGAGCAGTGCCGCAGCTTCTTCTCCTGAGCCGAAGCCCCTGACGAGCGGGCAGGCCCCGCCGGCGCTGACGGCACCGGGTCCGGCCGGGTGGTGGAGCCGACCCGGTGCCCGTCGTGGCGTCCGACCCCCGGACCGGCACCGGGCCGGCCTCGGGGCTCACCTCAGGCCGCGAGAACGGTGGTGAGCTGGCTGCGATCGAAGTACTCCTCGATCCGCCGGATCCTGCCGTCCTCGACGTACACCCGCAGGATCGCCGGGATCGCGGCCGACCGGCCGTTGCGCTCCACCTCGATCACGTGCTGGCGGAGGAAGCCGTCTTCGAGCGCGGTGTGCCGGGGCTGGGCGTAGCCGAACCTGTCGTAGCGGTCGGCGATGCTGCCCAGCGTCGCGAGGTTCTCGTCCTTGGTCTGGTCGACGTCGTCATAGTTGTGCCAGACGGTGACGTCGTCGTGGTACAGGGCGGAGACGGCCTCGATGTCACCGGCCTCCACCAGCCGGAAGAACCGTTCGGCGTACTCCACCATCGACTCTCCGCTCATGCGGAGGCGCCCGTTCCCGCGGCCTGGGCGGCCGGGACGCCGGCGGCGGTCATCGGCGCCAGGTTGACGTCGTCCTCGGTCAGCTCACGCGTCCAGGCGGCGAACTCCAGCAGCACCCCGTCCGGGTCGAAGAAGTACATCGAGCGGACGAAGACGCCGTCGTGGTACGTCTCGGCCACGCCGCGCGGGCTGTCGTCGTGTTCCAGGACGGGACCGGTCCGGACGCCCTTGGCATCCAGCTTGGCCTTGTACTCGTCGAACCTGTCGAGCGGGATCTTGAAGGCGACGTGGTTCATCGAGCCGTGGGCCGTGGCGATGTCGCCGACGCCCGGCAGGTCGGCGGCGGAGGCGACACCGGGGGCCCGCTCGGGCGCGTTGGGGAACCAGAAGAAGGCCAGGTACTGCTCGCCGCCCATGTCGAAGAAGAAGTGCTGCCCGCCGTTGGGCAGCTTGATCGTCTTGCTCAGCCTCATGCCGAGGACGTTGGTGTAGAAGTCGACGGTGCGCTCCATGTCCTCGCAGACCAGCGCGAGGTGACAGAGCCCCTGGAGCTCGAACTCGGAGTTGGTCCCCATCCTGTTCCTCCTGTCAAGTGACCCGCCGCCACGGTATCGGAAACTGTTTCTGGTCACCAGACTTTTTGCCAAACGGTCTGGACTATTAGCTTGGAACGCTACCCGACGCCCGGCCCCCGCCGACCCCGTCAGCCGCGGCCGCGCTCCAGGTCGACGGCGTACTCGAACCGATCGGCGGGGTGTACCGACACCGTGATCTCGAAGGGCTGGCCGGCACGGTCCAGGTAGCGCCGCGTCATCCGCAGCACCGGCGAACCGGCGGTGGTGCGCAGCAGGTCGACCATGGCGTCCGGCACCGTCGCCGCACGCATCCGCTGCTCGATGGTGTGCACGGTGCGGCCGGTCGCCTGCTCGACCATGTCCGAGATCAGCCGCTTGGGGTCCAGCACCTGGTCACCCACGGCATCGGCGATCTCGGGCTCGAGGTAGACGTCGGTGCAGCACAGCGGCCAGCCGTCGTCGGCCGGGTCGATGCGCAGCATCCGGATCTTGGTCCAGCGCTGCCCGGGCCGGCAGCCCAGCACCCGGGCGTCGACCTCGTCGACCACCACCTCGGCGATCGACAGCACCTGGCGGTCCGTCTCCACGGAGTACTGCATCAGGTCGTCCACCGAATGCACGGAACGGGCGAAGACCGACTGCGACTTCAGGCGCTCGACGCGGGTGCCGCGCCGAGGCCGGCGGGAGACCAGTCCCAGCTCCTCCACGATGTCGAGCGCGGCCCGGATCGTGCCCCGGCTCACGTCGAACTCCGCCGCCAGGTCCACTTCGGGCGCGAACTGCCCGCCGATCGGCCAGCGTCCCGCCTGGATCTGCCGGACCAGCTCCTCGGCGACTTCCTCGTAACGCCTCATTGCCCTCCCGTCCTCGGTCCACCGTCCGCCGGACCAAGGACATTGTGACCCGTGACACCCGGGTGGAGCGCCCGCCCCCGCAGCGCGGCCGGCTCCGCGCGCCACTGATTAGACTAGACAATTCAAACGGTCTAGATCATAGGCTAGGGCCATGCGCATCATCGACGTCCGCGAGGTCGCGGTCCCTCTCCACGGAGACATCGGCAACTCCGTGGTGAACTTCGCCGAGCACACCGTCTCACTGGTGGCCGTGCGGACCGACGTCCGCCGGAACGGGCGTCCGCTCACCGGCATCGCCTTCAACTCGATCGGGCGCCATGCCCAGGGCGGCATCCTCCGCGACCGGATGATCCCGCGGCTGCTCGCCGCCGACCCCGATGCCCTGCTCGACCCGGCGACCGGGCTGCTCTCCCCCGCCCGCGTCCTCGACTGCGCCATGCGGAACGAGAAGCCCGGCGGTCATGGCGACCGCGCGGCGGCGGCCGGCGCCGTCGAACTCGCCGTGTGGGACGCGCTGGCCAAGCACCACGACGAGCCGGCCCACGCCACCATCGCGCGCGCCTTCGGCCGGCGGCCCCTGAGCACCGGCGTGCCCGTCTACGCCGCGGGGGGCTACTACCACCGCGACGACTCCCTGGACCGCCTCCGCGACGAGCTCACCGGCTATGTGGACCAGGGCTACCCCACGGTCAAGATCAAGATCGGCGGCCTGCCGCTCCCCGGCGACCTGGCCCGGGTCGAGGCGGCCGTCGAGGTGATGGGCGGCGGGGACGGGGTCGCCGTCGACGCCAACGGACGCTTCGACCGGGACCGGGCCCTGGCCTACGCCGCGGCGCTGTCCGGTCTCGGCCTGCGCTGGTACGAAGAGGCCGCCGACCCGCTCGACTTCGCGCTGCACCGGGAACTGACCGAGGCATATCCGGGGGCCGTCGCCACCGGCGAGAACCTCTTCTCCGTCCAGGACGTGCGCAACCTGCTCGCCTACGGCGGAGTACGGCCCGACCGGGACATCTTCCAGATGGACGCCGGGCTCAGCTACGGGCTGACCGAGTACGTCCGCATGATCGAGGCCATGGAGTCGCGCGGCGTCGACCGCGCCCAGGCGTTCCCGCACGGCGGGCACCTGATCAACCTCCACGTCGCCGCCGGTCTGGGGCTGGGCGGCTGCGAGGCCTACCCCGGGGTCTTCGAACCCTTCGGCGGCTACAGTCCGGACTGCCGGCTCTCCGGCGGCCTGGTCCACCCCGGCCAGGCACCCGGGTTCGGCCTGGAGGCCAAGCCGGGCCTCGACGGCGAGATCGCCGGCCTCCTCAAGGAGCTGGACGGATGAGGATCTGCGTCGTCGGCTGCGGAGCCATGGGATCGGTGTACGCCGCGCGCCTGGCCCGCGCGGGCCACGAGGTGTCGGTGGTCGACCCGTGGCGGGCCCACGTCGAGGCGATCGCCCGCGACGGGCTGCACGTCCTCGGACCCGACGGGGAGTTCCGCGCCGCGGTCGCGGCGCACACCACCCCGCCCGCCGGTCCCGTCGACCTCGTGGTACTCGCCGTCAAGGCCGCCGACGTGCCCGGGGCCGCGGCGGGACTCGCGCCGCTGCTGGGACCGCGGACCACGGTACTGACCATCCAGAACGGTCTCGGTCCGGCCGATGTCGTGGCCGGCGCGGTGGGCGCCGAACGCCTGGCCATCGGCATCGCCAGCGGCTTCGGCGCCGGCCTGCGCGGGCCGGGCCAGGTGCGGCACAACGCGATGCGCGCGCTGAGGTTCGGCGCCCACAGCTCCCTGCCCCCCGAACGGGTCGAGGAGGTGGCGGCGGCCTGGCGGACCGCCGGGTTCGACGCGGCGGCCGTGGACGACGTCATCGCGATGCAGTGGGAGAAGCTCATCTGCAACGTGGCCTACAGCGCCCCGTGCGCCCTGACCGGACTGACCGTGGGCGAGGTCCGTGACCATCCCGAGCTGTCGCTCACGAGCCAGGCCGCGGCGACCGAGGCGTGGGAGACCGCCCGGGCGCGCGGGGTGGCCATCGACGTGCCGGACCCCGTGGAGCTGGTGCGCGACTTCGCCGCCCGGATGCCCGGCGCCGAGCCGTCGGCGCTGCTGGACCACAGGGCGCGCCGGACCAGCGAGATCGACGTGATCAACGGTGCGGTTCCCCGGGAGGCGGCCAAGGTGGGCCGCACCGCACCGGTCAACCAGGCGCTGACCGCCCTCGCCCGCCATCGCGAGGCCGCCTGGCGGCGGTGACCCTGCCGCCCGGACCCGGCCGGCCCGTGCGGAGTCACCCGGCTAGAGGTCCGGCAAGGGGTCCTTGGGCAGGCTGTCGCGGTCGAAGACCTCGGCGTCGGCGGCGTTGACGACCGCGACGTACTCGTCGTCCACCTCGAACACCGCGCCGGCGAACTCGAACGAGGCGCCGGCGCCGGTCTCCACCGGCCCGATGCGGGTGCCGCGGGGGTGGCTGCCCCACACGGTCTTCGGCGTGCTGCGGCTCATCGCGCCGGTGGAGATCACCGCGATCTGGTCGTCGGTGACGACGAAGATGAAGCCCGCCCCGCCGCCGTAGGACGTCGCGGGGAAGATGTAGCGGATCTCTCCGTCGATCCCGAGGAACTCCCGGCAGCGCTCACGCAGCGGGCGTGTCACCGGCATGGCTGTTCAGGCACCTCCCGGGCGGGACATCGGTCGCCCTCACAATCATGCCCCGGCGCGTCGGAGCGGCGCCAGTGCCGGTGGCGGGGCGGCGCCGGTGTCAGGCCGCGGCCAGCGCCGTCGTCGGCGGCAGCCGCGCCGCGCGCATCGCCGGGTACAGGCCCGCGGCGGCCCCGATCGCGAGGGTGGCGGCGAGCGCGCCGCCGAGCGCCCACGCGGGCACGACCGGCGGCCAGCCCTTCCACAGCGCGAACCCGGCCGTCACCGCCGCGCCCGCCGCGGTCCCGGCGGCGCCGCCGAACGCCGACAGCAGCAGCGACTCGGCGAGGAACTGCACCCGCACCTGCCCGCGCGTCGCGCCGAGCGACCGGCGCAGCCCGATCTCCCGGCGCCGCTCCAGCACCGAGATCACCATGGTGTTCGCGACCCCGACGCCGCCGACCAGCAGCGCGACGGCGCCGAGCCCGAGCAGCAGCCCGGTGAACGCGCCCTCGGCCGCGGCCCTGGCCTCCAGCGCGTCCGAGGGGCGGCCGACCTCGATCTCCTCGGGACGCTCGGGGCTGACCGTCCGGGCGAGGACGCTCCGGACGTCGCCGACCGCCGCGTCCGCCGACCGCTCGTAGATCGTCGTCGGATGGCCGTCGAACCCCAGGTAACGCTGCGCGGCGTCCCAGCCGACGAGGGCGGACCGGTCGATCTCGGGCGCCAGCTCGGCGGGCCGCAGGACGCCGACCACGGTGAACCACCGCCCACCACCAGCCAGCGGACGAGCTCCGCTCGACCCGCCCATCCACACCCGGCCGCCCGCTCCGTCCAGCCCGAGCCTCCGCGCCGCCAGGTCGCCGAGCACGACGCCCGGGTAGCGGGCCGTGGCCGCGTTGAGCCACCCACCGCTCGCCGTCTCGACCTCCAGCGTGTCCAGGAGCTCGATCGTGGCGGCCTGCACGGCGATCCCGTGCGTGACCTCCGCCGGAATCCTGTCGGTGCGGCGGACGGTCGCGTCCACCGACCCGGTCGCCCCGACCGCCGTGACGGGCCCGATCCTGCGGACCATCTCCGGCGCCGTCTCGGGCAGCTCCGCCCGCTCGCCGAACAGCGTGTCGCCGGGCTTGACCGTCAGCAGGTTCGTGCCGAGCCGGTCGAGGCGCCGCAGCAGGTCCTCCTTGCCGGACGACGAGATCCCGATGACCGCGACCATCGTCGCGATCCCGATCGCGATGCCGAGCGCGGAGAGCACCACCCTGGCCGGACGCGCCCGCAACCCGCCGAGGCCGACGCGGAGCACGTCGGCCGCACCGAGCCGCGCCGGCGACAGTTCGTCCTTCATCGGCCGTCCTCCCTCGTCCGCCCATCGGCCACGATCTGCCCGTCCCTGACCAGCACCCTGCGCGGCGCCCGGGCCGCGACCTCCGGATCATGCGTGATGATCGCGACGGTCGTGCCGGCGCGGTTCAGCTCGTCCAGCAGGGCGAGCACGCCGGCGCCCGCGCCGGAGTCGAGGTTGCCGGTCGGCTCGTCGGCCAGCAGCAGATCCGGCTCCCCCACCACGGCCCGCGCCACCGCGACCCGCTGCTGCTCACCGCCCGACAGCTCGTGCGGCCGATGCCCGGTCCGCTCCCCGAGCCCGACCCGCTCCAGCGCCGCCCGCGCCCGCTCCCGGCGCTCCCGCAACCCCGTGCCGCCGTAGAGGAGGCCGTCCGCGACGTTGTCGAGGGCGCTCACCCCCGCGGCCAGATGGAACTGCTGGAACACGAATCCGATGTGCCGTGCCCGCAGCGCCGACAGCTCCCGGTCGCCCAGCCCCGACACCTCGTGCCCGGCGACCGTCACGCTCCCCCCGGTCGGGCGGTCCAGCGTCCCGATCATGTGCAGCAGCGTCGACTTCCCGGACCCGGACGGCCCGACGATCGCCGCCATCTCCCCCCGCGCGATCACCAGGTCGACGCCCCGCAGCGCCACCACGCCCGGGTACTCCTTGGTCACCCCGGCCAGCTCGACGATGTTCATTCCGCGGGCACCCCGACC